>JAMLIQ010000080.1 GCA_023954095.1 Burkholderiaceae bacterium | reverse complement strand
CCTGCGCATAAGTGAGCCACCATGAAAACCGTCCAGAACGAAGTTGACGAACGCACCAACCTCACCAGCTCCAACAAATTCGAGCTCCTGTTGTTTCGTCTGGGCGCCGACAGCGCGCTGGGCCAGTCCGAGCTGTTTGGCATCAACGTGTTCAAGATCCGCGAGATCGTGGCCATGCCCAGCATCACGCCCATCGTAGGCGCCACGCCCCATTCGCTGGGCGTGGTCAACCTGCGCGGCCAGGTCATCCCGGTGCTGGACCTGCCCTCCATCGTGGGCTGCACGCCCAAGACCGGGCTGAACATCATGCTGGTGACCGAGTACGCGCGCACCACGCAAGCCTTTGCAGTCGAATCCGTCGAAGACATCGTGCGCCTGGACTGGAAGCAGGTGCTGTCGGCAGAAACCAGTGGTGCCGCACACAACCTGGTGACCAGCATCGCCCGGCTCGATGGCAATACCGACGGCACCCGGCTGGCCCAGGTGCTGGATGTCGAAGCCATTCTGCAAATGGTCTCGCCCTCGGATGACCAAAAGGTGGACCCGCAAAAGGTAGGGCCCAAACTCAAGCTCAAGCCTGGCTGCATCATTCTGGCAGCCGACGACTCGTTCGTGGCCCGCTCGCTGATCGAGCAGGAATTGCAGGTGCTGCAAGCCCCGTACGAAATGACCAAATCGGGCAAGGAAGCCTGGGAGCGCCTCAACGCCCTGGCAAAAAGCGCCGAAGCCGAAGGCAAGACCATTCTGGACAAGGTCGGCCTGGTGCTGACCGATCTGGAAATGCCCGAGATGGACGGTTTCACGCTGACGCGCAACATCAAGCAGGATGCGCGCTTCAGCGGCCTGCCCGTGCTGATCCACTCATCCCTCTCGGGCTCGGCCAACGAAGACCACGTGCGCAGCGTCGGTGCCGATGGCTACGTCGCCAAGTTTGTGGCGGAAGACCTGGCCAACACCATCCGGTCGGTACTGCCGCGCTGACCGGCCTCTCGATACGCATGCAGTGGCGCCGGGGCAAAGACAGCCCCCGCTGCTGCGCGCCAAGCCCGCTTTCGCCATGACCCTGCCCCTCTCTCTTTTTCCCTTCGGCTGGCAGCACTACCTGCTGGGCGGCGTGCTGATCGGCACTGGTGTGGCATTGCTGTTTGTGCTGGTGGGGCTGGTGGGCGGCATGAGCACGGTGTTTTCCTCCACCTGGTCTTTCGTGGTGCCACGCCCCTTCTTCCAGCAGGCGCGCTTTACCGGTTCGCGGGGCTGGCGCCTGGTGTACGCGCTCGGCCTGGTGCTGGGTGCGCTGGCGTGGTGGGTTTTGGCGGCCCAGGGGACGGCGCAATCGACCAGCGTGCCGGTCTGGCAGCTGCTGGTCGGCGGGTTTCTGGCGGGCTATGGAGCGCGGCTGGGCAATGGCTGCACCTCGGGCCATGGCATCTGCGGGCTGGGGTCGATGCAGTGGCCCTCGCTGCTGGCGGTGCTGACCTTCATGGGCACGGCCTTTCTCACGGCGAACCTGGTGGCACGGTGGCTGCCATGACCGGCGAACGCATGTCCTTGCCCCGCTTTCTGGCTGTGCTGCTGGCCGGGACGCTGTTCGGCTTCGGCCTGGCGCTCTCCACCATGGTGCGGCCCGAGGTCGTGCTGGGTTTTCTGCGCTTTGAGGACTTCGGCCTGATGCTGGTGATGGGCGGCGCCGTGGCGGTCACGCTGCTGGCCTACACGCTGGCACCACGCCTGCTGTCGCGCCCCTTGCTGGGCGGAAGTTTTGGCACCCACCCCAGCGCCTGGAACCGCGATACCGCCCTGGGCTCTGCGCTGTTTGGCGTGGGCTGGGGCCTGTGCGGTGTATGCCCCGGCCCGGCCATCGCGGGCCTGGGCACGGGCAACTGGACTTTGCTGTGGGCGCTGTGCGGCATCGCGCTGGGCGCTCTGGCACAGGGACTGCGGGCGCGGTAGGGCCGCAGCAACGCCCCTCACGCTCAGGCGAAGGTGTCGAGCAACACGCCTTTGGTGCGGCCCGTGGCTTCTGCTGCACTACGCTGCGCGCCCGCTTCCACCGATGCGGCATTGCGGCGTGCCTGGTCTGAGCGCAGACCTGCCTGGGCAGCCTGGTCCGTCAACCCGTCGGCTCGGGCCTGCTCCTGGTCTGCGCTGCGCTGGGCCGCCTGCGCCTGGGCTTCCAGGGCGCGAGCCGTCTGCTCGGACTGGCTGGCCGCGCGCCGCGCCGCCTGCAGCTGGAATTGCCCCCCTGAAGCGGCCGAACCCGCGCTGCTGCTGGCAATCGATAGCATGCTCCCTCCCTGTTCTGGCGTTCAACCGGGCCCGCCAGCCCCTGCATAGGTGCGTCGCAACTGGGCGTTGAGCAGCGACATCTGTTCGGTCGCGGCCTGCCCATTGTCCACCGCCTCAGGTGCGCCCGTACCTGGGGTGCTCCCCTCCTGCGGCTGGGTGGCCAGTTGCTGTGCCCGGGCACTCAGGGTCACCGTGGTTTCGTTGTCTGCCGGTTCAGAGGGCGCGGCTTCCAGGCTGGCATTGCGCCGGTAGGCAGCGGCACTACCCGCCGGGCTGACGCCGGATGCCGATGCTCCGGCGTAACGACTGGCGGCATCCTGGCTGCGTTGGACGGCTTCCATGGACTCTCTCCTGTGAACGGATGGATGCGTCCATCCTCCTGCAATCCCCGCAAAAAGTAAAGCCGCCCCTCGGAAAACGCCTTGAACGCCTGACCGCAAACAACTCCTGTTTTGATAGCTACAACCGATTGCCAGTAGTGCGTTTCATGCCATTTCTTTATGAAATATCTTCGCCCTGGCTCAGAGAAAGGCTGCGACACGGTCCGGATCGGTTTGCTGCAAGGTGGCGCGCCCCAGTCCGATCAGGGTCTTGGCCGCCGCCTTGGTGGCAATGTCGATCCCGAGGCCAGCCTGGGCAGGCCAGGGCGCATCCAGGCGCAGGTAGCGGTCTTCGAGACGATCCTCCATGATGGCCTGCACATGCTGCTGCTGCACGGAGATCATGGTGAGGATGAGGCGCCCGTCGGTCAGCCAGCCCACGGCACCGGCATCGGCTTCCACGCTGTCGGCCGGCTGGTAGCCCATGGTGGCCGTGCCCACCGACAGCATGCGCACCCTGGAGGGCTTGGCGCCCATGAAGTGTTCGGCCTCGTGCAAGGCTACCTGGTCGGGCGCAACGGCAAACAGGCCGCCGTCGGCATACAGGGTGGAGCCCACCTGCACGCACGGAAAGAAGGCCGGCGCGGCGCAGGTGGCCAGCGTCACGTCGACCGCGCTCAGGGATTCGTCGCCCAGCGACGCCTGGGCGTGGGGGGTCTTGAACACCTTGGTGACGCTGCGCGAGACATCCACGGCAGGCACGACAACGGCATGCAACGCATCGGCCAGGGTTTTTTGCCCCATGTGGCGGGCCAGTTCCCGGCGCAAGGCTTCGCCGGTGTATTTGGGTCCGAGCACCGATCGGGTGAGATCGATCAGGCGGGTGACGGCGCCACCGGGCAGGCGGCGCGACGAGAAGACATCTTCGCCACGCTCGACAAACAACTTGACGATCTCCGCCATGGGCACCTCGAAGGCCAGCGCCATGGCCAGCAGCCCGCCGACCGAGGTGCCTGCAATCAGGTCAAACCGCCGCCCGAGCGGCTCGCCCACGCGCTCTTCCAGTTCGGCCAGCACCACTGCAGCGTACAAACCCAGATAGCCCCCGCCACTGAGGGCAAGGATGCGAAATTCGGGAGAAGGATTCTTTGTGGCCATGTCAGAGCGAGAGTTTTCAAACCCCCAGTATCTGCAGGTTTACGCCCCTTCGCAATGCGCACCGACGACTATTGCAGGGTGGAGATTCCACTCTAATAGCCAGCGCCTTTACGCACGGGCGGGGTAGGCCAGAAGCCATTGCGCCAACGCATCAGCGGGCATGGGGCGGGCATAGTGGTATCCCTGCGCCTCGTGACAGTGGTACAGGTTGAGAATGTTGGCCAGTTCTGCAGTTTCCACCCCTTCGGCAATAACCTTGAGCTTGAGGCTGCGCGCCATGCTGATGATGGCGCGCACGATGGCCGCGTCGTCCGGGTCGCTGACGATGTCGCGCACGAACGACTGGTCAATCTTGAGCTTGTCCACCGCAAACCGCTTGAGGTAGGCCAGGCTGGAATAGCCCGTACCGAAATCGTCGATGGACAGGCAGACCCCCAGCGCCTTGAAACGGCGCAGGGTCTCCAGCACCTGCTCGGCGTCGTCGATCAGCAGCGATTCGGTCAGTTCCAACTCCAGCCGCGCCGGATCCAGCCCGGAATCGACCAGTGCCCGGGTGACGGTGCACAACAGGTCGCTGCGGCGGAACTGCACCGCCGAGAGATTGACCGCTATGGTCATTTCCGGCAGCCCTGCCTGCTGCCAGCGCACGGCCTGGACGCAGGCTTCGCGCAACACCCATTCGCCGATCGGCACGATCAGTCCGCTCTCCTCGGCGGCCGCGATGAAACGGCCCGGCAACAACAATTCCTGCGGGTCGCGCTGCCAGCGCAGCAAGGCTTCGACGCCCACCACTCGCCCGCTGGTCAGGTCGATTTGCGGCTGGTAGTGCAGCACAAACTGGTGCTGGTCCAGCGCCCAGTGCAAGGCGGTGCGCAGCTGGAGCTGCTCCAGTGCCTGCGCATTCATCTGGGCCGTATAGAAGCGGTAAGTGTTGCGCCCGGCCGCCTTGGCCTGGTACATGGCCGTGTCGGCGCGCTGCAGCAGTGCGTCAAAATTCTGCCCGTCGTCGGGCCAGACGGCCACGCCCATGGACACGGTCGCAGCCAGTTCGTGGCCCTCGATGCTGAAGGGCGCACCCAGGGCATCAATGACCTTGGTGGTGATTCGGCTGACGGCTTCCAGGTCATGGATATCGGTCAGCGCAATCAAGAACTCGTCGCCCCCTTGGCGGCTGATGGTGTCCGTTTCACGCACACACTGGCGAAGGCGCTGCGCGACCTGCTGCAGCAACTGGTCTCCGACCGGATGGCCCAGCGTGTCGTTGATGGTCTTGAAATGGTCCAGGTCCACATACAGCAGCGCCACCTTGCAGCCGCTGCGCTCGGACCATGCAGTGGCCAGGGAAAACCGGTCGCGGAACAGCACGCGGTTGGGCAGGCCGGTCAGCGGATCGTGGTGCGCCAGAAAATCAATGCGCGCCTCGGTTTCCTTGCGCTCGGTGATGTCCTGTATGAAGGCCAGCACCAGCGGCTCGTTGTCGATATCGATCAACTCGGCCGACAGGCTCACCTGGCGTATCTCGCCCGACTTGCAGCGCCACTGCGATTCAAAATCCAGCGCCGTCCCCGCGCGCTTGAGCTCATCGAGCCAGGCCTGGCGGGAGGCCAGATCGACCCACAAACCAATATCCAGGGTGGACCTGCCGATGAGATCCGCCCGCGTCCAGCCAAAATACTTTTCATATTTTCCATTGACCTCAATGAAACGGCCATCGGACGCTTGCGCAATCGACGCCGCCAGCGGGCTGGCCCGAAAAGCCACCTGAAACCGCTGCTCGGTCTGGCGCAGCACGGTGATGTCCTGCATGGCGCCCGACAACGTGGTCGGATGCCCCTGCGCATCGCACTCGACATGGCCGGTCGCCAGCCCCACACGCACACTGCCATCGGCGCGCACAAACTGAAACTCTTCCTGGTAATCCTTGCGCTGCTCCAGCGCTTGCCGGACAGCGACCTCCACCCTGGCCCGGTCCTGCGGGTCGATGTGCTGCAAGAAAACTTCAAACGTCGGCGCCTTGCTGCCGGGCGCATAGCCGAAACACTCCAGGGTCTCATCGCTCCAGTGCAATTCGCCAGTGGCCAGCAACCATTCCCAGTGCCCCACCCGGGCCAGTTTGGCCGCCTCCTGCATGCGGCGGCGGCTGTCCTTGGCGTCGGTGATGTCGTGGAATATCTCAAACTTGCTGACCGTGCCGTCCGGATTGTGGAAAGGCATGTCGAACAGGTCGAAGGTGCGCCCCTTGGGCGAGGTCCATTCCCAATGCACCGTGTTGCCCGCAAAGACCTTGTCATTGGTACACCAGTCGCACTGCGAATTCCGGCCGTGGAAGTATTCGTGGCACTTGCGGCCCGCAACCGGGCCGAACTCGCGCTCCAGCGCAGGGTTGAGGTATTCGATTTCGAATTTCGGGCTGGCGATATACACGCCGTCGGGCAGCAGATCGAGGATGCCCATCAGGCGGGTGCGGTCGGCCGCCAACTGCTCTGTCAGCGACTGCATGCGCTTGACTTCGCTGATGTCGGTCCACGTGAGCACCACACCGTCGCCCAAGGCTCCTTCTTCCTTGAACGGCAGCATGCGCTGGTACACCCAGCGCCCGGCGTTCAGGGCAATTTCATGTTCGATGCGCTCGCCTGTCGCGGCACAGCGCTCAAGTTCTTCCAGAAATTGCTTCTGCGATCCGATACGGTAGTGGATGTCGCGCACCGGGCGCCCCAGGTCGCTGGACCGCAGCGCCAGAAACTCACCCACCGCCGGGCTGAAGCGGCGCAGGTGCAGCTGGGCATCCAGAAACACAATGCCGATCTCGGTGCTGTCGAGCAGGTGGTCGTAGTCGCGGTTCAGCGCAGCCAGTTCGTCGTTCTTGTCTTCGAGTTCACGGTTGAGCACATACAGGTCCTCATTGACCGACTTGAGCTCTTCATTAGTGCTTTGCAGTTCCTCGTTGGAGGCCGTCAGCTCCTCATTGCCAAGATCCAGCCGCTCGTGGCTGGCCTGCAGTTCCAGCACCATCTCCTGCAGGCGTTCGCGCGTGGCCAGCAATTCCGCTTCCAGCACCTCCGGCGGCTGCCCCGCCACATCGGGCAGCGCCATTTCAGGCTGCACGGGCACGGCCTTGGCGCCCATCGTGGGCACATCGATGGCCCGGGCCAATACCATGGGCTGCTTGCGAAACAGCTTGTGCGAACGGTCCATCGGTGAAAACGCCTGCGACTCGAAAGCGCCTACGGTTTCGCTGGCCCCCAGCAGCAGCACACCATGCGGCTTGAGGGCAAAGTGCAGCTGCGACAGCGCCTTGATCTGCGCCACCGGCTTGAGGTAAATCAGCAGGTTGCGGCACACGGCCAGGTCAATGCGCGTGAACGGCGGGTCGCTCAGCAGGTTGTGCCGTGCAAACACCACATGCCGACGCAGGTTGGAGTCGACCCGCACGCCCTCCTCGGACTCGCGCAGAAAATACCGCCGCAGCAGCCCCTCGGGGACTGCCGCCATCGTCGCATTGCGATAGCTTCCGCGCGACGCCTCGGCCAGCACGTCACCCGCCAGGTCGGTGGCAAACACCTTGACATTGCCATGGAAGCCCATGCGCCCTGCAGCATCAAGCGCCAGCATGGCCAGCGAGTAGGCCTCCTCACCACTGGCGCAGCCCGCCGACCAGATCCGCAGCTCGTCACTGGCATCTCGACCACGCAGCAGATCAGGCAGAACCTCGTCGGCCAGCTGTGCAAAGACCTCGGGGTCACGGAAAAACTCGGTGACGTTGATCATCAGGTCGCGGCACAGGGTGCTGCGCTCGGTTTCATCCGTGTCCAGGCGCTGTACATACGCCCGCGCACCATCGAGCTCACATTGCGCCATGCGGTGGCGGATGCGGCGCGTCACAGTGGAGGTTTTGTACCCGGAGAAGTCGATCGCACAACGCCGCCGCAGCAGATCAACGATGGCAGGCAACTCGGCCAGCGGTTCGTCAGCGCCTTCGGTCCACTGGCTGACATCTTCCGGCACATCAGCGGAGGGTTCCATGGACTCATTATCGCGGCACAGGCTGGGCCGCCAACCCCGGCGAAGTCAGGGTTTTCGAGCGTATCCCTGCCGCGTACTGCGCCAGGCCGCGCCCTTTACACTGCACCCATGTTTGCGCACACCGCCCCACTCCCACGCGCCCCCTTGTTTCTGCGCCCCACGGCACGCGGGAGGCTTTCATGAAAATCGCCGTGATGGGTGCAGGCGCCGTGGGCTGCTACTACGGCGGCATGCTGGCCCGGGCCGGGCACGATGTGGTGCTGGTGGCCCGCCCCGCCCATGTCGAGGCCGTGCAAACCCAGGGCCTGTTGCTGGAAACCCAGACCTTTCGGGAACACGTGCGCATGCAGGCCAGCACGGAGCCCGCCGCCGTGCAGGGCGCGCAGTGCGTGCTGTTCTGCGTCAAGTCCACCGACACCGAAAGCGCAGGCCGGGCCATGGCGCCGCACCTGGCGGAAAGCGCCACGGTGCTGAGCCTGCAGAACGGCGTGGACAACGCCGAGCGCCTGCAGGCCGTGCTGCAGCGCCCGGTGCTGCCTGCGGTGGTGTATGTGGCCACCGCCATGGCGGGGCCGGGCCATGTGCGCCACTTTGGCCGGGGCGAACTGGTGATCGCTCCCTCCCCGGCCAGCGAAGCCCTTGCCCGCAGCTGTGCGGCGGCAGGCATTCCGGTGCAGGTGTCGGACAACGTGGCGGGAGCGCTGTGGGCCAAGCTGGTGCTCAACTGCGTGTACAACCCGCTGTCGGCCATCACCGGCCTGCCCTACGGCGACATCGTCAACAGCCCGGGGCTGGATATCCCCCGGATGATGGACGACATCGTGCAGGAATGCCTGGCCGTGGCCCGGGCCAGCGGCATCCGCCTCCCCGAGGACACCGCCGAGGCGGTGCTGCCGCTGGCAGCCTCCATGCCGGGCCAGATATCGTCCACCGCGCAAGACCTGGCGCGCGGGCGGCGCAGCGAGATCGACCACCTCAACGGCTTCATCGTGCGCCGGGGTGAGGCGCTGGGCATGGCCACGCCCGCCAACCGCCTGCTGCACACCCTGGTGCGCCTGCTGGAAAAGCGCCTGCCAGCATCGCCAGGCGCCTGATGCCGCTGCCTGCCGTGACCCGGGTGCCGCCCGGCGTGGCCCGTCCCGGCTTTTGGGCGCTGCTGCTGTGCGTGGCCGTGCTGTCCCTGCTGCCCACCGACTACCTTCCGCCCCCGATCTTCAGCCTGTGGGACAAGGCCCAGCATGCGCTCGCTTTCACTGCGCTGGCGGCGCTGGGCCTGCAGGCGTACCCGCGCCGCCGCTGGCAGGTGCTGGCGGGCTTGCTGGTGTTTGGCGGGCTGATCGAACTGGCCCAGGCTGCCACCGGCTGGCGCCATGGCGAGTGGGCCGACTGGCTGGCCGATGCCGTAGGCCTTGTCCTGGGTCTGGCGCTGGCAGCGTCTTGGCAGCGCCGCGCAAGCCCCCTCTGAATGCTCTGTTTTTTATAGCTTTCAGCGCTTTCACAGCAAGCGCCAGAGGCATTTTTACTTCTTTTTCTTTGTTCCGCGCGCTTTGGTCTTGGCACTGTGGCTGCGTGCAGGTTTGGCCCGGCTGGGGGCCATGCCCCGCTGATAGAAGATTTGCGCGCGCAGGCTTTGCGCGATGGGCTGGGCCTGGGCATTCCATTGCGCCATGTAGTCAGGGGTGCAAAGGCCCTCGGGCGTGGTGTCACGGATTTCGCGTTCGACCTGCACCCCCTGGCTGGTGCGCCGGTAGCTGCCGGTGTAGTTGATCAGCGGATTGCTCGTCTGCAGGTTCTCCGGCAGGCGCGTGAACACCACGCCCGGCTCCAGGGTGATGTCGTAGGTCTCCTGGCTGTGGTAGCCATAGCAGCGCACCTGGCGCCGGGGCGTTGTCATGTCCTCCAGCATGGCAAAACGCACCACCGACAAAGGCAGCCCCACCACCGGCGCCAGCACGAACGCGCCTTCAGGGCCGCCTTGCAGGTAGTTGTCGATCTCGAAGCTGAAGCCGAAGCTGTATTTCTCCGACAGCGCCTTGTCGGCCGATAGATCGCCCCTGTCCAGAATCCCCTTGCCCTTGTAGCCCGCACTGGCCAGCACCTTGCGCACGAAATCCCGCTGCGCGTCGCCCTGCAGGTCACGCAGATACTCACGCATGCGGGCGGCCTGGGTTCCCAGAAAATCCACCCGCAGGCTCCCGCTGGCGCTGCCGTTGACGGCCAGCTTGAGCACCGTGTGCACACGCTGCCCTGTCTGGTCTGCGCTGGCCGCAGGGATGGTGGCCAGTGCATTGCGGGCCCCCACGTGGATGACCGGCTTGGCATAGGCATTGGCAGGCAGGTAGCCAAAGGGCACCTGCTTGGCCGTGGCATCCAGATAGAGCCCGAAGTCGGGCAGGTAGTTGATGACGTGGTTCACGCTGGAGACGACCGGTGTGGCCGGCAGGTCATACCGCTCGCCCGCGTTGATGAGGACCTGCTCGGCGCGCACCCCGGCGGCGGCCAGCAGCGCCTGCAACAGCGTCGCATGGTCCTTGCAATCGCCCATCTTGTTGTCCAGCACCTGGTCTGTGTCGCGCGGCACCACGGCGCCGACGCCAATGCAGTTGCCGCCATAGGTGATCTGTGTGGACACCCATTCGTAGAGCAGGCGCGCCCGTTCGCGCGGATCGGTCTGCATGCCGACGATGGTGCGCGCCAGGTCGCGGATGCGGGCCGTGGGCTCGGCCTTGGGCAGGGCGCGCTCCCCGTAGGCGCGGGCAATCGCCGCATAGTCGGCAAAGCTGCTGACCAGCAGCACGGGCGTTTCGTCCGTGCGCCAGACGCCATCGTCGGCTTCGTCCCAGGGATGCGGCTGGGGGTTGCGATAGCGCCATTGGCGCACCGTGGTGTCGCCTTCTGTCGTTTCGGGCTGCTCCTGCAGGCCATGTGCCTCGAAGCGCAGGTCCAGACCCTTGGCCACCCGGACGGTGATCTGGCTGTCCTCATGCACAGCATAGGGAGAAAACGGGTGCACCGCCGAGAACTGCCCCGGGAACATGGCCTCCTGGTCGTCGATGCGGTAGGTCAGCCCGACCGAATCGCCCACCGCCAGGTCCGGGAAAACGACCGAGATGCGCGTGCGATCCGACAGCAGCGGCGCGCCGCCGTTGCGGCCATCATTCACCTGGGTCTGGTAGTTGCCGGACGGCGCCTCGATGCGCCGCCCATCCTGCTTGAGCGTATAGGCCTCCAGCATCTGGCCCTTCTGGATGCCGGTGCTGAACGAGAACGCGAAAGACTTCAGATCCTCCAGCGCGCTGGGCAGTGCCACCTGGTTGAGCACGGTGTAGGTATACGACGCACGGCCATCCTTCGCCACGTCATAAGTCACATGCCACTGCTTGAGCACCGAGGGCACCTGCGGGTGGGCATCGGTCTGCGCAGCCACGCCCCCCGCCCACAGGGCCAGGGCGCACAGCACGCCTCGCGGCCAGGCACGGGCACTTTGCAAAGAGGGGGACATGGTTTCTCCTGATGTTGGATTCCCCGCAGCGACGACTGCGGGCGGGGCATCTTAAGAGACGCGGCACCCCGGGGCGGGGCCGAAGCAATGAGTTACACCACGCTATATCCGCCGCGCCCACCACAGAAAGCCCAAGGCCGCGATGCCCAGCAAAATGGGCACCCAGGCCATCAGCAGCTCGATGGGCGAAGACGGGCGCATGCCTGACCACACCTCGATCTGCACACTGTCGAGCCGCAGGTTGGGGGCCGCATTGAATTCGATCACCGGCGCGGCCTTGCGATCGGCCTTCAAGGTCACGGGCAGCGATGCCCCCACCAGTTCGACCACCTGCCCTGCCCGTGCGTTTTTCTGTGCCATTTCAGGCAACAGCACCTTGTTCAACGTGCCGTCAAGCACCCAGCCCAGCTGCAGACGGGTGGCCACATCGCCATCGGCCAGTGCAGCGCCGGTGGCCCTGACGACCAGCGTGTAGGGACTGCCCCCCGTGGTCAGGTCCGTCTCCGGGCCCTGCCAGGTTTCGCTTCCCGCCAGGGGCTCGCCGGGCTGTGCCGCAGCGGGCAGGGTCTGCGCGCTCTTTTGCTGAAACTGTGCAAACCGGGCCACCGCCTCGGGCGGCAGAACATGTGTTGCAAGCAAGCGCAGGCCCCACTGTCCAGGCGCCTGTTGTGCCTGCACCGGCCAGGCGCTCGCCCAGACGGCCAGCAGGGCAGCCATGGCCCAGAACCAGTGCATGGGGCGGCGGGCGCCGCGTGTGCTTGTCAGTGTGTGCATTGTTCAACCCCCTGTGCCGCAGGCCGGTGTGCGGTGCGGCGCGAGTGTACCCAGCCCCTGGCCAGGTGCGCCTGCTTTTGCGCCGCTTGGTTGAGAACCGTCAAGACCGGGCCGAAAAGCACGGGCCTCATGCGCGCAGTGGCGCAGAGCGCCTCTCGCGCAGCACGCGTGCAGCGCCGTCAGCCACCAGGACAGCCACTGCGGCAAACACCAGCCCATACACCGGCCACTGTCCCTCGGCAACGGTCTCGCCCAGCAGCAGGGCTACCAGCACCAGCAGCACCGGCTCGACATAGGTCAGCAAACCAAACAGCCCCATGGGCAGCAGGCGGCTGGCGGCCATGTAGAGCGCCAGCGCCACGGCACTGACCACGCCCAGCAGGGGCACCAGCGCCCACAGCTTGGCATGCGCCACCACCACCGGCAGGGTCGACGGTTCGCGCAGCACAAACCAGGCGGCCACGGGCAGCATCACCACCAGGTCAAGCCAGTGGCCCGCCAGCTGTTCGGTGCGCAAACGGCGGCGCAGCGCAAAGTACACGGGGTAGCCCAGGGCCACCAGCCAGGTCTCCCACGACAC
>JAMLIQ010000008.1 GCA_023954095.1 Burkholderiaceae bacterium | reverse complement strand
GAACAGAAATCTGCCATCGAAGTGCCCAATGCGCATGCTTTGGGTGTGGCCTGAAACGTTGGGCAGTCCCCTCTGTCTAGCCGACGGTTGTCTCCGGATCGTAAACCGTGCCCTCCACAAAAACCTTGAGTTCATGGCGTTTGAAAGCGGTCCAGGGTTCATTCCGGGTCAGCGGAGCGGTCACAATGACGGCGACCTTGTCGCTGGGCGACGTTTGGGTGGAGAAATCCACCTGCACATCGTCGTCCGACAGATGGGCGCTTGCAAACGGGTGCCTGCGCTCGATATAGAACAAACTGGTTGATGCGTGCGCCCACAATGCCCTGCCGTTGGAAAGCAGGAAGTTGAAGGTGCCGTGCGGCGCAATGCGTGCTGCCAACTCGCGCATCGTAAGCGTCAGTTCCCTGATGCTGGGCACTTGGGCGTGGGACTTTGCAAGCTCCTGCATGATCCAGCAGAACGCATGTTCACTGTCGGTTGCGCCAACAGGATGAAAATTGCCGTGCAGAGGGGGGCGGAAATCTTTCAGATCTCCGTTGTGCGCAAAAACCCAATACCGGCCCCAGAGTTCACGCACGAAAGGGTGGCAATTTTGCAAGGCCACGGCGCCTTGGGTCGCCTTTCGGATGTGCGCGATGACATTGCAGCTGCGGATGGGATAACGGCGAATCAGGTCTGCCACGGGTGAATCAAGTGCGCGCTGGTGATCCACAAAGTGCCGAACGCCCTTGTCTTCAAAGAAAGCAATCCCCCAGCCGTCACTGTGATCGCCTGTGTGTCCGGCACGTTGGGCAAACCCGGTAAAGCTGAATGTCACGTCGGTGGGCGTGTTGCAGTTCATTCCCAGGAGTTGGCACATGGTGGTGACGGATGGGTGGAGAAAAATCTATCAGGAGGCAATTGGCTGCAGGTTGCCAGTCAGCCGAACGCCCATGGGATCGCGCTTTCGTTGGAATCCGACGGCCCGGGCGCGGCCCTGCTAACTGCGGTCCAGCCACAGCTTGCCGCCCGTGGCCCAGTTCTCGCGTTTGATGTCGGTGATGAGGATGTCGACGGATTCAGGTGAGCCACCGAGCACCTCCACGGAGACGCGGGTGATTTCTTCCACCAGTTTCTTTTTCTGCTCGATGGTGCGGCCTTCCATCATCTCGATGTGGTAAGTGGGCATAGGGCGTATTCCTTACAAAATAAATGGATCATAAAGGTGGAGCATCAGGCGCCACCTGTGTAACCAGCCCGCACGAAGGGCAGATGCAGCGCTGGCCCCGTTCCTGGGGTGCCAGAGAGGCCAGTGCCTCGGTCGACAGCGTACTGTGCATGCACCAGCACTGCGCTGCGGGCAGGCCCTGCGCCATGGCGCACTGGTTGGGCTGGGTGCACAAAGGGCATTGGCTTGCGGGTGGCGTTTGCGGCAGTGACATGGCCTCCAGTGTAGAGTGCCGCACAGACCAAAGACAACGGCGCCCTGGGGCGCCGCAGAATTACATATTAAAAGGCTGCTAGCGCATATCTGTAATGCGTCAGCAGCTATCAATTTTGCAGATGACCAGTGTCAGGCGGACGCCTTTACCTTCAGGCGCCAGGCGTGCAGCAGGGGCTCGGTGTAGCCACTGGGCTGTTCCAGCCCCTTGAACACCAGTTCGCAAGCCGCCTTGTAAGCCATGCTGCTGTCAAAGTTGCCCGCCATGCGCTGGTACAGCGGATCGCCCGCATTTTGCTGATCCACCACAGCAGCCATGCGCTGGAAGGTTGCCTGTATACGGCCTTCGCTCACCACGCCGTGCAGCAGCCAGTTTGCCATGTGCTGGCTGCTGATGCGCAGCGTTGCTCGGTCTTCCATGAGGCCGACGTTGTGGATGTCGGGCACCTTGGAGCAACCCACGCCCTGGTCTACCCAGCGCACCACATAGCCCAGAATGCCTTGCGCGTTGTTGTCGAGCTCCTGCTGGATTTCGGCGTCGCTCCAGTTCGGACTGGCGGTGACGGGGACGGTGAGCAGGCCGGTCAGCAGGTCGTCACGTACGGCATTGAAGTCGGTTTTTTCCAGCTCGATCTGGATGTCGCTGACCTTCACCTGGTGGTAGTGCAGTGCGTGCAGCGTAGCGCCCGTGGGACTGGGCACCCAGGCGGTGTTGGCGCCAGCCTTGGGGTGGGCGATTTTCTGCTTGAGCATCTCGGCCATCAGGTCGGGCATGGCCCACATGCCCTTGCCTATCTGCGCCTTGCCGCGCAGGCCGCATGAGAGGCCGACCAGCACGTTGTTCTTCTCGTAGGCCTGGATCCAGGCGCTGGTCTTCATGTCGCCCTTGCGGATCATGGGGCCGGCGTGCATGGCGGTGTGCATTTCATCGCCCGTGCGGTCGAGGAAGCCGGTGTTGATGAACGCCACACGGCTGATAGCGGCAGCAATGCAGGCCTTGAGGTTGACGGAGGTGCGGCGTTCCTCGTCCATGATGCCCAGCTTGACGGTGCTGTCGGGCAGGCCCAGGAGCTGCTCCACGCGGCCGAACAGTTCGGCGGCAAAGCCCACTTCGGCCGGGCCATGCATCTTGGGCTTGACGATGTAGACGCTGCCCTTGCGCGAATTGCGGATGCCGTTCTTTCCATGGCCCTGCAGGTCGTGCAGCGCAATGGTGGTAGTGACCACGGCGTCCATGATGCCCTCGGGGATCTCGCGCTGCGTACCCTGCGCATCGGTGTACAGGATGGCCGGGTTGGTCATCAGGTGGCCCACGTTGCGCAGGAACATGAGTGAGCGGCCATGCAGGCGCACTTCGCCGCCCCCGGCAGCTTGACTGCCTGTGCCTGCATTTGGTGCGGTGTAGATACGGTCGGCGTTCAGGCCGCGCGTGAAGGTCTTGCCGCCCTTGGAGACCTGCTCGGTCAGCGTGGCCTGGATGATGCCCAGCCAGTTGCTGTAGCCCAGCACCTTGTCCTCGGCATCCACTGCCGCCACCGAGTCCTCCAGGTCGAGAATGGTGGACAGGGCGGCTTCCAGCACCACATCGCTGACGCCAGCAGCATCCGACTTGCCAATGGGCGTGCTGCGGTTGATCTGGATGTCCAGGTGCAGGCCGTTGTGCTGCAGGAGTACCGACGTAGGCTGGGCCGCGTCGCCCTGGTAGCCCTTGAACTGTGCCGGATCCTTCAGGCCGGTGCTACCGCCCGCCAGTGTGACCACCAGCTTGCCGTTTTCCACGCTGTAGCCCGTGGCGTCCTTGTGCGAACCGCTGGCCAGGGGGGCCGACTGGTCAAGTACGTCGCGTGCAAAGGCGATCACCTTGGCGCCCCGCACGGGGTTGTAGCCCTGGCCCTTTTCGGCGCCATCGGTTTCGGGAATGGCATCGGTGCCATACAGCGCGTCGTACAGGCTGCCCCAGCGGGCGTTGGCGGCATTGAGCGCGTAGCGGGCGTTCAGGATGGGCACCACCAATTGCGGACCGGCCTGGACGGCCAGTTCGTCGTCCACATTGGCGGTGGTGCTTTGCACATCCGCAGGCTGGGGGACGAGGTAGCCGATTTTTTCGAGAAAGCTGCGGTAGGCCACCATGTCCTTGATGGGGCCGGGGTTGGCCTTGTGCCAGGTATCCAGCTCGGCTTGCAGGCGGTCGCGCTCGGCCAGCAGAGCGATGTTGCGCGGGGCCAGGTCGGTCACGATGGCGTCGAAACCCTTCCAGAAGGCGGCCTTGTCGATGCCGGTGCCGGGCAGCACCTGGTCTTCGATAAAGCGCAGCAGGGGAGTCGCCACTTGCAGGCCGTGGATGGTGGTGCGATCGGTCATGGAATGTGCCTTCTGGAAAGATAAAAACAGCGGCCGTACGAGGACCGGCCATGTCAGCACTTTATTGCAAAGAGGAATAGACATAAATAGCCTGGAACGCTCTAAACCCGTGACAAATATGCAAAAGTGGTAGTCGCCCGTATAGGCATACCCGTCCGGGTGACGCTACGCTGTGCGGACACCAGGCTGCCCTCTTCCTCCCATGACGCCCCACACAGACAACATGCTCGCTCCACTGGCCCACGCCCTGCGAGCCACCCACAAAGACAAGATCGTGAGCGCAGCCGATGCGGTGCTGCTGATCCATGAGGGCGACACCGTGGCGACGGGCGGTTTTGTGGGGATTGGTTTTGCAGAATCCATCGCCGTGGCACTGGCGCAGCGCTTCGAGGCCACGCAAACGCCGCGCGATCTGACGCTGGTCTACGCCGCCGGGCAGGGTGATGGCAAGCACCGGGGTTTGAACCACCTGGGGGTGCCGGGGCTTCTGCGGCGCGTGATCGGCGGCCATTGGGGGCTGGTGCCGCGCATCCAGAAGCTGGCGATGGACAACCAGATCGAAGCCTGGAATCTGCCCCAGGGCGTGATCTCCCACCTGTTTCGCGACATTGCCGCTGGCAAGCCGGGCACGCTGACGGCCGTGGGGCTGGATACCTTCGTCGATCCGCGCCACGGCGGCGGCAAGCTCAATGCCCGCACCACCGAAGATCTGGTGCGGCTGATGCCCATCGATGGGCAGGATTACCTGTTCTACAAGGCGTTTCCCATCCATGTAGGCATCATTCGGGCCACCACGGCCGACCCCGACGGCAATCTCACCATGGAGCGCGAGGCCCTCACGCTCGAAGCCCTGGCCATTGCCATGGCCGCGCGCAATTCGGGTGGGGTGGTCATTGCGCAGGTCGAGCGCATTGCCGAGCGCGGCTCGCTCAACCCGCGGCAGGTCAAGGTGCCCGGTGTGCTGGTGGATGCCGTGGTGCTGGCCACCGAGCCGGCGCACCACCAGCAGACGTTTGCCGAGCCTTACAACCCCGCGTTCTCGGGCGAACTGCGCGTGCCCATGGACGGCCTGCAGCCCATGCCCTTGAGCGAGCGCAAGATCATCGCCCGCCGGGCCGCGCAGGAACTGCGCCCGCACCAGGTCGTGAACCTGGGCATCGGCATGCCCGAGGGCGTGGCCAGCGTGGCGGCCGAGGAGGGCATCATTGACCTGGTCACGCTCACGGCCGAGCCGGGCGTCATTGGCGGCATCCCGGCCGGGGGACTGAACTTTGGCGCTGCCGTCAACCCGCAGGCCATCATCGACCAGCCCAGCCAGTTCGACTTCTACGACGGCGGGGGGCTGGACATCGCGATCCTGGGCCTGGCCCAGGCGGACCAGCATGGCAACCTGAATGTGAGCAAATTCGGGCCGCGCCTGGCCGGAGCCGGTGGCTTCATCAACATCAGCCAGAACGCCAAGACAGTTGTCTTTGTGGGCACCTTTACGGCAGGAGCGCTGCAGGTGCAGGCAGGCGATGGACAACTGCGCATCGCGCACGAAGGGGGCTCGCGCAAGTTCGTGCGTGCCGTCGAACATCGCACCTTCAGCGGCGCCGAAGCGCTCAAACGTGGCCAGCGGGTCCTGTATGTGACCGAGCGCTGCGTGTTCCGTCTGGTCCCCGCAGCGACCCCGGAGGAAGGGGGCGCGCTGGAACTGATCGAGCTGGCACCCGGGGTGGACCTGGAACGCGATGTGCTCGCCCATATGGCTTTTCATCCCCGCATCAGCCCCGGCTTGCAGGCCATGGATGCTCGCCTGTTCCTGCCCGCCCCGCTGGGCCTGCGCGAGCAACTGCTCAGCCGCCCTCTGGCACAGCGCTTTGCACTGGACGCCGGGCATGGGCTGCTGCACATCGACTTTTCAGGCCTGCAGATCCGGGACGCGGCAGGTGTGGCCGCCATCGAGCAGGAGGTGCGCCGTGTACTGGCAGGCCAGGTGGGGCGCGTGGGCGTGGTGGTCAATTACGACCATTTCACCATCGCTCCGGAACTCGCTGATGCCTATGCAGCCATGGTGCAGGGCCTGACGCGCGACTTCTACACCGGCGTCAAGCGCTATGGAACCATGGGGTTCCTGAAGTCACGGTTGCAGAATGCTATTGAATAGATAGCTGCCAACGCTTATTGAATAAGCGCTGGATGCCAATTTGCCCCATATTTTGCAGGCCCTGCATGCAATGGGCGCATGGCCCCGTCCGTAGGTGTTTATCTCCATAATCGGCGTCCATGGACAAACTCAAGGCCTTCGAGTCCTTTGTATCGGTGGCAACGCGCGGCAGCCTGACGGCTGCCGCGCGGGCCGAAGGCGTGGCCCCGGCCATCATGGGACGCAGGCTGGATGCTCTGGAGGAGCACCTGGGCGTGAAATTGCTTGTGCGCACCACGCGGCGCATCAGCCTCACACACGAGGGGAGCGCCTTTCTGGAAGATTGCCAGCGCCTGCTGTCCGATGTGGCCAATGCCGAGGCCAGCGTGTCGGCCGGTGGCGTCAAGGCCAGCGGGCATTTGCGCGTGACCGCGCCGGCGGGCTTTGGACGCCGCCATGTGGCGCCCCTGGTGCCGCGTTTTCGGGCGCTGCACCCCGAGGTCACCATCTCGCTGAACCTGAGCGACCGCGTGGTGGATCTGGCAGGCGAGGGTTTTGACTGTGCCGTGCGGGTGGGGGACCTGCCGGATTCGTCGCTGGTGAGTGTGCGCATTGCCGACAACCGGCGCCTGTGCGTAGCGACGCCCGGCTACCTGCAGCGCCGTGGCACGCCCCAGCATCCCACCGAACTGGCCCAGCATGACTGCCTGACGCTGTCGAGCGAGGCGTCGCAGACGCGCGGCTGGGCCTTTCGCATGCCCACCGAGGGCGGCGGCGCCGAGGTGGTGCACCTCAAGCCCGGCGGTCCGCTCGACTGCTCGGACGGCCAGGTGTTGTACGACTGGTGCCTGGCCGGCCATGGCATCGCCTGGCGCAGCACCTGGGAGGTCGAGAGCGAAGTCGCCTCCGGCCAACTGGTGGCGGTGCTGGAGGACTATGCCGCGCCGCCCAACGGTATTTTTGTGCTGTTTCCGCAGCGCAAGCACCTGCCCCTGCGCGTGCGCCTGTGGATAGACCACCTCAGGCACCACTACGAACAACCCCAATTCTGGAAAACCGGAGCCCCCGCATGACCCTGGAAGCCCTGCTCGCCTTTTTTCATCTGGTGGCCATCATGACCATGGTGGTCTTCATGGCCAGTGAGGCGGCGCTGTGCCGCACGGAATGGATGAACCCCGCCGTGGTGCACCGCCTGGTGCGGCTGGATCTGATCTACATGATCGCCGCTGCCTGCGTTGTGCTGGCCGGGCTGGCGCGTACCTGGTGGGGTATGAAAGGGGTGGGCTGGTACTGGAGCCAGCCGCTGCTGCATGCCAAGCTGGGGCTGTTTGCCGCCATGTGGCTGATGTCGCTGCGGCCCACGCGCTCGTTCCTGCGCTGGCGCCGCGTGCTGGTGACCACGGGGGCCTTGCCGCCCGAGGCTGAAGTGCGCGCGGCGCGCCGCTGGATCATGATCGAAACGCACCTGCTGGGCCTGCTGTTGTTGGCGGCGGCTTTCCTGGCGCGGGGTGTGGGTACCCGGGGCTGAAAGGAAAAACCCCCGCCAGGCCAGGCCTGCGGGGGTGTGGTGTGGGGGCGTCGTCCTTATTTCTTGAGGCACTCGCTCATGAAGGCCTTGCGCTCATCGCCCTTCTTGCCTGCGGCTTCGGCATTGCAGGCTTTCATTTTGCTCTGCTGGGTTTGCGCGGCCTCGGGTTTGTTGCTCAGGCAGTTCTTCATGAAGGTCTTGCGTTCATCGCCCTTCATGCCGGTGGCTTCCTTGTTGCAGGTGGCCATCTTGGTTTGCTGCTTGGTGGGCGGCTTGGCCGGTGCCTTCTCGTCGGCCGCATGGGCGCTGCCCAATGCCAGTGTCAAGCCCAGTGCGGCCAGGGAAAGAAGCTGTTTCATGGTGACTCCAGAAAAAATGGGAAGGGGAAACCCCGGCGAAATTCCATCACACAACGGGCACCGCTACAACGGGGATGACAGCGTGCGTGGCGGCCCGGCCACGGCCCCGTAAAATCCGCCGATGCTTTCTGCCAAAAATGAACTGCTCGCCGCCCTGGCGGCCGAGCTTGAAAAACTTTCCCCCGGCGCCGGAGCCCGGGCCGCCTTTGAATCGCCCAAGGTGGCGGCCCATGGCGACTTTGCCTGTACCGCCGCCATGCAACTGGCCAAGCCGCTCAAGCTCAACCCGCGTGCGCTGGGCGAGCAGCTCAAGGCGGCGCTGGAGGCCACGCCCGCTTTTGCGCGCTGGGCGCAGGCCATTGAGATCGCGGGGCCGGGATTTCTCAATATTCGCCTCCAGCCTGCCGCCAAGCAGGAGGTGGTGCGCGAAGTGCTGGCCGGGGGCGAACGGTTTGGCTGTCAGCCCGCCAACGGTCAGCAGGTGCTGGTCGAATTCGTCTCGGCCAACCCCACCGGTCCGCTGCACGTGGGCCATGGCCGCCAGGCCGCGCTGGGGGATGCCATTTGCAACCTGTTCGGCACCCAGGGCTGGAAGGTGCACCGCGAGTTCTATTACAACGATGCAGGTGTGCAGATTCAGACACTGACGAACAGCACCCGGTTGCGTGCCAAGGGTTTCAAGCCCGGTGATGACTGTTGGCCCATCGACCCCGAGAACCCCGCGAGCAAGGCCTTCTACAACGGCGACTACATCCAGGACATCGCCAACGACTTTCTTGCAAAGAAGACGGTGAAGGCTGATGACCGTGAATTCACCGCCAGCGGCGATGTGGAAGACCTGGAGTCCATCCGCAATTTTGCGGTGGCCTACCTGCGCCACGAACAGGACAAGGACCTGCAGGCCTTCAACCTGAAGTTCGACGAGTACTACCTTGAATCGAGCCTGTACACCAGTGGCCGCGTCGAGGCGACGGTGAACAGGCTCGTGGCCAATGGCAAGACCTACGAGCAGGACGGTGCGCTCTGGCTCAAAAGCACGGACTATGGCGACGACAAGGACCGCGTCATGCGCAAGCAGGACGGCTCCTACACCTACTTTGTGCCCGACGTGGCCTACCACATCGCCAAGTGGGAGCGTGGTTTCACCAAGGTCGTCAACATCCAGGGCACGGACCACCACGGCACCATCGCCCGCGTGCGCGCGGGCCTGCAGGCGGCCGACGTGGGCATTCCGCAGGGCTACCCCGATTATGTGCTGCACACCATGGTGCGCGTGGTCAAGGGCGGCGAGGAGGTCAAGATCAGCAAGCGCGCCGGCAGCTATGTCACGCTGCGCGACCTGATTGAATGGACCAGCAAGGACGCGGTCCGTTTCTTCCTGCTCAGCCGCAAGCCCGACACCGAATACACCTTCGACGTCGATCTGGCCGTGGCACAGAACAACGACAACCCGGTGTACTACGTGCAATATGCCCATGCGCGCATCTGTTCGGTGCTGGCGAGCTGGGGAGGCGATGTGGCGGGCCTGGCAGACGCCGACCTCTCACCGCTCGACGGCCCGCAGGCCCAGGCCCTGATGCTGCAACTGGCCAAATATCCCGAGATGCTCACTGCCGCGACCGACGGTGAGGCGCCGCACGACGTCACCTTCTACCTGCGCGACCTGGCTGCCAGCTACCACAGCTACTACGATGCAGAGCGCATTCTGGTGGATGATGAGCGTGTGAAAACGGCGCGCCTGGCGCTGGTCGCAGCCACCGCGCAGGTATTGCACAATGGCCTGGCGGTGCTGGGCGTATCGGCCCCCCGCAGAATGTGAGTGGTAACTGACGTATGAAAAAACAACAACGGGGCGGCACCATTGTCGGCTTCATCATCGGCCTGGTCGTGGGCCTGGGTATTGCACTGGTCGTGGCGGTGTATGTGGCCAAGGTGCCGGTGCCTTTCCTGAACAAAGGCAGCACGCGTGGCGTGGACCAGGATGCCGCCGAGGCGCAGAAGAACAAGAACTGGGACCCCAACTCGCCGCTGTACGGAAAGAGCCCAGTCCGTCCCGTAACGCCTGCTTCTGCGGCGTCTGTGACCGACCCCGCGCCCGCAGCCGATGCGCGCGCAGCGGCAACCCCTACCAAGGCGGCAGCCAGCAAGGCCGAAGGCAAGCCCGGTGCGGATCCGCTGGGCGATCTGGCGGCCGCCAAGGCCGCGGCGGCAGGGAACGTGGACCCGTTCGATTACTTTGTGCAGGCCGGAGCCTTCCGCACGCAGCAGGATGCCGACGCGCAGCGCGCCAAGCTGGCGATGCTGGGGTGGGAGGCCCGCGTGAGTGAGCGCGAGCAGAACGGCCGCAACGTCTTCCGGGTGCGCGTGGGCCCCTTCGCCAAACGCGATGACGCCGATCAGCTCAAGGAAAAATTGGCCGGGGCCGGTGTCGAAGCCGCCCTGGTCCGCGTGCAACGCTGAACTTTGTGACCGACGCTTGCTCAGATACCCGAAGAACAAGGAGTGATTGAATGAAACGACGTGTGTTTTCCCTGACCACCGCCACGGCCCTGGTGGCTTCGACCCTGCCCCTGTCGGTGCTGGCCCAGGGCGCGCAGCCCAAGGAAGGCAAGGACTACGCCAAGCTGGGCAAGCCCGTGGCCACCGATGCGCCTGCGGGCAAGGTCGAGGTGATTGAATTCTTCTGGTACAACTGCGGCCACTGCAACGCCTTTGAACCGACCTTCGCGGCCTGGGCCAAGTCTGCCCCGGCAAAGAACATGGCCGTGCGCCGTGTCCCGGTGGCCTTCAACAAGAGCTTTGAGCCCCAGCAAAAGCTGTACTACGCCCTCGAAGGCATGGGCAAGGTGGATGAAATGCACGCCCGCGTGTTCCGTGCCATCCATGTGGAGAAGGTCAATCTCGCCAAGGAAGAGTCCATTCTCGAATGGATGGGCAAGCAACCCGGTATCGACATGGCCAAGTTCAAGGAGATGTACAGCTCCTTCAATGTGGCGAGCCAGGTGCGCCGCGCTGCGCAACTGCAGGAGGCCTATGGTGTCGAAGGCGTGCCCTCCATGGGCGTGGCCGGGCGGTACTACACCGATGGCACCATGGCCGGTAGCCTGCAGAGCGTGCTGCAGGTGGTCGAGCATCTGGCGGGAATGGTGCAAAAGGGTACCGCCTCCAAAGGCTAAAAAGCGCGGCGCTTGCGACTCTCGCAGGTCCGGCTGCCCACCAAGCCCGCTTCTGGCGGGCTTTTTTATGGCCCGAATGGTGCGCGGCAGTGTCGGGGATACAATGCTTGCAAGATTCGTGCCCTGCACATTTCGCGTGCCCTGGAGGGCGCGCTTTTCTGGAAAGCCGCATGGACATTCATTCTCCGATTCCTCCGGAAGCCCGCGATTCCGGCATGGGCGTCAGGCACGTGCCGGGACGGCGCCTTCTGCGCCGCTGGGCGCCAGCCCTGGTGTCCCTGGCCCTCCTCGCCGGTGTTGGCTCCGTGCGGGCGGAAAAGGCCGACCGGAACAAGCCCATGAATATCGAGGCTGATGCGCTGCGCCATGACGACCTCAAGCAGACCAGCGTGTTCACCGGCCGCGTCGTGATGACCAAGGGCAGCATTGTGCTGCGCGGTGCACGGCTGGAAGTGCGACAGGATGCGGATGGCTACCAGTCCGGCGTGGTCACGGCCGAGGCGGGACGCCGGGCGTTCTTTCGCCAGCGGCGCGATGGTGCGCCTGGCGCGCCCGAAGAGTTCATCGAGGGCGAGGGCGAAGTGATCGAATACGACGGGCGCAGCGACAGCGTACGCTTTGTGCGCAACGCTGAACTCCGCCGCTTGCGCGGCGCCGTGGTCAACGACGCCATCACGGGGGCCGTCATCGTCTACAACAACCAGACAGACGTCTTTACCGTGGATGGGCAGAAAGCGACGGGCGATGGCTCCTCAGGTGGAGGTCGGGTGCGGGCGGTGCTGTCTCCCAAAGAGGCGGCACCGGACACGGCTGCGCCAGCCCTGCCGGCTTCTGCGGCGGGCTTGCGCACCAGCCCCACGCTGGGGGGCGGCGCCAAGTGAGTGCTCCCTCCACGCCCATGGGCACGCACGAGGCGCAGGCGAGTTGCCTGGAAGTGCTGCATCTGGCCAAGGCCTATGGCAGCCGCAAGGTGGTCAAGGATGTTTCTCTGGTGGTGCAGAAGGGCGAAGTGGTGGGCCTGCTGGGCCCCAACGGCGCGGGCAAGACGACTTCGTTCTACATGATCGTGGGGCTGGTGCGCAGCGATGGCGGCGATATCCGTATCGATGGCCAGTCAGTGGCGGATATGCCCATTCACCGGCGTTCGCGGCTGGGGCTGTCCTACCTGCCGCAAGAGGCCTCCATCTTCCGCAAGCTCACGGTGCAGGAGAACGTGCGTGCCGTGCTCGAACTGCAGCGCGATGGCCAGGGCCAGCCCTTGCCTTCGGCCGAAATCGAAGAGCGTCTCACCGCTTTGCTGCAGGAGCTGCGGGTGGAGCATTTGCGCGATTCACCTGCGCTGGCCCTCTCGGGTGGCGAGCGCCGCCGCGTCGAGATCGCCCGTGCCCTGGCCACCCAGCCACGGTTCATCCTGCTCGATGAGCCGTTTGCGGGAATTGATCCCATTGCCGTGATCGAGATCCAGCGCATCATCGGTTTCCTCAAGGAGCGTGGCATCGGTGTGCTCATCACCGACCACAACGTGCGTGAAACGCTGGGCATCTGCGACCACGCTTTCATCATCAGCGACGGGAATGTGCTGGCCCAGGGCACACCGTCCGAGATCGTGGACAACGCCGAGGTACGCCGCGTGTACCTGGGCGAGCATTTCCGGATGTGATGAAACCCGGGCTCTCCTTACGTGTTTCGCAGCATCTGGCGCTGACGCCGCAGCTGCAGCAGTCCATCCGCCTGCTGCAGCTGTCCACGCAGGAGCTGTCGCAGGAAATCGAGCAGATGCTCGATGAGAACCCGTTCCTGGAGCGCAGCGTGGAAGACGCTCCGCGCGAGGAGTTCGGCCTGGCGCAGTCGGACGTTCCCGCGCAAGGCGACGATGCTGCTGCTGAAATTGCTATTTATTCAGGAGCTGAAAGCGCAAGCATATCAAGCCTTGAAGGCAAAAATGATGGAGATTCGACCGGTGCCTCCGATGAGCTCGATTGGGGCGGCGACGGCACCACCGAGATCGCTGCGGACGATGGTGAATGGGGTGGTGACGCTCCCGCGCGCAACCATGGCAGCAGCAGCGATGGTGAGGGTGAGGCCGACGCTGCCGATCTGGCGCATGGCCATGAGTCACTCGCGGCATTTCTACACCGCCAGGCACTGTCGCTGCGGCTGTCGGCATTGGACCGGGCGGCGTTGCAATACCTGATCGAATCACTGAACGATGATGGCTATCTGGAGGAGTCTCTGGAAGCCTTGGCCCTGGGGCTGGCGGGCGAGAGCGACCTGGAACAGATCGAGGAGCTGGTGCACCGCTTCACGGTGGCACTGCATCTCTTGCAAAGCCTGGAGCCCACCGGGGTGGGGGCACGCGACCTGGCGGAATGCCTGGGTTTGCAGCTCCAGGCGATGCTCCAGGAGGGCGCGGCAGACCGGGCGACCGTGCAGACCGCGCAGTGTGTCTGCCAACAGCCGCTGGAATTGCTGGCACGCCGCGACGTGCGTCGTCTCGTTGTCCTGTGTGGTGCCAGCGAGGAGCGCACACGCGCGGCCATGGCCTTGATCGCCCGGCTCGAGCCCCGCCCTGGGCGACGTTTTGCCGATGTGGAGCGCAATGTCGTGGTGCCTGATGTGCTGGTGACGCGGGTGGGTCGCAGCGGCCAGCATTTCAACGTGCAGCTCAATCCCGATGTCATGCCGCGCCTGCGTGTGCACGACATCTATGCCGGTGCCCTGCGCGGCCACAAAGGGGGCGATGGGCACCAGGCCTTGCAGCAGCGCCTGCAGGAGGCCCGCTGGTTCATCAAAAACATCCAGCAGCGCTTTGACACCATCCTGCGCGTCTCGCGCGCCATCGTCGAGCGGCAGAAGAACTTCTTCGTGCACGGCGAGCTGGCCATGCGTCCGCTGGTGCTGCGCGACATCGCCGATGAGCTGGGCCTGCATGAATCGACCATCTCGCGCGTGACCACGGCCAAGTACATGGCCACGCCGCAGGGCACCTTCGAGCTCAAGTACTTCTTCGGCTCGGGCCTGGGCACCGACACGGGCGGCAACGCGTCCAGCACGGCGGTGCGCGCGCTCATCAAGCAGTTCATCGCTGCCGAAAGCCCGGCCAAGCCCCTGTCCGACAGCCAACTGGCGGATATGCTCAAGGAGCAGGGCATCGAGTGCGCGCGCCGCACCGTGGCCAAGTACCGCGAGGCGCTGCGCATCCCCACCGCCACGCTGCGCAAGACGCTCTAGCCGCCCGCGGCTGCTGCCAGCGGCCTTTCCACTTAGTGCCTCCCGCTGCCAAGCAGCTAGCCAGCGCGCACGCGCAGGGCAGCTTGGCGCGGCGCAGTGGTACATCGCAGGGCCAATGCTGGCGCGGGTTTGCCGTGTGCGCTCAGGGTATTCCCGAGGATGTGCCCGTTCTGGCACGCAACTTGAGAAGTCTTGTGGCACAGGAGGGGTGCGCCGCCGCGTGTGCCCGCCTGCCCACAACAAAGACACCCTCACGAGGAGACCGACCGTGGAAACGTTTTACGAGGTGATGCGCCGCCAGGGCATCTCGCGGCGCAGCCTGCTGAAGTTCTGCTCGCTCACGGCGACTTCTCTGGGCCTGGGCCCGGCGTTCGTGCCGCAGATTGCCCATGCCATGGAAAACAAGCCGCGCACGCCCGTGCTGTGGCTGCACGGGCTGGAGTGCACCTGCTGCTCGGAGTCCTTCATCCGCTCGGCGCACCCGCTGGCCAAGGACGTGGTGCTGTCCATGATCTCGCTGGACTACGACGACCTGCTCATGGCCGCCGCGGGCCACCAGGCCGAGGCCGCGCTCGACGAGGTGATCGAAAAATACAAGGGCCAGTACATCCTGGCGGTGGAGGGCAACCCGCCGCTCAACGAGGACGGCATGTACTGCATCCAGGGCGGCAAGCCCTTTGTGGAAAAGCTGCGCCGCGTGGCCAAGGACTGCAAGGCCATCATCTCCTGGGGCTCGTGTGCGTCCTGGGGCTGCGTGCAGGCGGCCCATCCCAACCCCACGCGCGCCACGCCGGTGCACAAGGTCATTCTGGACAAGCCCATCATCAAGGTGCCGGGCTGCCCGCCCATTGCCGAGGTGATGACGGGTGTGATCACCTACATGCTCACCTTCGACCGCATCCCCGAGCTCGACCGCCAGGGGCGGCCCAAGATGTTCTACAGCCAGCGCATCCACGACAAGTGCTACCGCCGTCCGCACTTTGACGCAGGCCAGTTTGTCGAATCGTTCGACGACGAGAACGCGCGCAAGGGCTACTGCCTCTACAAGGTGGGCTGCAAGGGCCCCACCACCTACAACGCCTGCTCCACGGTGCGCTGGAATGATGGGACGAGCTGGCCCGTGCAGTCGGGCCATGGCTGCCTGGGCTGCTCGGAAGAGGGCTTCTGGGACAAAGGCTCGTTCTACGACCGGCTCACCAACATCAACGCCTTCGGTGTCGAGTCCAACGCCGACAAGGTGGGCGTGGCTGCGGCCGGGGCCGTGGGCGCGGCCGTGGCGGCGCATGCGGCGGTGTCCATGCTCAAGCGCGCCTCCGACAAGAACGAGCCGGCCAAGGCCGACCACTGATCCAGCACAAGGAGCCACGCACCATGGGCGCCAACGACCAGACCCCCTTCGCACTCGACAACAGCGGCAAGCGCATCGTCGTCGATCCTGTCACGCGCATCGAAGGGCATATGCGCTGCGAGGTCAACCTCGACAGCAACAACGTGATCCGCAATGCGGTGTCCACCGGCACGCTCTGGCGCGGGCTGGAGGTCATCCTCAAGGGGCGCGACCCGCGCGACGCCTGGGCCTTCGTCGAGCGCATCTGCGGCGTGTGCACCAGCAGCCACGCGCTGACGTCGGTGCGCGCCGTGGAGGATGCGCTGGGCATCCAGATTCCCAAGAACGCGCACCTGATCCGCGAAATCATGGCCAAGGCCCAGATGGTGCAGGACCATGTGGTGCACTTCTACCACCTGCACGCGCTGGACTGGGTGGACGTGGTCGCCTGCCTCAAGGCCGACCCCAAGAAGACCTCCGAGCTGCAGCAACTGGTGTCGCCCGCGCACCCGCTGTCCTCGCCGGGCTACTTCCGCGACATCCAGAACCGCATCAAGAAGTTTGTCGAGAGTGGCCAGCTCGGGCCGTTCAAGAACGGTTACTGGGGCTCCAAGGCCTACATTCTGCCGGCCGAGGCCAACCTCATGGCCGTGGCGCACTACCTGGAGGCGCTGGACCTGCAGAAGGAATGGATCAAGATCCACGCCATCTTCGGCGGCAAGAACCCGCACCCCAACTACCTGGTGGGCGGCATGCCCTGCGCCATCAACATCGACCGCGACGGCGCGGCCGGGGCGCCCATCAACATGGAGCGGCTCAACTTCGTCAAGGCGCGCATCGACGAGGGCAACGCGTTCTACCGCAACGTCTATCTGCCCGACGTGCTGGCCATCGGCACGCTGTACAAGCAGGCGGGCTGGCTCTACGGCGGCGGTTTGGCAGGCCTCAACGTCATGGACTACGGCGAGCACGCCAAGGTCAGCTACGACAAGAGCACCGACCAGTTGCCCGGCGGCGCCATCATCAATGGCGACTGGAGCAAGATCCACCCGGTCGATCTGCGCGACCCCGAGCAGATCCAGGAATTCGTCACCCACTCCTGGTACAAGTACGCCGACGAAACCAAGGGCCTGCACCCCTGGGACGGCGTCACCGAACCCAACTACGTGCTGGGCGCCAAGACCAAGGGCTCGCGCACCGACATCCACGAAATCGACGAAAGCGCCAAGTACTCCTGGCTCAAGGCCCCGCGCTGGCGCGGCCATGCCATGGAGGTGGGGCCGCTGGCGCGCTACATCCTGGCCTATGTGCACGCGTCGCAAGGCAACAAGTATTGCCAGCGCGCCAAGGAGCAGGTGGACTTCCTGGCCAGCATGGTCAACAGCGGCATTCCCAAGGCGCTGGGCTTGCCCGAAACGCAGTACACCCTCAAGCAATTGCTGCCCACCACCATCGGCCGCACGGCAGCCCGCTGCCTGGAAGGCCAGTACCTGGGCGAGTTGCTGCTCGAAGACTGGCACTCGCTCGTGGCCAACATCAAGGCAGGCGACACCGCCACGGCCAACGTCGAGAAGTGGGACCCGTCCACCTGGCCCAAGGAGGCCAAGGGCGTGGGCTCCTCGGCCGCACCGCGCGGGGGGCTGGCGCACTGGATCCGCATCAAGGACGGCAAGATCGACAACTACCAGTGCGTGGTGCCCACCACCTGGAACGGCAGCCCGCGCGACGCCAAGGGCCAGATCGGCGCCTTCGAAGCCGCGCTGCTGGGCACACCCATGGTCAACCCGGAGCAGCCGCTGGAGATCCTGCGCACCCTGCACTCGTTTGACCCCTGCCTGGCCTGCTCCACGCACGTCATGGGGCCGGACGGGCAGGAACTCACCTCGGTCAAGGTACGCTGACGGCACCACCATTTTGGAGACAAGCATGCGAATGAACACTGTTGCAGCCAAGGGCCTGCTGATCATCGCCCTGTGCGCCCTGGGCGGAGCCGCCCAGGCCCATGTGGGCCACGAGGGCGGCCATGCCGCCACCTTTGTCAGCGGACTGGCACACCCCGTGTCGGGACTGGACCACCTGCTGGCCATGGTGGCCGTGGGTCTGTGGTCTGCCGTGGCCCTGCCGCAGCGCCGCTGGCAGGCGCCCGCGGTGTTCGTGGCCGCCATGGCCCTGGGGGCCTTGCTGGCGCACCTGGGGGCTGCACTGCCCCTGGGTGGCGCGCTGGAAGTGATGATTGCCGCCAGCGTGGTGCTGCTGGGCGCGCTGCTGGTCAGTGGCGCGGCACTGCCTGCCGGGCTGGGCCTGGGGCTGGTGGGCGCGTCGGCCCTGTTGCATGGTACGGCCCACGGGCTGGAAATGGCTGCGGGCGCTTCCTTTCTGGCTTATGGCGCGGGCTTTGTGCTGGCCACGGCGGCGCTGCACTTTGGCGGCATGGGCCTGGGCGTGCTGCTGCAGCGCGTGCGGGCGGTGTTGCCGCGCGCGGCGGGAGCCCTGATCGGCGGCGCGGGCCTGGCATTGCTGCTGGCCCGCATTTGAGCGCACTGGCAGCGCACGGTCCCACCCCCCAGGAGGCGCGCATGAACCCCTCGACCCCCCAGAACCTGGCCGACATCACCGGCATCGACGAACGTACCGTGGCGAATGCGCCGCAGGTGCGCTCGGTCTATGTGTACGAGGCGCCGGTGCGCGTGTGGCACTGGATCAACGCGCTGGCCATCACCGTGCTGTGCGTCACCGGCTACCTCATTGGTTCGCCCCTGCCCAGCGTGAGCGGCGAGGCCAGCGACCATTTCCTCATGGGCTACATCCGGTTTGCCCATTTTGCGGCAGGCTATGTGTTTGCCATCGGCCTGGCCGGGCGTGTGTACTGGGCCTTCGTGGGCAACCACCATGCCCGCGAGATGGTCACGCTGCCCGTGCTGCGCCTGGCCTACTGGCGTGAGGTGTGGGCCATGTTCACCTGGTACCTGTTCCTGCGCCCGCGCCCCAACCAATACGTGGGCCACAACCCGCTGGCGCGGCTGATGATGTTCGTGGGCTACTTCCTGGTGTCCCTGTTCATGGTGGCGACTGGCTTTGCGCTGTATGGCGAAGGCCTGCAGGCCGGGTCCTGGGCCGACCGCATGTTTGGCTGGCTCATCCCTCTGCTGGGCCAATCGCAGGGTGTGCACACATGGCACCACCTGGGCATGTGGGCCATGGTGATCTTCGTGATTGCGCACATCTACGCCGCCGTGCGCGAGGACATCATGGGCCGACAGAGCATCGTCAGCACCATGGTGTCGGGCTACCGCACCTTCAAAGACTGAGATGAAACAACACCCCCCTGAGGTGCTGCGCACCTTCCCCCCGCTCTCGCAGCGCTGTGCGCTGCGGGCAGGGGGAGGTCACCAGTGCCCGTACATGGGCATGTTGGCGGCCCTTGCACGGTGGCCGCTGGGCTGTGCCATGCCGGTATCAAGCGCTGCGTGTCGGGGATGAATGCCATGACGATCCACGCCTGTATGCCACCCTCTGGGGCCACCCGCCTGCCGCACCCGGCGGGCGTGCCCTTGCGCTGTCCGCCGCATCCGGGGCGGTTTTTGGCACGGCATTTCCTGCGTCCGCTCTCGCTGAGCCAGACCGAAGCGGCGCGTCTGCTGGGCGTGTCGCGGCGCAGGCTCAATGAAATCATCCAGGGCCACCGCGGCATCACCCCCGACACCGCCATCCGCTGCGCCATGGTGTTTGGCACCGATGCCCTGTTCTGGTTGGCCCTGCAGTCCCGCTGGGACAGCTTCCACGCCTGGAAGCTCCTGCGCAGCATCGCGTGGGTCCGCTGAGCCTTTTCTCTCCCATTTTTGAGTTCATTGCACACCATGACCTCCCGCTCGCCTGAAAACGCCTGTAACCCACCCCGTGACAGCGCTAGGGCGTGTCATCATTCAATTCCCCCGCGCGCTGGCCCCGCAATGCGGATGGATGCGCGAAGGGCGGCGCAGCCCATGGTCATCCACGGGCAAGCCGCCCGACAAAGCAGACGCCGCATTGCGGGGCCAGCCCGAAGGGAAAGCCAGCCAGGCCGCGCATTGCGTCGTTGCCCTTCGCTTGTGCAGCGCGGCTGCATGGCACTCAGGGCGCCTAGCACTGCACGGCCTGGTTGGCTTTCGCGTGGGGGAATTGAATGATGACACGCCCTAGCCTGCAGCGCATCGTCGTGCTGGGCATCGGCAACATGCTCTGGGCCGACGAGGGCTTTGGCGTGCGCTGCGTCGAGGCGCTGCAGCAGCGCTACGAGTTTGCACCCCATGTGGAACTGGTCGATGGCGGCACCCAGGGGCTGGCGCTGCTGCAGTACGTGCAGGAGGCCGATGCGCTGCTGATCCTCGACGCCATCGACTACGGGCTGGCGCCCGGCACGCTCAAGGTGGTGCAGGGTGACGAGGTGCCCTGCTTCCTGGGCGCCAAGAAAATGAGCCTGCACCAGACCGGCTTCCAGGAGGTGCTCATGGTGGCGCAGCTCACCGGGCACTATCCGCAGCGCATCGTGCTCATTGGCTGCCAACCCGAGGAGCTGGAGGACTACGGCGGCAGCCTGCGCCCGCGCACCCTGCAGGCGCTGGAAGAAGCCCTGCCGCTGGCGCTGGAGCGCTTGCAGCAGTGGGGTGCCTGCCCCGTGCCGCGCAGCCGCCCGCTGGAGCCCGCCCAGGCCACCACGGCGGCGCACCTGAGGCTGAACGCCTACGAAGCAGGCCGGCCCAGCGCCGAAGAGGCCTGCCGCATCGGCGATGCCCGCTTCATCCCGCGCTGAACAAGGGCCGAACCATGTGCATCGGAATCCCCATGCAAGTGCGCACCCTGCTGGAGGGCCATGTACTGGCCGAAGGCCCGCAGGGCCTGGAGCGGGTGAACACCGCGCTGGTGGGCGACTGCCTGCCCGGCGAATGGGTGCTGGTCTTTCTGGGCTCGGCGCGCGAGCGCCTGAGCCCCGAGCGCGCCGCCGAGGTGCGCTCCCTGCTGGCGCTGGTCGAAGACACGCTGGCCGGGCGCTACGACCCCCAGTCCCCCGAGGCCCAGGCCGCTTTTGCGCTGCCATCGGCCATGGGGGCCGAACAACTGGCGGCGCTGCTGGGCGCCGGTGCCGATCTCTCATCCCAAGGAAGCTCTCATGAACACTGAAGCAATGCAGGCCCCCGCGCTGGTGCAGCGGCTGGTCCAGTCCCACGGCGCCCAATGGGTTGGGCTGGACGACGCCGAGGCCTTCACCGCCGGGCCCGGTGTGCGCGTGCTGTTTTTCTGTGGCGACCCGGTGCGCTTTCCCGAGGGGCTGGATGTGGCTGTGGTGCTGCCCGAGCTGCACGCCGCCCTGGGCCGGTCTTTTGCCATCGGCGCTGTGCCCGCGGACTGCGAAGACCTGCTGGCCCGGCGCCTGGGCGTGCAGCGCTGGCCCGCGCTGGTGTTCTTCCGCGACGGCCAGTACCTCACCACCCTGTCGGGCATGTTCGACTGGACGGATTTTGTCCAGCGCGTGCAGCAGGCGCTGCACATGCCGCCCTCGCGCCGCCCCGGCATCGGCATTCCCGTCGTCACCGTCGGTGGTGAAAGCCACTGCCACTGAGATGAAACAACACCCCCCTGAGTCGCCTTCGGCGCCTTCCCCCCGCTCTCGCAGCGCTGTGCGCTGCGGGCAGGGGGACGCTCCCGGCGCAGCGGGGCGGCCCTTGCGCGGGAGCTCTGGCCTTGGCCTTGCGGGCACCACGATTGTGGAACGTACCACTGACATGAGAGTTTGAGGAATCACCATGAGCACTTCATCGGGCCAGCGCCCTTTCCCCATTCCCCTGGTCAGCGCCATGGGGCCGGGCAGCCAGATCGAGGACGAGGAACTCGACTACCTGCCCATGCCCCAGGGCATGTCCACCTACCAGCCGCCGCGCCTGCCCGAACCCGATGCGCTGGACGGCCACGGCGCGGCCATTGCGGTGCTTGACCAGGTGCTGGCCGTGCTGCAAGCGGCCATCCGGGGGGAGTCCGTGGCGCCCGTGGACCTGTCGGGTCTGGGCGCGGCCGATCGTCAGATCGTCAATCAGGCCCTGGGCGAGGGGGAGGTAGGTGCGCAGGTGGCCGACGGCCAGGGCAGCGCCTTGGTGCAGGTGCAGGAATCGGTGTTTGCCGGGGTTTGGCGCGTCATTGAACGCCTGCCCGATGGCGGCCTGCAGGACCGCATCGAAGTCGGCGCCATCCCCGAGGTGCTCAAGACCTGCGCGCGCCAGGACGGCGCCAGCGGCCACCGGCCGACCGCCCGCCTGCCCGAGGGCGTGATGAACGCCCCCACGCTGCTGCAGGAACTGCACGACCAGCGCCAGCAGTGGCGCGTGGGCCAGAGCGCACACCTGGTCAACCTCTCGCTGCTGCCCCTGAGCCCGGCCGACATGGCCTGCCTGGAAGAGCAGTTGGGCACGGGCCGGGTGGTCATCCTCTCGCGCGGCTACGGCAACTGCCGCATCAGCAGCACCCGCGTGCCCAACACCTGGCGCGTGGTGTACTACAACTCGCAGGACGCGATGATCCTCAACTCCATCGAAGTGGTGGACATGCCCGAGGTGGCCTGCGCCGCCCCCGAGGACCTGGTCGATTCGCAGCAGCGCCTGCGCGAGGTGATGGCATGGGTGAACCGGAACTGACCCCCGGCAGCCCGGCCTGGGGCGACCGCTCGCAGGTGCCGCCAGACGCGCGGCTCGAATGCAAGATCTGCTGGTGGGTGTACGACCCTGCCGAGGGCGACGCCGTCTGGCAGATACCGCCGGGCACCGCGTTTGCCGACCTCCCCGGCCACTGGCGCTGCCCGCAGTGCGACGCTGAGGCCAGCAAGTTTCTGTTGCTCACGGAGTGAGGTCCACGGTGCACCAGGCTTTGCAGACCCAGGTGGCGCGGCTCGAAACCGTGTTCCGCGACATTGCCGCCACGCGCATGGAGGGCGTGCCCTTGCTGCACGCCAGTCTTCAGGTGCAGGCCGTGGACTTTGCGCCCGAGCCCGAGGGGGACTTTGCCCTGGGGGTGCTGGTCACACCCTGGTTCATGAACCTCATGCGCCTGCCCTTGGGCACCGCCGAGGTACTGGCCCTTGGGCAGGTGGGGCCCCAGCGCCTGGGGGAACACCGGCTGCGCTTCATTGGCGCGCACGAGGCGGCGTTTGGCGCCTACGAAATGTGCTCGCTCGCCTCGCCCATGTTCGAGTTTGCCGACCAGCAAGCCGCCGTGGCCACGGCACGCGAGGTGCTGGTGCGCCTGCGCTCCAGTGCCACCACGCCGAGTGCACCTGATCCGCGCCGCCGTGGTTTCTTGTTGGGGCGCGGCAGCGCCCAGGGAGCGCCCCGCCCATGAGCCTGGAATTTGCCACCCAGCGCCTGCGCCTGGTTCCCGGTGCCGCCACCCCGGTGCAGGGGTTGCGCGAGCCCCTGGCCGAGCGCCTGTTGCATGGGCGTGCGGCGGCGCTGGCCCCCGCCTTGTTGGGCCGCTTGTACGCGCTGTGCGGGCAGGCGCACCGCATCTGCGCAGAAATGGCCTTGCAGGCCCTGCAGACGCCCGAGACCCCTATCCCCATGGATGCGTCGCAGCGCCAAGCGCTGTGGCGCGAAACCCTGCGCGAGCATGTGCGCCGCCTGTTCCTGGACTGGCCGCGCCTGCTGGCCAGTCCCGCACCCGAGGGCCAGGCGCTGGCCGCCAGCCCGGCGCTGGGCCACTCCGTGCTGCCGGGCGATGCGGCTCTGGTGGAGTGGGTGGAGCGCCAGGTGCTGGGCATGCCCTGGGCGCGCTGGCAGCAGGCCTGTCAGCAAAACCCGGCCCAAGGCCTGCTCCAATGGGCACATGCCGTACACAACCCCCTCACCCAGGCCCTGGTGCAGGCCCACCGCTGGGCGGGTGCCTGGCAGGTGCCGCTGCAGGCACTGCACACCCCGCAGCCGGGGGCGCAGGTGCTGACCGAACTGGCCAGCGCCCTGCGCGCCGATGGCGACTTTGCGCGCCAGCCCCGGTTGCGTGGGCAATGCCGCGAAACCGGCTGCTGGACGCGCGCCGACGATGCCTGGCTGCCCGTGCCCGATGTCTGGACCCGGCTGGCCGCGCGCGTGTGGGACCTGGCCCAACTGGCACAGGCCCAGGGTGCGCAGCGCCTGCACGCCGGGGCCTGTGCGCTGGGTGCGGGCGAGGCCATCGCCTGGTGTGAAATGGCGCGCGGCCTGCTGGTGCACTGGCTGTGCGTGGATGCGCAGGGTCGGGTCGAGCGCTACGGCGTGCTGGCACCCACGGAATGGAACTTCCACCCCCAGGGCGCTGCGGCCCAGGTGCTCCGCGGTCTGGACGCACAGCAGCCCGCGCCGCAGCTTGCCGCCGCGGTGGCCGTGCTGGTGGCGGCATTCGATCCCTGCGTGGACTACGCGCTGGCCCCGGCCGGCCGTGCTGAGGAGGTCTCTTGTGCATGAATTGAGCCTGGCCGGTGGCATCCTGCAGGTGGTGGAAGATGCGGCAGCGCGCGAGGCCTTTGCACGCGTGCTGCAATTGCGCCTGGAAGTGGGCAAGCTCGCCGGGGTGGAACTGCAGGCGCTGCGTTTTGCGCTGGAAGCCATCGCCCCCGGCACCCTGCTCGAAGGGGCGGAAGTTCTCATCGATGAGCCGCCCGGCCGTGCCTGGTGCATGGGCTGCAGCACGGCGGTGGAGATCGGGCAGCGCGGCGATGCCTGCCCGGCCTGCGGCGGGCACTGGCTCACGCCCCAGGGCGGTGACGAGTTGCGTGTGGTGGATATGCAGGTGGCCTAGAAAGGAAAAAACCTATGTGTGTCGTGTGTGGATGCAACAGCAAGGGGGAGGCAGCGCCCGCCCATCCAACGCCTGCAGCGGGCGGTGCGGTGGTGGATGCGCGCACCGGCGACCTGCACTTTGGTGCTGGCGCGGCCCGTGTCTCGGTGCCGGGCCTGAGCGAATCGCGCGCGATCCGCATCGAACAGGATGTGCTGGGCGCCAACAACCAGGTGGCGCAGCACAACCGCGCTCATTTCCGCAGCCACGGCGTGCGTGCGTTCAACCTGGTCTCCAGCCCCGGCTCGGGCAAGACCACACTGCTGTGCGCCACCATACGTGCCTTGCAGCAGCAGCACCCCGAGCTGCCGCTGGCCGTGATCGAGGGCGACCAGCAGACCTCGCACGATGCCGACCGCATCCGCGCCACCGGCGCGCCGGCCATCCAGGTCAACACCGGCAAGGGTTGCCACCTGGACGCCCCCATGGTGGCGCAGGCCTTCGCCCGCCTGGCGCTGCACGACCATGCGCATGAACACGGGCACCATCACCACGACCACGACCACGGGCACGGGCACCACCACCATCCGCAGTCGCTGCTGTTCATCGAAAACGTGGGCAACCTGGTCTGCCCCGCGCTGTGGGATCTGGGCGAAGACGCCAAGGTGGTCATCCTCTCGGTCACCGAGGGCGAGGACAAGCCGCTCAAGTACCCCGACATGTTCGCCGCCGCGCAGCTCATGCTGCTGACCAAGACCGACCTGCTGCCGCACCTGAGCTTCGACGTGCAGCGCTGCGTGGACTACGCGCGCCGCGTCAACCCCGGCATCCGCATCCTGCAGCTCTCGGCCACCATGGGCGAGGGCATGGACGCCTGGCTCGACTGGCTGCTGCATCCCGATGCCATCGAACCCACCAGCGTGCAGACACGCATCGCGCAGCTCGAAGCCGAGTTGGCGCGGCTCAAATCTGGGCAGGGCTGAGCCATGGCCCGCATCCTGGCCTGCGGGGCCTTCCTGAAAAACAGCGCCTGTTTGTTTGACACGCAGGCACCCCAGGCGCCGCGGTGGTCCGCCGTGCATGGCGACCTGTCCGACCCCGCCGCGTGCGCGGCGCTGGAGCAGTCGGTGCAGGACCTGCTGGCGTGCCCCGGCGCGCCGCTGGACGCCGTGGCGCACGACCTGCACCCGGACTTCTTCAGCACCCGCCTGGCGTTGCGCCTGGCGGGGGAGCGTGGCCTGCCCGCCGTGGCGGTGCAGCACCACCATGCCCATGCGGCGGCGGTGCTGGCCGAGCACGGCGTGCTGGAGCCCGTCATCGCTCTCACGCTCGACGGCGTGGGCCTGGGGTGGGACGGCACGGCCTGGGGCGGCGAGCTGCTGTGGGTGCATGGCGCGCGCTGTGAGCGCGTGGGGCATCTGGCGCCGCTTGCGCTGCCCGGCGGCGATGTGGCGGCGCGCGAGCCTTGGCGCATGGCGGCGGCCCTGCTGCACGCCAGCGGCCAGGCCGACCAGATCGTGCCGCGCTTTGCGCCCGTGGTGGGCGACACGGCGGCACGCACTGTGCAGGCCATGCTGGCACGCGGGCTGAACTGCCCGCAAACCACGGCGGCCGGGCGCTGGTTCGATGCCGTGGCGGGCCTGCTGGGCCTGTCGGTGCGCCAGGACATGGAGGCCCAGGCCGCCATCGCACTGGAGCAGGCGGCCGCGCGCCACCTGCAGGCCCATGGCAGCATGCTGGCGCAGCGCACCGAACCGACGCTGGCGCCGGTGGATGCCGCTGGATGCATCGATCTGCGTCCGCTGTGCCTGCCGTGGGCGCAGTGGCACGCACCCAGCCCGGCGCAGGTCGAGGCCGCCGCCGCGCAGTTCCACCTCGCGCTGGCCGATGCCCTGGTGGCGCGGGCCACGCAGGTGGCCAGCGAGCGCGGGGTGCGCAGCGTGGTGCTGGGCGGGGGCTGTTTCTTCAACCGCATCCTGGCCGAGCGTTGCGTGGCGGGTTTGCAGGCGCAGGGCCTGCGGGTGCATACGGCGCAGGCCTTGTCCTGCGGCGACGCCGGGCTCGCGCTGGGCCAGGCCTGGGTGGCCGCGCAGCAACTGGCGCAGGCCCAGCAATCCATGGATTCAGAGGAGACGGCCGCATTGGCCATCCCCGCCCAGGTCGTCGAGATCGACGACGTAAGTGACAGCGGCACGGTCGCCCTCGGCCCGGTGCGCAAGCGGATCTCGCTGGCGCTGGTCGATGACGTGTCCGTCGGTGACTTCGTGCTGATCCATGTCGGCTATGCGCTGAACAAGATCAGCCCCGAAGAGGCCGAGCGCACCCTGGCGCTGTTCGGCGAGGCCGAGCTGGTCGAGGAACTGGCCGCGGCACCCGGCGGTGGGGCGACGTGAAGTACGTCGACGAGTTCCGCCGCCAGGACCTGGCCAAAAAGGTTTCGCGTGCGATCCACAACGAGGTCGACCGGGGTCGTCGCTACAACCTGATGGAGTTCTGCGGCGGCCATACGCACGCGATCTTCCGCTATGGCGTGCAGGACCTGATGCCGGCGAACGTCCACTTCGTGCACGGGCCGGGCTGTCCGGTCTGCGTGCTGCCGATCGGGCGCATCGATCACGCCATCCGGCTCGCGGCCTTGCCGCAGGTGACGCTGTGCACCTATGCCGATCTGATGCGGGTGCCGGCTTCGCGCGGGGCGAGCCTGCTCAAGGCGAAGGCGGCGGGCGCCGATATCCGCATGGTCTATTCGACGCTCGACGCCCTGCGCATTGCCGAAAGTGAGCCGGACCGCGAGGTCGTGTTTTTTGCCATCGGGTTCGAGACGACAACGCCGCCGACCGCGCTCGCCGTCAGGCTGGCCGAAAAGAAGGGGCTGACGAATTTCAGCGTGTTCTGCAATCACGTGCTGACGCCGGCGGCGATGGCCGCCATTCTCGGCGATCCGCAAGCGGCGCCCGACGATGCGATCCGCGTCGATGGCTTTGTCGGCCCGGCGCATGTCTCGACCGTGATTGGCACCGAGCCCTATGCGTTCTGCGCCGAGCAATACCGCAAGCCCGTGGTGATAGCCGGTTTCGAGCCGCTCGATGTCATGCAGGCGATCCTGATGCTGGTGCGGCAGATCAATGAGGGGCGTGCCGAAATCGAGAACCAGTACATCCGCGCCGTCACCTCAGCAGGCAACCGCAAGGCGCAGGCCGAGGTCGCCGCGGTGTTCGAGCGGCGCGAAGCGTTCGAATGGCGCGGGCTCGGTGAAGTGCCGTGGAGCGCGCTGCGGCTGCGCGAGGTGTTCGCGTCATTCGATGCCGAGCGCCGTTTCCCGCTCGAGATCGACGTCGCGCACGACAATCCCGCCTGCGAATGCGGCGCGATTTTGCGCGGCGTGAAGAAACCCGCGGAATGTCGGCTGTTCGGCAATGCCTGCACGCCGGAAACCCCGATCGGCTCGTGCATGGTGTCGGCCGAGGGTGCCTGCGCCGCGCACTGGACGTTTGGCCGGTTTCGCGAACATGTGGTGCGCGAAAGCCCCCTCCCTAACCCTCCCTCGCAGGCGGGGGAGGGAATGAAGGCAACGCGGAGGGCGGCGTCGTGACCGTTCCGCTCCACCAGGTCAAGCCGTCGCGCCGGCAACTCGATATTGCGCGTGGGCATGTCGATCTCTCGCACGGTTCGGGAGGCCGGGCGATGGCGCAGCTGATCGCCGGGATTTTCTACGAGGCCTTCGCCAACGACTGGCTGCAGCAGGGCAATGACCAGGCCGCGTTCGAAGTGCCGGGCGGGCGCCTGGTGGTGGCGACCGACGGGCATGTGATCTCGCCGCTGTTCTTTCCCGGCGGCGACATCGGCGCGCTGGCGGTGCACGGCACGGTCAACGACGTGGCCATGTCGGGCGCCATGCCGCTCTACCTGACGGCCAGCTTCATCATCGAGGAGGGCTTTGCACTGGCCGATCTGCGCCGCATCGTCGAATCCATGGCGGCGGCCGCGCGCGAGGCGGGTGTGCCCATCGTGACCGGCGACACCAAGGTGGTGGAGCAGGGCAAGGGCGACGGCGTGTTCATCAGCACCACGGGCATTGGCGTGGCACCGCCGGGCCTGACCATCGATGGGCGGCAGGCGCGCGTGGGCGATGCGGTGCTGGTCTCGGGCACGCTGGGCGAGCATGGCGTGGCGGTGATGTCGCTGCGCGAGTCGCTGGAGTTCGAGACCGCCATCGTCTCCGACAGCGCCGCCCTGCACACCCTGGTGCAGGCCATGCTGCAGGCGCTGCCCGACCCCGCGCTGCTGCATGTGCTGCGCGACCCCACGCGTGGCGGCCTGGCCAGCACGCTCAACGAAATCACGCGCCAGTCGCAGGTAGGCATGCTGCTGCGCGAAGCCGACATCCCCGTGCTGCCCCAGGTGGCCGCCGCCTGCGAACTGCTGGGGCTGGACCCGCTGTACGTTGCCAACGAGGGCAAGCTGGTGGCCATTTGCGCGCCCGAGGCCGCCGAGCCCCTGCTGGCCGCCATGCGCGCGCACCCGCTGGGCCAGGGGGCGCAGCGCATCGGCACCGTCATCGAGGACGCCAACGGCTTTGTGCAGATGGACACGCGCTTTGGCGGCCGACGCGTGGTGGACTGGCTCAGCGGCGAGCAGTTGCCGCGCATCTGCTGAATCGGTCATGCGCATCCTGCTGCTCACCCACAGTTTCAACAGCCTGAGCCAGCGGCTCTTCGGCCTGCTGCGCGCGCAGGGGCACGAGGTGTCGGTGGAACTGGACATTGCCGACTCCGTGACCGAGGAGGCCGTGGCGCTGTTCCGGCCCGATCTGGTGCTCGCGCCCTTCCTCAAGCGGCGCATTCCGGCATCGGTCTGGTCGCGCACCGTGTGTCTGGTGGTGCACCCCGGCGTGCCAGGCGATCGGGGGCCAAGCGCGCTGGACTGGATGCTCATGCGCGGCGACGCGCACTGGGGCGTGACCGTGCTGCAAGCCGTGCAGGACTACGACGCGGGCGAGGTCTGGGCCTGGGAGCCTTTCGACGTGCGCGCTGGGGCCAGCAAGTCCAGCGTGTACCGGCGCGAAGTCACGCAGGCCGCCGTGGTGGCGGTGAAGCGGGCGTTGCAGCGCTTCGTGCCGGGCAGTCTGCGGCCTGCGGCGGTCGGGGGCGTGCAAGCGCAGGAGGCGGGGCAGTGGCTGCCGCTGATGCCGCAGTCCGAGCGCCGCATCGACTGGCAGCACGACGACACCGCCACGGTGCTGCGCAAGATCGCGGCGGCCGATGGCTTTCCGGGCGTGCTCGATGCCTTCTGGGGCCAGCCCTGCCGCCTGTTCGACGCCCACGCCGCCAGCTGTGCCGTGGTGGCGCGCTGCGCGGCGGCGGCGCCGGGTGCGCTGGTGGCGCGGCGCGGCCCGGCGCTGCTGCGCCGCACGGTCGATGGCGCGGTGTGGATCGGCCATGTGCGGCCGGACGACGGCCAGGCCGCGCGCGCCGATGGGGCCAGTGCGCTCAAGCTCGCCGCCACGCGCGTGTTTGCCGCGCAGGCCACCGCGCTGCCCGCCTGGGAGGCGCCGCTGGAACGCGACGCCGATGAATGGGACGAACTGCGTTACCACGAGTTCGGGCCCGAGGGCGCGCGCGTGGGCTGGCTGGACTTCGACTTCCACAACGGCGCCATGTCCGAGCGCCAGTGCCAGCGCCTGTGCGACGCGCTGCGCTGGGTGCGGTCGCGTGCTACGCAGGTGCTGGTGCTGGCCGGGGGGGCGGAGTTCTTTTCCAACGGCATCCACCTGCACGACATCGAGGCGGCGCAGCGCATCGACGGCGACAGCGCAGCCGATGCCTCGTGGCGCGCCATCAACGCCATCGACGACGTGGCGCTGGAGATCCTCACGCTCACCGACCGTATCACTGTCGCCGCGCTGCAGGGCAATGCAGGGGCGGGCGGCTGCTTTCTGGCGCTGGCGGCCGACGAGGTCTGGGCGCACGAAGGCGTCGTGCTCAACCCGCACTACAAGAACATGGGCAATCTCTACGGCAGCGAGTACTGGACTTATTCGCTGCCCCGGCGCATTGGCGAGGTCGCCAGCCGCGCCGTCATGCAGCAGCGCCTGCCACTGGTGGCGCCACTCGCGGTGCAGCGCGGCCTGCTCGACGCCTGCTTTGTCGTTGGTGGCCATGCCTTTGTGGAGCAGGCGCGCGAGCGCGCGCTGGCCTTGGCCGCCGCGTATGATTTGCCGCTGCGCCTGCAGGACAAGACCCGGCGCCGTGCCGAGGACGAGGCACGCAAGCCCCTGGCACGCTACCGCGAAGAGGAGTTGCAACGCATGCAGCGCAATTTCTACGGTTTTGACCCCAGCTACCACGTGGCACGGCACCATTTTGTGTACCGCAAGCCGCACGCCTGGACGCCGCGCCACCTGGCCCCGCACCGCGACATCGCGCCCTTGTCCGCGTCCCCATCTGTGCCCCACGCCGCATGAACGCGCCCGACCCCTCCCTGCTGCACGATACCCTGCCGCTGGTGCTGGTGGTGGACGACGAGGCGCGTTCACTCGACGCCATCCGCCGCAATCTGGAGGAAGAGTTCCGCGTGCTTACGGCGGCCAGCGCAGACGAGGCGCGCGGCCTGCTGGAGCAGCACGAGGTCAGCGTGATCCTGTGCGACCAGCGCATGCCCGGCACCACCGGCGTGCGCTTCCTCAAGGAGGTGCGTGAGCTCTGGCCTGACACCGTGCGCATCATCATCTCGGGCTACACCGACTCGCAGGACATCATTGCGGGCATCAACGACGCGGGCATCTACCAGTACGTGCTCAAGCCCTGGATGCCCGAGCACCTGCTCTCCACCGTGGCCCGCGCCGCCGAGGCACGCCGCCTGCAGATGCAGACCCAGCGCCTGAACCTGGAGCTGCGCACCAGCACGCCGGTGCTGCGCCAGCGCACCAGCGCCACGCTGGCCACGGCGCGGGCGGCCTTTGGTTTTGACCGCCTGGTGCGTGCGCCGGGCAGTCCGCTCGACGCGGTGTGCGAAATGGCGGCGCGCGTGGCGCGCTACGACCTGGCGGTGCTCATCACCGGCGAATCCGGCACCGGCAAGGAGCTGCTGGCGCGTGCCATCCACTACGCCAGCCCGCGCGCCGAGCGCGCCTTCGTGCTGGAGAACTGCGCTGCCATGTCCGAGACGCTGCTCGAATCCGAGCTCTTCGGCCACAAGCGCGGCGCGTTCACCGGGGCCTTCGAGGACCATGTGGGCCTGTTTCAGCGCGCCGACGGCGGCACCATCTTTCTGGACGAAATTGGCGACACCTCGCCCGCGTTCCAGGTCAAGCTGCTGCGCGTGCTGCAGGAGGGCGAGGTGCGCCCGGTGGGCGCCAGCCGCCCCGTGGCGGTGGACGTGCGCGTGATCGCCGCCACGCACCGCGACCTGGAGCAGGACGTGCGCAGCGGGCGCTTCCGCGAAGACCTGTACTACCGCATTGCCAGCATGACGCTCACCGTGCCGCCGCTGCGCGAGCGCAGCGCCGACGTGCTGCCCATCGCCGACATGCTGCTGGGACAGGCCTGCCAGGAGCTGGCGCGGCCTGCGCTGGGGTTCTCGCCCGAGGTGCGCGCCAGCCTGCTGGCCTACCCCTGGCCGGGCAACATCCGTGAGCTCAAGAACGAGGTGTACCGCGCGGTCGCGCTGTCCGAGGGGCCTCAGGTCTCGGCGGCGGCGCTGTCCTGCCGCGTGCTGCACGGCCAGCAGGGTGCCAGCGCTGCTGCGCAACCGGGTCTGCAGATTCCGGGCAGCGGCAGCCTGCAGGAGCGGCTGGACGCGATCGAGGCCGCCATCCTGCGCGAAACCCTGCTGCGCCACCGCTGGAACAAGACGCACGCTGCCAAGGAGCTGGGCCTTTCGCGCATGGGCCTGCGCCAAAAGCTTGCCCGCTTCGGGCTGGAGGGCCAGGCCGATGGCTGAACCTACTTTCAATGTGCTGTGGCTGCAATCGGGCGGCTGCGGCGGGTGCAGCATGTCGCTGCTGTGTGCCGACACGGGCGACTTTGCCGCACAACTGCGCCAACTGGGCATCCATTTGCTGTGGCACCCCTCGCTGTCGCTGGCCACCGGGCAGGGGGCCTTGCAGGTGTTCCAGGACTGCCTGGAGGGCCGCACCCCTTTGCACGCACTGTGCATCGAAGGCGCCGTGCTGCGCGGGCCGGGCGGCACCGGGCGCTTTCACCTGCTGGCGGGCACGCAGCAGCCCATGATGGACTGGGTGCGCAGGCTCAGCGGCGTGGCGCGCCATGTGGTGGCCGTGGGCAGTTGCGCGGCCTATGGCGGCATCAGCGCGGGCGGCAGCAACCCCACCGACGCCTGCGGCCTGCAGTACGAGGGCGACCAGTGCGGCGGCCTGCTGGGCGCCACCTGGCGCGATCCACAGGGCTTGCCGGTGGTGAACGTGGCGGGTTGCCCCACCCACCCCGGCTGGGTGCTCGAAACCCTGGCCGCGTTGGCCGATGGCGCCCAGCCCTTTGGGGCCGAGCAGCTCGACAGCCTGGGCCGGCCGCGCGCCTACTGCGACCAGCTGGCCCACCATGGCTGCGCGCGCAACGAGTTCTACGAATACAAGGCCAGCGCCGAGAAGCCCTCGGACCTGGGCTGCCTCATGGAGCACATGGGCTGCAAGGGCACGCAGGCGCACGCGGACTGCAACATCCGCTTGTGGAACGGCGAAGGCTCCTGCGCACGCGGCGGCTATGCCTGCATCAGTTGCACCGAGCCCGGTTTCGAGGAGCCGGGCCACCCGTTCCACCAGACACCCAAGGTCGCGGGCATTCCCATCGGTCTGCCCACCGACATGCACAAGGCCTGGTTCGTGGCGCTGGCCTCGCTGTCCAAGTCGGCCACGCCGGGGCGTGTCAAGCGCAACGCCACGGCGGACCATGTGGTGGTTGCGCCCATGGTGCGAAAGACAAGATTGAAATGAAGCGGCTATTGGTAGGCCCGTTCAACCGCGTGGAAGGTGACCTGGAGGTGCGCCTGGAGGTGGACGCGGGCCGTGTACGCGCGGCCTGGGTGAATGCGCCCATGTACCGGGGCTTTGAGCAGATCCTGCAGGGCAAGCATCCGTTTGACGCGCTGGTGGTGGTGCCGCGCATCTGCGGCATCTGCTCGGTCACGCAGTCGGTGGCGGCGGCGCGTGCGCTCGCGGCGGCCTGCGGCGTGCAGGCGCCGCCCAACGGCGTGTGGCTCACCAACCTGATGCTGGCCTGCGAGAACGCGGCAGACCACCTCACGCATTTCTACCTGTTCTTCATGCCCGACTTCACGCGCGAGGTGTATGCGGGCCGCGCCTGGCATGCCCAGGCCGTGCAGCGCTTTGCGCCGCTGGCGGGGGAGCACGCGCGCGAAGCCCTGGCCGTGCGCCAGCGTTGGCTGCAGCTCATGGGCACGCTGGGCGGCAAGTGGCCGCACACCCATTCCATCGCCCCCGGCGGCAGCACGCGCAACCTGTCGGCGCCCGAGCGCCTGCGCCTGGGCGCGCGTGTGGCAGAGCTGCGCAGTTTTCTGGAACGCGTGCTGTATGGCGCGCCGCTTGAAGAGGTCGCCACCTGGGGCAGCGAAACCGCCCTGACCGAGTGGCTGGAGCGCGACCCGCAGCAAGGCGATCTGCGCCTGTTCCTGCACATCGCCGCCGACCTGGATCTGCAGGCCCTGGGCCGTGGTCCGGACCGCACGCTCAGCTATGGTGCCTTTGCCGACCCCGAGGGCCGCCACGCCATGGCGCCCGGTGTGTGGGATGGGCAGCAACTGCACGCCGTGGACTTGGCGCACATCACCGAAGATGCCCGCTACGCCTGGCTGGCCGAGGGCGCGGGGCCGCTGCACCCCGCGCGGGGCCTGACGGAACCCGACGCCGACAAGCCCGGCGCCTACACCTGGAACAAGGCCCCGCGCCTGGCCGGCCAGGTGCTGGAGACCGGCGCGCTGGCACGCCAGCTGGCGCAGGGCCAGCCGCTGCTGCGCGCGCTGTGGCAGCATAGCCGGGGCAATGTGTTCACGCGCGTGCTGGCGCGCGCCATGGAACTGGCGCAGCTGGTGCTGCTGGCGCAGGACTGCCTGCGCGCCATTGTCCCCGGCGCTCCCTGCTGCGAGGAGGCGCACCTGCCCGAAGCGGCCGATGCCGTGGGCCTGTGCGAGGCAGCGCGTGGCAGCCTGGGGCATTGGCTCTCGATCCGCGGCGGGCGCATTGCCAGCTACCAGATCGTTGCGCCCACCGGCTGGAATTTCTCGCCGCGCGACCATGCTGGCACGCCTGGCGCGCTGGAGGCCGCACTGGTGGGGGCCCCGGTGCTGGCGGGCGAGACTTCGCCGGTGGCGGTGCAGCACATCGTGCGCTCTTTCGACCCCTGTATGGTGTGTACCGTTCATTGATGCCATGACCGAGCGCGCACATCCCCAGGCACCCAGCCACCCCGAAGGGGTGGACGACGACACCTGGCTGGACGTCATCCACAAGATGGACGAGGTGTATTCGCAGCTGCTGCGCGACGAAGTGGCGCTGGAGCAGAAGAACGCGCAGCTCGAAGCCTCGCAGCAGTTCATCTACGGCCTGCTGTCGTCCATGTCCGATGTGCTGGTGGCAGCCGATGCGCAGGGGCTGATCGAGCAGACCAACCAGGCCCTGTGCGAGCTGGCGGGCCGCAGCGAGGATGCGCTGCTGGGTGCGCCCATGCAGGCGCTGCTGCACCCCAGCCAGGACGGCGCGGCCCTGCAGGACATGATGCACCGCGCCCTCACGCTGCGCCAGGGCCACAGCGTGGAGCTGATGCTGAGCGATGCCGCCGGGCAGCCGGTGCCGGTGGACTTCACCGCCACACCGCGTTACGACAGCCGCAGGCGCTGCATTGGCTATGTGTTCGTGGGCCGCCCCACCGCCGAGATCCAGCGTGCCTACCGCCAGCTGCACGAGGCGCACGAGGCCCTCAAGCGCACACAGCAGCAGTTGCTGCATGCCGAAAAAATGTCCTCGCTGGGCCGCCTGGTGGCGGGGGTGGCGCACGAGCTCAACAACCCCATCAGCTTTGTGCTGGGCAACGTGCATGCGCTCAACCGCTACACCCAGCGCCTGCGCCAGTACCTGGACGCGGTGCACGCCACGCTGGGCGACCAGGCGCCACCCGAGTTGCGCGCGCTGGCGCGGCAGTTGCGCATCGAGCACATCCTGAACGACTTGCCGTCGCTGATGGACGGCACCATCGAAGGAGCGCAGCGCACGGCCAGTATTGTCGATGGGCTCAAACGCTTTTCTGCGCTGGACCAGGAAGAGCGCGAGTCTGTCGCGATCGACGCGGTGATCGAGCGTGCCATTCACTGGGTGAAGAAGGGGCTGGCGCTGGATTTTGATGTGCAGTTCCAGCGCTGCCCGGATTGCCGGGTACTGGGAAATGCCGGCCAGTTGCTCCAGGTGTTGATGAACCTGATCCAGAACGCGTGCGATGCTGCCAGTGCGCGGCCAGGCGTACAGCCCGTGCTGCGCATCGCCGTCCATCACGAGGCTGACGCGGTGGTGATCTCGCTGCATGACAACGGGCCCGGTATTTCTCCCGAAGACTTGTCCAGCATCTTCGAGCCCTTTTTTACCACCAAGCCCGTGGGCAAGGGAACGGGCCTGGGCCTGTCCATCAGCTATGGCATTGTGGAACGCCATGGAGGCACCCTGGCGGCCCATAACCACCCAGAGGGCGGGGCAGAATTTGTGCTGCGCCTGCCTGCGGCTCCAGCCTAGGTAGACTGTGGCGGACAAGGAGATTCCGCCATGCAAATCATCGACACCATCGCCGCCCAGGCCGCAGGCATTGCCACTGTGCGCCGCGACATTCATGCCCATCCCGAGCTGTGCTTTGAAGAGTTGCGCACCGCCGACCTGGTGGCGCAAAACCTGGCCGATTGGGGGATTCCCCTTCACCGGGGCCTGGGTACCACGGGGGTGGTCGGCATCGTGCACGGGCGTGACGGTGGCGCCAGTGGCCGGGCCATCGGCCTGCGTGCCGACATGGATGCGCTGCCCATGCAGGAGTTCAACACCTTCGACCATGCCAGCCGGCACCCGGGCAAGATGCACGCCTGCGGCCACGACGGCCACACGGCCATGCTGCTGGCGGCGGCGCAGCATCTGGCGCAGCACCGTGATTTCGATGGCACGGTGTACCTGATCTTCCAGCCGGCCGAGGAAGGCGGAGGCGGGGCGCGCGAGATGATCAAGGATGGCCTGTTCGAGCGTTTTCCCATGGAGGCGGTGTTCGGCATGCACAACTGGCCGGGCATGGCCGTGGGCCAGTTTGCCGTGAGCCCCGGTCCGGTGATGGCGTCGACCAGCGAGTTCAAGATCACCATCCGGGGCAAGGGCGGGCATGCCGCCATGCCGCACACCGGCATCGATCCGGTGCCGATTGCCTGCCAGATGGTGCAGTCGTTCCAGACCATCATCAGCCGCAACAAGAAGCCGGTGGATGCGGGCGTGATCTCGGTCACCATGATTCATGCGGGCGAAGCCACCAACGTGGTGCCCGACAGCTGCGAACTGCAGGGCACGGTGCGCACCTTCACGCTGGAGGTGCTGGACCTGATCGAGCAGCGCATGCGCAAGATTGCCCAGCATGCCTGCGCCGCGCATGACGCCCAGTGCGATTTTGAATTTGTGCGCAACTACCCGCCCACCGTCAACGCCCCGGCCGAAGCCGCATTTGCGCGCAAGGTCATGGCTTCCATCGTGGGCGAGGCCAATGTGCTGGCACAGGAACCCACCATGGGCGCCGAAGACTTCTCCTACATGCTGCAGGCCCTGCCCGGGGCCTATTGCTTCATTGCCAACGGCGATGGCGACCACCGCGCCCTGGGCCATGGCGGCGGGCCGTGCACGCTGCACAACCCCAGCTACGACTTCAACGATGCGCTCATCCCGCTGGGCGCCACCTATTGGGTGCGCCTGGCACACGAGTGGCTGAACCAGCCCAGGGAGGCCGCATGATCGGCATCACAGAGGCTTTTTCCGCCAGCTATGCCCGCGCGCGCACCCAGTTCCTGGAAGCTGCGGCCCTGGCCGGGCTGCCGATCGAGTCGCACATCCACCCGCTCACGGGGCGCGACGGGGAAGACCTGGCCATGGATGTTGTGCGTGACGGCCCCGCCGATGCCGACAAGCTGCTGATCGTCAGCAGCGCGTGCCATGGGGTCGAAGGCTATTGCGGCAGCGGCGTGCAGGTGTTTGCCCTGCACGACGACGCCTGGCGTGACGAAGCGCGTGCGCAGGGCGTGGCCGTGCTCTACATTCATGCGCTCAATCCCTATGGCTTCTCGCACATCCGCCGCACCACGCACGAAAACGTGGACCTGAACCGCAACTTCCACGACTTCAGCCGCCCCTTGCCGGTCAATGAGGCCTACCGCGAGGTCGAGCCCCTGTTGCTGCCGCCCGAGTGGCCTCCCGCAGCCGACAACGTGGCGGCCGTGCAGCGCTTTATCGCCACCCAGGGCGAAGCGGCCTGGCAGGCCGCCATCTCGCAGGGACAGCATGAATTTGCGCAAGGGTTGTTCTTTGGCGGTACGGCGCCCACCTGGAGCAACCACACCCTGCGCCAGGTGCTGCGCCAGCATGGCAGCCGGGCTGCGCGCATCGGCTGGATCGACCTGCACACCGGCCTGGGTCCCAGCGGGCATGGCGAGCGGATTTATGCCGGGACTGATGATGCTGCGGCCATCGCGCGTGCCCGCCAATGGTGGGACGGCCAGGGCGCTACGCCGGTGACCTCGATCTATGACGGATCCTCCACGTCGGCCTACCTGACGGGACTGATGTGGACCGCCATCTACGATGAATGCCCGCAGGCGCAGTACACCGGCATTGCCATGGAGTACGGCACTGTGCCTGTCATGGAGGTGCTGCAGGCACTGCGTGCCGAGCACTGGCTCCACATCCACCCGGAGGCGCCGCCAGCGTTGGCTGCGCAGATCAAGGCGCAGATGCTGGCGGCCTTCTACACCGACACCGATGCCTGGAAAGGGCAGATCATCGCCCAGGCGCGGCAGGCCTTGTTCCAGGCAGCACAGGGGCTGAATTTGTAGTTTTTTGGCCTCAAGCGCTTATCCAGTAAGCGCTTATAGCTATAAAATAAATAGCATCAATCAATCTGTGCGCCTTGGGTCGCACCATGCCGTGTGTCGCGGTCGTAGGCTTTTTCCAGCGCGGCCTGCGCGGCCAGCAGGCGGTGGCCCAGTGCATTGGCTTGCTGCTCCAGCGTGGGGCAGTCGGGCGCCCCGGGCAGGGCGGCAATGCCCTGGTCGATGGATTGCGCGGCCTGGCGGCCGAACTGCACATGGCCCAGCTCGTGCTGGCGCAGCGCCCGGGCATAGCGTGCAAACCGGGCGTGCTGCGCGCCGCTGCCGGTGTGCAGTTCGGGCATCTGGATGCGGGTGGTGAGCCGGGTGTGCACGCGGATGATGCGGCAGCGCCCGGCGGCATCGTGGTGCCACCAAAACTTCCAGTGCACATTCCAGTGTGTATAGCCATGGAAGCGCTGTCCGCCTTCACGGATGGGGGTGGCCGCGTTGAGGGCCTGGCGCAGTGTCTGGCCGGGCTGGATGTCCACCGTGTACGGCTGCTCGGTGTGTTCTTCCGTGACCTCCGCGAGGGCCGCGCTGCTGGCCAGGAGCAAGGCAAGAACGCCGAGCGTTACTCCTGCTCGCCCCACGGCAGCATCAGTGTGAGGGTGGAAAGTGCGGCGAATTCGGGTGCGAAGGCGTCGATGATCTGCTGCGGCTCGGGGCACAGCTGCGTGTCGGTGATGACGCCAAACTGCACGCCGCCGCCGTAGCTCAGGATCGACACGCCCAGGCCGACATGGCCCGACTGCGGCACCCAGAACATGCACTGCGTGACGCGCGAGCCGCACAGCGCCAGGGGCTCGCGCGGGCCGGGCACATTGGTCATCACGGCTGTGGTCTTGCGGCTGAACAGGCCCAGCAGGGCATCCTGCGCGGGCTTGATGAGCAGGCCGGCCACGGCCAGCAGCCCAAAGGCCAGCAGCGGCTGCGTGCTGCCCTTGAGCGCGGCCATGCGGCTGCGCACCGCGTACACACGCTCGATGGGGTTGGTGATGCCGATGGGCAGCACCAGCGGCACCAGGCCGAAATGGTTGCCCAGCTTCCAGGCTTCTTCCATGGGGCGCAGGTTCACCGGGATCATGGCGCGGATCTCCTTGCCCTCGGTGTCGTCCCCATGGCGGCGCAGGTAGCTGCCGATGGCACCGGCCACGCAGGACAGCAGCACGTCGTTGACCGAGCAGTTCAGCGCCTTGCCAATGGCCTTGACCTCGTCCAGCGGCAGGGGCGGGCACCAGGCCACGCGCTTGGCGTTGCCGGGGATGCCCTTGAGCAGCGTGGGCGAGTCGTCCGGCATGAGGGCCAGTGCGGCCGCGTCGCTGACGAGCTGGTAGCCCAGGCGGGCCGCGTCCATCGATCCGGCCAGGCCGTGCTGTACGGCTTTTTCGGGGTCGAGCAGCATGTGCAGCGATTTGGCGGCGCTGTCGCCCACCAGGTCGAGGGCCTTCACGGTCATGCCCGTGAAGGGCTTGATCAGCGTGTCGGCGATCCAGTCCTCGGCGTTGGCGGGAGACTTTTGGCGGCGTTTGGGAGGCTCTGCACCGCCGTCCACCAGCGACATGGTCACCGAGATCAGGGCAATCCCGTCGGCAATGCAATGGTGCAGGCGCACCACCAGCGCGCTGCCCGGCTGGCCGTCGTCGCCCACAAAATCTTCCACCAGATAGAAGTGCCACAGCGGGCGCCGCGGATCGAGCGGTTTCATCGCCAGGTCGCCCACGAAATTCTGCAGCGCCGCCTGCTGGCTGACACCGCGGCGCCGGGGCAGCGTGATGCGCTGCACGTGGGCTTCGATGTCAAAGCGCTGGTCCTCGACCCAGGTGGCGCCTGCGGCGTCCTCGACCACGCGCTGGCGAAAGCGCGGGTACTGCAGCAGGCGTTCCTGCACGCGCTCGCGCAAGGCGTCGAGCGAGATGCCGGGCGCCACGGTCCACACGCCGTTGATCATCATCAGGTTGCTGCTCGAATCCATGCGCAGCCAGGCGGTATCGACCTTGCTCATGCGCTCGCCCGACAGGCCCAGCATGCCGGTGGCGGCGCGGCGCATGTTTTTCTGCACGGCCAGTGCTGCGTCGCGGGCGGCGGTGCTGGCGCTGGGGTGGTCCGCCGCTGCGGCGGGCGTGCCTGCGGCGGCGCGGGAAGGGATGCGGGTCACCATGTGCGGAAGGTCCTGAAGGTTGTCATTGGAGGGAGGCGTCTACGGATTTTCGCCATTGTGGCCGGAGTGTGACCGTAAGATACATCGCTGCAGGGGGTTGGCGCCCCCGTTTTTTCCCACCCCCCCGTACCCAGGAGCATCCGACCATGGCCGATCTCAACGCCGCTTTCGAAGCTGCCGTAGCCCAATCCAAGAACCTCAGCGAGCGCCCCGACAACGCCACGCTGCTCAACATCTACGCGTTGTACAAGCAAGGCACCGCGGGCGACAACACCGAGAAGAAGCCCGGCTTTTCCGACATGGTGGGCCGTGCCAAGTGGGATGCCTGGAACAAGCTCAAGGGCACGGAACCGGACGCTGCCAAGCAACAGTACATCGACCTGATCCAGTCGCTGAGCTGATCGCTGGCCGGGGCCTTGGCAGGGCCTTTGGAGCCCTTGCCCCGCGCCTATGGCCTAATAGGGCTTTTCCAACCTTTGACAGAGACTCCGCCATGGGCAACAAGATCGTTACCGAAGCCGACCGTAAATTCACCCCCCAGCCCAAGCCGCTGCCCGGCGTGAGCCTGCCTACCAGCGGCCGCGGCCAGCGCGTGAGCCTGGAGCGCGGCGTGGCCACACGCAGCAAGAAGAACCCGGGCAAGCGCTCGAAGAAGGGCGGCTGACCGTCTGCCGGGCGCTGCGGCGCCACGGAAAAAAAGAGCCCTCTTCGGAGGGCTTTTCTGCGTCTGCAGGGCACCAGGCCTTCAGGCCTTGGGTACCGCGGGTTTCTTCTTCTTGCCCGCCTTGGGCGGGTGCAGCAGCGTGTCCAGCTGCTCGGCAATCTCGGTCTCGATGCGGGCTTTGAAGGCGCTTACCAGAAAGCCCAGCTCGGCCCGGAACTCGAACTGGTCGCCCAGCACCTGCAGCGTGCCCTTGATCCCCGCACGGGTGAAATACACCGTGTCCTGGGTATCGCCCTCCTCGTAGGCGCACTCCATGTCGAATTCTTCCTCGGCCTGCTCGGCCCACAGAAAAGCGATCTTGCGGGCCTCGGGCAGGCCCAGATGGTGGTGGCGGTGGATGTGGATCACGGACATGGGGCTTCTCCTCAGGGCGGGCTGACGGGCCTGGGCAGCAGGGCGCGCAGTCGGTCTGCGCGCGCGGGCTGCGGTAATGCCGCCAGTTCTTTGACGGCATCATAGAACGGATGCCATCGCTGCCCCGATTGCGCGAACAGCGCTTCGAAGGCGGGCACCCATTCGTCGTAGGCCGCCTGCGCGGCAAAGCTGGCGTTGTTGGCGTGCGCCACCCAGCGGTCGTAGCCTGCCTGTTGCGCAGGGGTGGCCTGCCAGCGGCTGCGCAGCACGGCGTAGTCCCTGCGGAACGCCTCCATTGCTTCTGTTTTCATAGCTTCAAGCGCTTGATGGTTGGGCGTTTGAGCGTGATTTGATGCATAAATCTCGAGCAGGTGCGCGCGTGTGGCCCGTGTCAGTGCGCGGAACTGGCTGCGCCGCGCTTCGCTGGCGGCAAAAGCAGCGCGGACCTGCGGCGTGGCCTGCGTGGCCAGCCACTGGGCGCTGCCCAGGCGCTCCACGGCCGTGGCAAAGGATTCGTTGAACAGGGTGTCGCCGCTGGCGTACACCACCTGGTGTGCCAGCTCGTGGAACAGCAGACGCACAAACTCGCCCTCGGGCCAGGCGATGAAGGTGTTCAGCAGCGGGTCGCCGCCCGCCCAGTTCATGTAGCCCAGCGTGGAATAGGCGGGCACGCCATACACCTCGACCTCCAGTCCCTGGGCCGCCAGGCGCGCCCCTTCGGCCTGGGCATCGGCCTCGTTGAAGTAGCCCCGGTAGCCGATGCAGCCCGTCACCGGAAAGCACCAGCGGTGCAGTTCCAGGGCATAGGGCGGCGCCGCTACCACGTTCCACACGGCCGCCGGGCGCTGCAGGTCGGCATAGCGGCGGTAGCTGTCATTGTCGGGCAGGCCCAGCTCCGTTACGGCAAAGGCACGGGCACGCTGCGCCAGTTGCAGCCGTTCACGCAGCGCGGGGGCGATGTCCGGTCGGGCGAGCCAGCGGTCAATGGGCTCGGCTGCCTGCATGAGCTGCACGTGCCCGCGCAGCGACTGCCAGTAGTAGTCCATCGACCCGGCCGCGCCGGCGCATCCGGCCAGCGCAAGGCAAACCAACAGGGTGCCCAGGGCTTGCAGGCGGGGGAAGGATGGGGGCATGCGGGCAAGTTTAGGGGCAGATCGTGTGGGGCCGGCCGAAGAAGGGGCTTCTAGAATGTCACGCATGACCGCTGAACCGACCCCCGGGCGGCCCGCCCTGGCGCCATTGCCTGCGGGCCTGTTTGCCGACGAGACCCGCTGCCCGCGCTGCGCCTGGTGCCAGGCCACGCCCCTCTACCGCCACTACCATGACCATGAATGGGGTTTTCCGGTGGCGGATGACCGGCGGCTGTTCGAGAAAATCTGCCTGGAGGGTTTCCAGTCGGGCCTGAGCTGGCTCACCATCCTGAACAAGCGGGAGGGTTTTCGAGCCGCGTTTGCGAACTTCGACGCGGAGCAGGTCGCGGCCTTCGGCCCGGCCGATGTCGAACGCCTGGTGCAGGATGCGGCCATTGTGCGCCACCGGGGCAAGATCGAGTCCACCCTCAACAACGCCCGGCGCGTGCTGGAACTGCGGCGCGAATTCGGCACGCTGGCGCACTACGTCTGGCGCTTCGAGCCTGCCGCCGCCGACAGGCCGGAGCGCCTCACACGCGAGGTGGCGCGCACCCTGTCCACTTCGCCCGCGTCCATCGCCCTGTCCAAGGATCTCAAAAAGCGCGGCTGGAGTTTTGTGGGCCCCACCACGGTGTACGCCTTCATGCAGGCCATGGGGCTGGTCAACGACCATCTTGAAGGCTGCCATGCGCGCGCCAAGGCGTTGCAGGCGCGTGCCGAGTTTGTCGTGCCACGCGGCTGATCAGGGGTGCGCCACCGGCCGCAGCACCCACAGCGCGGCCAGCGCCGCCAGCCCCAGCAGCGCGGTGACCCCCAAGGCTGCCGTGCCGATGCCATCGAGCAGCAGGCCGAACAGCACTGGTGCAAAAGCCTGGGCCGCACGGGCAGGCACCATCATGAGGCCCTGGCGGGCACCGTAGCCCGCAGGGCCGAACAACGCCAGCGGCAGCGTCCCCTTGGCGATGGTCAGGATGCCATTGCCCGCTCCGTGCAGCACGGTAAACACCGCTGCGGCAGGCCCGCCCACCACCATCAGCAGCGCTGCGCCCACCGGGTGGGCGGCCGCCGCCATTTGCGCTGACAGCAGCGGGTGCAGGCGGCGCAGGAAGCCAAACTCCAGCATCCGCGCCACCACCTGGGCGGGCCCGACCAGCGCTGCCAGGGCGACCGCCGCCTGGAGCGAGATGCCACTGGCCTGCAGCAGGCGCGGCAGATGGGCTGCCATGGCCGTGCTGGTGAACCAGGTGACGGCAAAAACGAAGGACAGCAGCACCGTGGTGCGCAGGGCGTGGTCGGGCGCTGGCGTTGCGGGCTCTGCCTGCATGGCGGGGAGGGCTGTGGGTGCATCCGTGGGTGAAGCGGGGGCGTTTTCAGCAGGCTGGGCGCGCGGCAGCCAGCCATTCAGCGGCACCCCCGCCAGCAGGTGCAATGCCGCCCAGCCCGCGCACGCGCCGCGCCAGCCCCATTGCGCTTCCATCCACGCCGACAGCGGCCAGCCCACGGTGCTGGCAAAACCCGCGATCAGCGTGATGCCGGTGATGGCGCCGCGCGCGCCCTGGCCATACAGGCGCACCAGCGTGGCAAAGGCGGCCTCGTACAGGCCTGACCCCATGGCCACGCCCATCAGCACCCAGGCGGCGAACAGGCCCGCAGGGCCTTGCGCCAGCGCCATGCCCGCCAGGCTGGCGGCAAACAGCAGGTTGGTGCCGACAAGCACCGGGCGACCGCCATGGCGGTCGATGGTCCGGCCCGCCAGGGGCCCGAGCAGGGCCGACACGATGAGCGCCACCGAAAAGGCCGCGAACACAGTGGGCGTGGAAATGCCCAGGTCCCGCGCCATGGGCGGCGCCAGCAGTGCGGGCAGGTAGTAGGACGAGGCCCAGGCCAGCGTCTGGGCCGTGCCCAGCCGCACCACCACCCAGTGCCGCGCGGGTTCGTTCATGCGTTGGTGGGTGTGGGGGCTGGTCTCAATCCTGTACGGGCAGGATCTCCAGCACCTGCTCGGCTGGACGGCACAGGCGCGTGCCCAGCGGGGCCACGACGACGGGGCGGTTCATCAGGATGGGGTGCGCCAGCATGGCGTCGATGAGCTGCGCGTCGGTCACGCCGGGCGCGTCCAGGCCCAGTTCGGTGAACAGCGCCTCCTTGGCGCGCACCAGCGCGCGCACGGGCTCGCCGGTGGCGGCCACCAGGGCCAGCAGGGTCTCGCGGCTGGGCGGCGTGTGCAGGTATTCGATGACCTCGGGCTCGAAGCCGCGTTCGCGCAGCAGCGCCAGGGTGTTGCGCGAGGTGCCGCAGCGGGGGTTGTGGTAAATGGTGATGCGGGACATGGGCGGGTGGATCGTGGTGACGTTTCAGCGCTGGCGCTGGAAAGCCTGCATGGTAGTGGCAGACGCCTCAACGCGCTCCGCGCAACTGCGCCAGACCCTGCCCCAGGTGCTGGCGCACGGCGCGGGCCATGGCGTCCACCGAGCCGAAGCCGCTGCGCTGCGCCACCTTGTCCTGCGGCCAGCCGGTCTGGCGCAGCAGGGTGGCGGCCTGTTGCGCCCGCGCCTGCGCCACGAAGCGCGCGGGGGTGCAGCGGGCCTGCGCGGCAAAGGCGCGCGCGAAGTTGCGCGGGCTCATGTGGGCCTGCCGCGCCAGCGCGTCCACCGACAGGTCGTGTGTCAGGTGCCCCTGCACCCAGGCCATCAGCTCGCGCATGCGGGCCGAGGCGTCGGCCTGGGCCTGCAGCGCCGGGCTGTGCTGCGGCGCGCTGCCGGGGCGCAGCAGGAAGAGCGCGAGGTCGCGCGCGATCTGCATGGCCGTGGCGCGGCCCAGGTCGTCCTCGATGAGCGCCAGGGCCAGGTCCAGCCCCGTGGTCACGCCGGCGGAGGTCCACAGCGCGCCATCGCGCACATAGATGCGGTCGCGCTGCACGCGGGTGCCGGGGCACAGCTGGGCCAGCAGCTCGCAGGCGTTGGCATGGGTGGTGGCCTCGCGCTGCTCCAGCAGCCCGGCGGCAGCCAGCACGAACGCCCCGGTGCACACGCTGGCGACGCGCCGTGCGTGCGGCGCGGTTTCGGCCAGCCAGTGGGCTGCGCCATCGTCGAAGATGGCGCGGCGCAGCGCGTCTTCCTCGCCGCCCGCCACCACCAGGGTATCGATGGGTCCCTGGACCGCGTGCAGGGGCAGTGTGTCGGCCAGGGCGAACCCGGCGCTGGTGGCTACGGAGCCTCCGCGTGGCGAGGCGATGCGCACCCGGTAGGCGCCGGGCACGAGCAGCGACGCCTTGCTGAACGCGCTGGCGGGAGAAGCGATGTCAATGGCCTCCACGCCCTCGAAGGCGAGCATCACCACCTCGCGCACCGCGCCCGGGGACGGCGGGGGACAGGAGGAGGATTTGGCAGGATGTGCGGCGGATTTGGCCTGGTGTGGCATGGCGGCGGACCCTAAGCTTCTGGCACTGACAACAGCGGGGGCGAGATGTGGCGGTATTGTGGCGTTGGATGGGACGAGGGTGGTGGATGGTGCCGTTGGCCTGGTGGGCCTGGGTCAGCCCGGGGGGTGCTGAAGTCGGGGCGCTGGTGGATGCGGCCCCCGCCGGGGCGGCGGCTCACCCCCTGGTGTTGCCCCTGCGCGCGGCCAGCGATCCCCCGGTGATTGCCGTGCTGGCGCTGAACGAGGGCACCGAGACCACCGATTTTCTCGTGCCGTACGCCGTGCTGCGCCAGGCACAGGTGGGGGTGGTGGAGGCCGTGGCGCCGCAGCCTGGCACGGTGGCGCTGATGCCGGCGCTGGCGGTCGACGGCGTGCGCGGCTTTGCGTCGTTCGACGCGGCCTATCCTGCCGGGGCGGACATCGTGGTGGTGCCCGCCATGCACCGCGACGACGACCCGGCCGTGCGGGCCTGGCTGCAGCGCCAGGCGGCCCAGGGCGCCGTGGTGGTGGCCGTGTGTTCCGGCGCCCGCGTCGTGGGGCAGGCCGGCCTGCTGGACGGTCGGCGCTTTACCGGCCACTGGTACGACCGCAGCACCTTGCTGCGCCGCCATGCGGGGGCGGTGTATGTGCCGGGGCAGCGCTATCTGGCCGACGGGCCCGTGGTGACCACCACCGGCGTATCGGCCTCGCTGCCGGTGTCGCTGGCCTTGGTGGAAGCGCTGGCAGGCGCCGCCAGAGCCCGCACCGTGGCCGATGCGCTGGGCCTGCCGTCCTGGTCGGCCGCGCACCGCAGCGACCGCTTCGGGCTGGGGCTGGCGCAGGTGTGGACCCTGGCTGCCAATACGGCGCTGTTCTGGCGGCACGAACGCATCGAACTGCCTGTGGCCGACGGTGCGGACGACGTGGCTCTGGCGTTCGCGGCGGATGCCTGGTCGCGCAGCTACCGCTCCCAGGCCGTGGCAGTGAACCCGCTGGCCCCGGCCCAGCTAGTGCGGCTGCGCAGCGGGCTGCTGCTGCGCGTGGCGCCTTTGCAGGATGGGGCCGTACCAGCGGCAGTCCCCGATGTGCCGCCCGCCTGCGCATTGCGCGCCAGCCTGCGCGCCATCGGCCAGCGCTACGGCAACGGCACCCGCCAGTGGGTGGCCACGCAGTTGGAATACGACGAAGCGCAGGACGATTGCATCGTGTCGGCGGCCACGCCTTGACGGTCGGCGCTTCGCTCTTGCACGCTGTGGGGCGTTGTCAGCGCCCCGCCTTGTCGGCGCCCATCCATTCCAGGTCCAGCGGCCGGTCCTCGAACTCGGTGTTCAGCACCACGGTGCTGGTGGTGCGGGCCACGCCCTCGATGGCCTTGATCTGGTAGATCACGTCCTCCAGCGCCCGTGCATGGGTGGTGCGGATCTTGGCCAGGAAGTCGTACTCGCCCGCCACGCTGTGCAGTTCCTCCACCTGGGGCATGGCGCGCAGGCGCGGCGCCACGTCGCGGCAGTGGATGCCGCCATCGTTGCGGATCGCCACGAAGGCAGTGAAGTTCAGACCTACGCGCTCGGGGTCGACGCTGATGGCGAAGCGGCGGATCACGCCTTTCTCCAGCATTTTTTTCACCCGCTCGTGCACGGCCGCGGTGGATAGCCCCACTTCGGTGCCAATGTCGGCATAAGACCGTCGGCCATCTGCCGCCAGGACCGAAATAATTCTGGAATCAATGTCGTCTATCTGAATATTTGCTTGCGTCATGGGTGTTGTTCGGTAAAAATTCAGAAATCAACACAATTTCCGATGAATTTTCGGTAAAGCAGAGAATATGCCGTTCATTTTCAATATGCAAGCCGCCAATCGGCGAGGTCTGGCGGTGGCTGGTGCGCTGCTGCTGGTCTATGTGGTGTGGGGCACCACGTACTTTGCCATGGGCATTGCGCTGGAGACCATGCCGCCGCTGCTGATGAATGCGGTGCGCTTTCTGTGCGCCGGGGCGGTGATGCTGCTGGTGGCCCTGGCGCAAGGGCATGCGCTGCCCACGCGGACGCAGTGGCGCAACAGTGCCGTGGTGGGCGGGTTGATGGTTTTCCTGGCCATGAACTGCATTGGTTTTGCGCAGAAATTCGGTATTGGGTCTGGACTGATGGCCACCGTGGTCACTACCATGCCCATGTGGTTGGCGCTGTGGACGCATGGGGGCGGTGAAAAAGTGCCGGCCACCAGTTGGGCCGGGCTGGCGCTGGGGGTGGTGGGAGCATTGCTGCTGGCGCTGGAGGGCGATTTTTCGGCGTCGGGCTGGGGTGCCCTGCTGGCCTTTGGCGCGCCGCTGTGCTGGAGCATCGGTTCGTATGCGTCGCGCAGGCTGTCGCTTCCGCCACCTGCCATGGCGTCGGCGGCGCAGTGGCTGGTGGGCGGGATGATGGGGCTGGTGGTCGCGCTGTGGTTCGAGCCGGTGCAGCAGCTCGGCCATGCCAGCGCGCGCTCCTGGCTGGCGTGGGGCTATTTGCTGGTGATGGGTACGCTGGTGGCGCTCAATGCCTACCTGTGGCTGCTGCAGAACACGTCGGCGGCCCTGGCGGGGAGCTATTCGTTCGTGAACCCGGCGGTGGCCTTGTTGGCCGGTGTGGCGCTGGGCGGAGAGCGGCTCACCGGGTGGGTGTTTGCCGCCTTGCCGTTGATGGGGGCGGCGCTGGCCCTGATTTTGTATGGCGCGGCGCTGGCGGGGCTGTGGCGCGGACGCCTGCAGCGCCCGGGAGTTTGGGGATGGTTGCTATATAAATAATAGCTATCAGCGCCTTGTAAATAAGCCTTTGAGGCCAATTTATTATGGATTCAATGGGGGTCTGGGGTGTTTTGGCCGGGGGCGTATCCTTGGCAGCTTGTCTTTGGCTCCCGTTTTGGAAGATCTTCCCATGCTGTACAAATTCAAATCCCGCGCTACGGCCGATCTGATTCTGCTGGAGCCCCACGGGCGGCGCCTGCTGCAGGCCATGGACAAAGAGCCTGCGCGCCAGGGCATCGTGACGGCTGCGCAGATTCCTGCGGCTGTGGCTGCACTGGAGGCGGCGGTGGCCGCAGATGAGCGCCGCAGGGCGCAAGCGGCCCAGGCCGACGGAGCCCAGGAGACAGAGCCCGAGGAGTCCGAGCAGGATACCGTCACGCTGCGCCAGCGGGCTGCGCCGTTTCTCGACATGCTGCGCCGCAGCGCGGCGGCGGGGCAGGACGTGGTGTGGGGCGCATAGCCCCACCAAACCGTATCAGCGGTAGCTGCGTGCGTCCTCGATCACCTTGCCGTCGTTGGGCAGGGTGCCAGGCGCCACCAGTTCAACTTCGCCGCGCAGCTTGGTGACCTCGCGGATGGCATCTTGCAGGCGCGGTGCCAGTCCCCCGGCGGTTTCGGTGGTTTCCACCTGCAGAACCATCTGGTCATTCGCCATTTCACCGCGCACGATCAGGCGCGCGCGCAGGACCTGCGGGAAGCGGCTGGTGATCGATGCCACCTGGCCCGGGTGCACGAACAGGCCACGCACCTTGGTGGTCTGGTCCGCACGGCCCATCCAGCCCTTGATGCGCGTGTTGGTGCGGCCGGTGGGGCAGGTGCCGGGCAGAATGGCCGAAAGGTCCCCCGTGCCAAAGCGGATCAGCGGGTAGTCGGTGTTGAGTGTGGTGATGACGAGTTCGCCCACCTCCCCCTCGGGCACCGGATCACCCGTGCCGGGACGCACGATCTCGACGATTACGCCCTCGTCCATCACCAGCCCTTCCCGGGCGGCAGTTTCATAGGCGATCAGGCCCAGGTCGGCCGTGCCGTAACACTGGTAGCCCGTGATGCCGCGTTCGGCAAACCAGTCGCGCAGCGAGGGCGGGAAAGCTTCGGCCGAAAGCAGCGCCTTGGTGACGCTGGGCAGCGGCACGCGCATTTCCTGCGCCTTTTCCACGATGAGCTTGAGGAAGCTGGGCGTGCCGATATAGCCTGCAGGGCGCAGGTCGGCCATGGCCTGCACCTGTTGCTCGGTCTGGCCCGTGCCGCCGGGAAACACGGTGCAGCCCAGGGCATGGGCGCCGCTTTCCATCATCGAACCGGCCGGCACGAAGTGGTAGGAAAAGCAGTTGTGGATGAGCTCGCCCGCCTGAAAACCGGCGGCATGCATGGCCCGTGCCATGCGCCAGTAATCGCGCCGGGTGCCCTCGGGCTCGTAAATGGGACCGGGGCTGGCGAAAACGCGCGGCATGGCGGCGCCAAAGCCCACGGTGGCAAACCCGCCGAATACATCGTGCGAACGCTCGGCCTGCTGGCGTTCCAGCAGTTCATGCTTGCGGGTGACCGGCAGGCGGGCCAATGCGGCGCGGCTGGTCACACTGGCAGGATCCACACCGGCCAGGATGGCCGCAAAGGCCGACGAGTGGGTGCGCGCATGGGCCACTTGCGTCGGCAGGGCCGCCAGGTGCGCGGCTTCGCGTTCGGCCGGGGCGCGCGTTTCCAGCGCGTCGTAGAAAGAGGTCATGGGAATTCCAGTGCAGTGCAAATTCGGGGAAGAGGTCTGGAGCCCCGCGCCCTGGGGACGCGTCGGCCGTGCCAGGTGTTAGGCCAGCCAGCGCTTGCGGCGCTTGTAGCTCTTGACGTCCTTGAAGCTCTTGCGTTCGCCACCGCCCACGCCAAGGTAGAACTCCTTGACGTCTTCGTTGTTGGCCAGGTCGTTGGCGGCCCCGTCCATCACGACCCGGCCCGACTCCATGATGTAGCCGTAGTCAGAGTACTTGAGGGCCATGTTCGTGTTCTGTTCGGCCAGCAGGAAGGTGACTTTTTCCTTGGTATTCAGATCCTTGACGATGTTGAACACCTCTTCCACGATCTGCGGTGCCAGGCCCATCGAGGGCTCGTCCAGCAGCACCATGCTGGGGTTGGTCATGATGGCGCGGCCAATGGCACACATCTGCTGTTCTCCCCCCGAGGTGTAGGCGGCCTGGGACGTGCGCCGGGTCTTGAGGCGCGGGAAGTAGGCATAGACCTTTTCCAGGTTGGCGGCAATCTCGGCCTTGCTCGAGCGGGTGTAGGCCCCGGTCAGCAGGTTTTCCTCGATCGTCAGGTGGGCAAAGCAGTGGCGTCCCTCCATCACCTGCACCACGCCGCGTTTGACCAGGTCTGCGGGGGTGAGGTTCTCGATGCGTTCGCCGCGCAGCTCGATGGAGCCCTTGGTCACCTCGCCGCGCTCACCCTTGAGCAGGTTGGAGACGGCGCGCAGTGTGGTGGTCTTGCCTGCCCCATTGCCACCCAGGATGGCCACGATGCTGCCTTCGGGCACCTGCAGCGAGACGCCCTTGAGCACGAGGATCACGTGGTTGTAGATGACCTCGATGCCGTTGACGTTCAGAACGATGTTTTTTGAGTCCATTGTGTTGCCTTCGCATTGCCAATCGGAAGGGTTGAGTGCAGTGGCAACCCTTTCGATTGGCGGCTGCCTGAGGGCAGCCGCTGTGTCTTCAGCCGTTGAGCCGGTGCGGCCCAGGCCAGGGCCGCACCGCATCCCCCTTGGAGAATCGCACCCGATTCGAGAGAAGGGGAGGGGAGGCGCGCAAGCGCCTCAGGGGGATGCACCGGATCAAGACTGGCAGTCGGCCGGATCGCGGCGCTTCATCTTCTTGTCGGCCAGGTACTTGTCGGCACCGGCCTTGATCATGGGCTTGAGGATCTGCTCGTCGGCCTGGTACCAGTCGGCGCCCACGTTCCACTTGGCACCGTCCCAGGTCTGGATGCGGGCCCAGCTCGAACCCATGTGGTCGGCACAGCTCGTGGAAATCGGGCGCATCACACCGCCAAAGCCCATGGCATCGAGCTTTTTCTGGTCGAGGTTGAGGTTTTCAAAGCCCCAGCGCACCTGCTCGCCGGTCATGACCTTGCCCTTGCCAAAACGCTCTTGCGCACGGCGCACTGCTTCCACGCCCAGCATCTGGATCATCACGCCACGGGTGTAGAGCACCGAGCCGACTTCGTCCTTGGGACCGGTGCCCTGGCCTTTGTCGTGCACGTACTTCATGATGTCCTGGATGACCTTCTGGTCCTTACCCGAACCGTTGAGTGCCAGGGCGTGGTAGCCCTTGGCACCTGCGCCGACGTCGCGCACATCAGGTTCTGCGCCAGCCCACCACACGCCGTACATCTTGTCGCGCGGGTAGCCGGTGGCCTGGGCTTCCTTCAGTGCGGTGGAGTTCATCACGCCCCAGCCCCACAGCAGGACGTAGTCGGGGCGGCTCTGACGCACCTGCAGCCAGGTGGCCTTTTGTTCCACACCGGGGGCCGTGACCGGCAGCAGCTGCAGCTCGAAGCCGTGCATCTTGGCGCGCTCTTCCAGCAGCGGGATGGGCTCCTTGCCGAATGGGCTGTCGTGGTACACGAGGGCGATCTTCTTGCCCTTGAGCTTGTCCAGACCGCCTGCGCTCTTGCCAATATGCTGGATCAGCACGTCGGCACCAGTCCAGTAGCTGCCCATCATTTCAAAATTCCACTTGAACGCCATGCCATCCGCCGACATCGACAGGCCATACCCGACGGTGAGCAGCGGAATCTTGTCGATCGGGGCCTTTTCGGTCAGGGCGAACGTGATGCCGGTCGATTGCGGATCGATCATCGCCGCGCCGGGGCGCACCTTCAGGCGTTCATAGCATTCCACGCCGCGGTCGGTGGCGTAGCCGGTTTCGCACTCTTCAAAAGTGATCTTGACGCCGTTGATGCCGCCGTCGCGCGCATTGATCATCTTCAGGTAGTCCTGCTTGCCGTTGGCCCAGGGCGTGCCGTTGGGCGCATAGGGGCCTGTGCGGTAGGACAGCAGCGGGAAGAACTGCTCCTTGTCCTGCGCGAGAGCGCCGGTGGACAGCGATGCTGCACCTGCGGCCACGATGGTTGCGGCGATCATGAGTTTCGAAAGCTTCATGGATGTCTCCTTTGAATAAAAGTGTTGAAGCACAGGGGGAAACGGGAAGGACAGGGCTCAGTGCGGGAAGGGCCAGAGCCTGAGCTTTTGCTTGCCAATGGACCACAGCTTGGCCAGGCCGTGGGGTTCGACGATGAGGAACCAGACGATCAGGCCGCCGAAGGTCATCAGCTCGGCATGCGAAACGGCGGCGGTAGACAGCTCCACGCCCACCAGATCGCCCAGCGCGGGCAGGACGCGGCTCAGGACAATCGGCAGGATGACGATGAAGCCCGCGCCAAAGAAGCTGCCCATGATGGAGCCCATGCCGCCGATGATCACCATGAACAGCAGTCGGAAGGACACTTCGACCGAGAATGCCGCCGGCTCCCACGAGCCCAGGTGAATGAAGGCCCACAACGCGCCGGCCACACCAATGATGAAGGAACTGACTGCAAAGGCGCTGAGCTTGGCGTACATGGGGCGGATGCCGATCACGGCAGCTGCCACGTCCATGTCGCGGATGGCCATCCATTCGCGGCCGATGGCGCCGCGCACCAGATTCTTGGCCAGCAGGGCAATCACGGCCAACAGCGTCAGGCAGAACAGGTAACGCGCCATCGGGGTGTCGAGCGCCATGCCCAGCACCTTGAGCTTGGTGACCGACACGGAGCCCGAGGGCGAGTCATTGGTCAGCCACTGGATGCGCAGGAACATCCAGTCGCTGAAGAACTGCGCGGCCAGCGTGGCCACGGCCAGGTACAGCCCCTTGACGCGCAGGCTGGGCAGGCCAAACAGGATGCCGAAGAACATGGCGCACAGGCCGCCCAGGATCAGTGTGGCAATCAAGGGCATGCCGGGAATGCGCACAAAGAAGTTGTAGGCCCCATAGGCACCCACGGCCATGAAGGCGCCGGAGCCCAGCGAGATCTGTCCGCAGTAGCCCACCAGCACGTTCACGCCCAGTGCGGCGAGCGACATGATGACAAAGGGGATCAGGATGGAGGTGTAGAGATATTCGCTGGCCAGCAGTGGCACGGCGACAAAGGCGGCGGCCAGCATCAGGGCCACGGCGATGCGGTCCTGCGCAATGGGGAAGATCTGCTGGTCGGAGCGGTAGCTCGTCTTGAACTGGCCGTTTTCGCGGTAGAGCATGGTGGATTTCCTTGGTTCTTTTTATGGCTTAAACGCGATCGATGATTTTTTCGCCGAACAAGCCCTGTGGCCTGAACAGCAGAAACACCAGGGCCAGCACGTACGCGAACCAGATCTCGATGCCACCGCCCACGTAGGGGCCGAGGTACACCTCGGAGAGCTTTTCGCCCACGCCGATGATCAGGCCGCCGATGATGGCGCCGGGCACCGAGGTGAGGCCGCCCAGAATGACGACGGGCAGTGCGCGCAAGGCAATCGTGGTGAGCGAGAACTGCACACCGAGCTTGGAGCCCCAGATCATTCCTGCCACCAGGGCCACGACACCGGCCACGCACCACACGATCACCCAGATGCGGTTGAGTGGAATGCCCACGGATTGGGCGGCCTGATGGTCGTCGGCCACGGCGCGCAGGGCGCGGCCCGTGGTGGTCTTCTGGAAGAACAGGCTCAGCAGAATCACCAGCGCGGCGGCAATGGCGGCTGCGATCACGTCTTCCTGGTTGACGAGCAGGCCGCCAGGGAACACGGAATCAAACAAAAAGACCGGGTCCTTGGGCATGCCGATATCGATGGGATAGATATCGCTGCCAAAAAACGTCTGTCCCAGGCCTTCGAGGAAGTAGGCAATGCCCAGTGTGGCCATGAGCAGCGTGGCGCCTTCCTGGTTGACCAGGTGGCGCAGCACCAGGCGCTCGATCACCCAGGCGACCACAAACATGCAGGCACCGGCGATCACAAAGGCCAGGAGGTTGGCCAGGATTTTGTTGTCGATGCCGGTCCATCCCGGAATCCATTCCGAGAACCTGGCCATCGCCAGGGCTGCGAACAGCACCATGGCGCCCTGGGCGAAATTGAACACGCCAGAGGCCTTGTAGATCAGCACGAAGCCGAGCGCCACGAGCGAATACAGCATGCCGGCCATCAGGCCGCCAATCAATGTTTCAAGAAAGAATGCCATGTTGTTTTTCTCCCGGCCGTTAGTGGCTGGTTCCCAGGTAGGCGCTGATGACGTCTTCGTTGTTGCGCACTTCTTCAGGCTCGCCATCGCCGATCTTCTTGCCGTAGTCGAGCACGACCACGCGGTCGGAGATGTCCATCACCACGCCCATGTCGTGTTCGATCAGCACAATGGTGGTGCCGAACTCGTCGTTCACATCCAGGATGAAACGGCACATGTCCTGCTTCTCCTCCACGTTCATGCCGGCCATGGGTTCGTCGAGCAGCAGCACCTGCGGCTCCATGGCCAGGGCGCGGCCCAGGTCCACGCGCTTTTGCAGGCCGTAGGGCAACTGGCCCACGGGGGTCTTGCGAAACGCCTGGATTTCCAGGAAGTCGATGATGTGCTCGACCTTCTCGCGGTGGGCCATTTCTTCGCGTTCTGCAGGACCAATGCGCAAGGCCTGCATGAAGATGTTGCTCTTGATCTTGAGGTTGCGGCCGGTCATGATGTTGTCGATCACGCTCATGCCTTTGAACAGCGCCAGGTTCTGAAAGGTGCGGCCAATGCCCATCTCGGCGACCTGGCGCGAGTTCATGTGCGAGAAAGTCTTGCCCCGGAAGGTGATGGCACCCTCCTGGGGGGTGTACACGCCATTGATGCAGTTGAGCATGGAACTCTTGCCTGCGCCATTGGGGCCAATGATGGAGCGGATTTCATGCTCGCGCACATTGAACGAAATATCGGTCAGCGCATTCACGCCGCCAAAGCGCAGGCTGATGTTATTGACGTCCAGGATGACGTCGCCAATCTTCTTTTGGGTCATGGTTGCGGTCTCAGGCGGCTGATTTCACCGGTGTGAATGTTTTGGTGTCCGAAATCTTGAGCGTCGCGCTGACACTGCCCGTGCGACCGTCCTCGAACTTGACCTGGGTCTCGATGTACTGCTCGGAGCGGCCTCCGTACAGGGCCGTGACCAGGTCGGCATATTTTTCTGCGATGAAGCCGCGGCGAACCTTGTTGGTGCGCGTGAGTTCGCCGTCGTCTGCGTCCAGCTCCTTGTGCAGCACCAGGAAGCGGCTGACCTGGCTGCCCGCGAGCAAGGTGTCGTTGGCCAGATCGGCATTGACTTTTTCGACGCAGTCCTTGATGAGTTCGTAGACCTCGGGCTTTTGTGCCAGGTCGGTGTACCCGGCGTAAGGCAGGTTGCGCCGCTCGGCCCAGTTGCCCACTGCATCGAAATCGATGTTGATCATCACGCACACCTTGTCACGCCCGTCGCCCAGCGCGACGACCTCCTTGATGTGTGGGAAGAACTTGAGCTTGTTCTCCACATATTTGGGGGCGAACATGGCGCCGTCGTTGGTGCCGCCCTTGATGCGGCCTACGTCCTTGACCCGGTCAATGATCTTGAGATGTCCATGCGCGTCGAGAAATCCGGCGTCGCTGGTGTGGTACCAGCCATCGGTGGTGAGCACTTCGGCAGTGGCTTCGGGGTTCTTGTAATACTCCTTGAGCAGACCAGCCGACTTGACCAGGATTTCACCGTTGTCGGCCACCTTGATTTCCACGCCCCGGATGGGCACGCCCACCGTATCGGCGCGTGCCTGGTTGTCGGGCTGCAGGCAGACGAACACAGCGGTTTCCGTCGAGCCGTAGAGCTGCTTCAGGTTGATGCCGATGGATCGGTAAAAACTGAACAGGTCGGGGCCGATGGCTTCGCCCGCCGTATAGGCCACGCGTACGCGCGAAAAACCCAGGTTGTTGCGCAGCGGGCCGTACACCAGCAGGTCACCCAGCGCGTACTTGATGCGGTCCAGTGCCGCCACCGGTTTACCATCCATCAGGGCGGGGCCCACGCGCCGCGCCACATCCATGCAGGCGGCAAACATCTTGCGCTTGATGAGGCCTGCGTCCTCCATGCGGATGGTCACGCTGGTGAGCAGGCCCTCGAACACGCGGGGTGGCGCAAAGTAATAGGTGGGTCCAACTTCCTTGAGGTCGATGGATACCGTACTGGCCGATTCGGGACAGTTCACCACGTAACCGCAGGCCAGCCATTGTGCATAGCTGAAGATGTTCTGCCCGATCCAGGCCGGGGGCAGGTAGGCCAGCACTTCCTCGGTGTTGCCCAGCTTGTCGAAATCGGCCCCGGCTGAAGCCCGGTCGAGCAGGGTGCTGTGCGTGTGCACCACGCCCTTGGGGTTGCCTGTGGTGCCCGAGGTGAAGAACATGGCTGCCACGTCATCAGGTTGGGCCTTGGCCACTTCCTCGCGGAACCATTGCGGATTCTTCTGGGCGTAAGCCTGGCCGGCGGAGATCAGGGCCTCCATGCTGTCCAGTCCCTCTTCCTCATACTTGCGCAGGCCGCGGGGATCGTCGAAATAGATGTTGGAGAGGGCGGGGCAACGGTCGCGGATTTCCAGCATCTTGTCGACCTGTTCCTGGTCTTCCACCATGGCAAACCGCACCTCGGCATTGTTCAGCGGGAAGATGCATTCCACCGCCACCGCATCCTGGTACAGCGGCACCGGAATGGCGCCCAGCGCCTGGGCGGCCAGCATCGTGGCGTACAGGCGGGGACGGTTGGAGCCGATCACCACCATGTGCTCGCCACGGCGCAGTCCAGCCAGGTGCAGGCCTGCTGCCACCTGTTCCACCAGCGCGGCCAGCGTGGCCCAGCTGTGGGCTTGCCAGATGCCGTATTCTTTTTCGCGCAGCGCCGCTGCTGCAGGGCGCTCGGCTGCGTGCTTGAGCAGCAGTTGCGGGAACGTGGTCTTCATTCCGGTTCCTATCATGTGCAAGATGTCTGTCGATCCGGTGGTGCCGGTTGCGTGGCCCTTGCCACACATTGGGGGCTATCGTAGGACTGACTTTGACGCTATCTTGTCTTTGTAACGACAATTTAGGGGAAACTCCTGATCGGGTATACGCCCTGTCAGCGCATGAAGCGGCCATCGCGGGTGACCAGCGTGAGTTCCACGAAGCGTGATGCGTTGCGTTCCGGCGTGCTGGCATTGATTTCAAAGCCGCCCAGGTCCCATTTCTTGAGGCTCCAGGTGGCGTCGATGAACGCTGCGCGCGTCGGATTGCGTCCAGCGCGTTGCAGGGCTTCAATGAAGACGCGGGCATTGATATAGCCTTCGAGCGCCAGATGGGATGCCTCCGTCGCTGCGCCCAGGGTCTTGAGGGCCTGTTGAAACTCGCGCACGACAGGAACGATGGTGTTCGTCGGCAGCGGCACCACCTGGGAGACGGCCATACCTATGGCGTCGGGTCCCAGGGCCTTGATGTTGGCCGAGGTGCCCAGCACGGACAGCGCATACAAGGTGACGCCTTTGCGCAGGGGGCGAAACGCCTTCACAAACTCCAGGGCGGGCTTGCCCGCAAGGCCGATCAATACCGCTTCAGGATTGCCTTCGGCCAGCTTGGCTGCCGCGCTGGCGGCGTCGGAGGAGTCATTTTCGACGGTGGCATTGAGTGCAGCGGGCAGTTTGGCCTCGGCAATGGCCTGTCGCGCGCTGTCGAACACTTCCTTGCCGAAGGCGTTGTTCTGGTACACCACCGCAATACGGCGGATGCCGATCGTGGCCAGGTGCTGTACCGCCTTGTCTGCTTCGTCGGCATAGCTGGCGCGAATGTTGAAGACGTTTCGGGCGCCCGCAATGCGGCTGAGCTGTGCGCCCGTGAACGGGGCGAAAAATGGCAGGCCCGACTCCAGCACCTTGGGCATCACCGCGCCCACCATGGGGGTGCCCATGCAGTTGAAGAGTGCAAAGCAATCCGGGTCCGCCAGAAACTTGTCCACGTTGGTCAGCGCACGGGGAATGTCATAGCCGTCGTCCAGGGTGACGAGTTCAATTTTCCGCCCCAGCACGCCGCCGCGGGCATTGGCCGCAGCAAAGGCGGCCTTGGCGCCCTGGTGCATGGCCGAACCCAGGTCGCCCAGCGGGCCTGTCAGCGCAGTGGACTGGCATATCTTGAGCACGCTGTCCTGTGCATGGGCAGGCGAAGCCAGGCCCATCCAGGGTAAGGCAAGGGCGGTGGCGAGCAGGCTGCGTCGGGTGGGGGATGCAATCGGTAGACGGGGGGATGGCATGGGACGGGGTTCCTCTGTGTCCTGGGCGGTGTTGCCCTACCCTGTGCATCATGGAACGCACATTGGAATTATTTTGTCTTTTCGATGACAATTTGTGTCGTGGTATTCCCGTACAGGCATTCCCGGGAAGGGCGGGCATGCTTCTAGATCTGGGCGCTTGCCCTCTCTTCGCTCCGGTCAATCCCTGCTACCTCGCCGCATGAACCAGGACTTGTCACTGCACCACCGCCGCCGCCAGCCCACCACCGAGGAACTGGGGGGCATTCCGTGGCTGTCGCTGCTGCAGCCTGCAGAGCGTGAGCGAGCCGAGGCAGAATTGCTCGTGGGCGACGCCTTGCCGGGTGATTACGTGTGCCGTATCGGAAGGCCTGTGACTTATTGGTTCGGCGTCGTCGAAGGGCTGCTGAAAATGAGCAATGACAATGCGGACGGCGGCACCATGACCTTTGCCGGACTGCCTCCCGGGGGATGGTTCGGGGAAGGGACGGCGGTCAAGCGTGAACCCTACCGCTACAACGTTCAAGCCCTGCGCAAGAGTGTGGTGGCAGGCCTGCCCATCGACACCTTCCACTGGTTGCTGGACCATTCCATCGGCTTCAACCGGTTTGTCATGCACCAGCTCAACGAACGCCTGGGGCAGTTCATTGCAGCGCGTGAAATCGACCGGTTGAACAACCCCGATGCCCGGGTGGCCCGCAGCCTGGCGGCATTGTTCAACTCGGTGCTCTATCCTGGCGTCGGGGAGGTGCTGCGCATTACCCAGCAGGAACTGGCCTACCTGGTGGGTTTGTCGCGTCAGCGCGTCAATGAGGCGCTGGCAACGCTGGAAGCCCAGGGGGCCATCCGCGTGGAATATGGCGGTCTGCGGGTGCTCAACCTGGAAGCCATGCGTGCCGGCTGGCTGAACGGCGGCAAATGAAGCATGTCGGGACCCGTCAGGCGTTGTGCGCACCCGGGCTTGCGCTATAAACCAGGGACAAAGGAGCCCGTCGCATGAGATCACTGTTACTGCCCGTAGGCCGATGGTTGCGGGTGGCTGGGCTGGTGCTGTTGCCTTTGTCCTGTGGGGCGGGCAGCGTGCAGGTGGAGGTGCGCGACGCCGTCAATGGCCAGCCCCTGGACCAGGCGGTGGTCTATCTGGAGTCTGCCGATGCGCGTCGCCAGGTGCGGCCCATGCAGGGCGTGGCCATGGCGCAGCAGAAAAAACAATTTGTGCCCGCCGTGCTCGTGGCCACGGTCGGCACCGAGGTGCAGTTCCCCAATCTGGATGCCGTGCGCCACCACGTGTATTCGTTCTCTCCGGCCAAAAAGTTCGAGATCAAGCTCTACAAGGGCAAGGACGCATCGCCGGTGCTGTTTGACCAACCGGGCGTGGTGTTGCTGGGCTGCAATATCCACGACAACATGGTTGGATGGATTGTGGTGGTGGATACGCCCCACCATGCGCAGACCGGTGTGGACGGCATGGTGCCGGGCCGCGTGCGCCTGGACGGTGTGCCCGCTGGCAGCTACCAGTTGCGCGTGTGGCACCCGCGTCAGCCTGTCGGTGATCCGGCCTTGCAGCAGGCGCTGCAGGTGCCCGCCACCGGCGAGGTGACAGCCACCGTGCGCATGGCGGGGTTGCAGCCTTGACGATCAGGGCCTTTCCGCGCAGCCTGATTGCCCGCCTGGTGGGTATTTCGCTGCTGCTCTTGCTGGTGGTGCAGGCGGCTGGTTTCGCCGTGGTGCGTGCCAGCATAGACCGCAATGCGCGCAGCCAGATTGCCCGCGAACTCGACACCGATGAACGGGTCTGGCATCGCCTGCTGGAGCAAAACGCCGACCGCTTGCGCCAGGGTTCCGGCTTGCTGGCCGCTGATTTCGGTTTTCGTTCGGCGGTCAATTCGGGAGACCAGGGCACGATCCAGTCGGCACTGGAGAACCACGGCGCCCGCATTGGTGCAGTGGTGACGGCCTTGCTGGATACGCAATTTGCCCTGCGCGCCGCCAGCCTGGCGGAGAGCATGCCTCCCCAGCCGGACTCCCTGCTGCCGGTGATCCAGTCCTTGGCTGTGCAGCCCCAGGCAAGCCAGGTTGCCGTGCTGGGCGGGCAGGCGTATATGTTTGTCATGGTTCCGCTCAAGGCGCCGGTGGTGATCGGCTGGGTGTTGATGGGGTTCCCGATTGGCCAGCCGCTGGCCGAGGAAATGCGGCAGCTGCTGGCGGTCGACGTTGCGGTACTGGTGCAGCCCCAAGGCGCAGCCATGTCGCTGCCCGTCAGCACGTTGACCGGTGCTGCGCTGGCGCAATTGCGCAACAGTGCAGGGGCCGTGCGCGAACTGGAAACCGATGCCGGAACCCTGCTGGTGCGCTCCATCAGCCTTGATGCCCTGGGCGGGCAGGTGCACGCCTTGCTGCTGCGGTCGGTGGATCCACTGGTGGCGCCCTACCGGCAGCTGCAGTTTCTGCTGGCCAGCATTACCGTGGGCGGTCTCCTGCTCTTTGCCGTGGGCAGTGGCGCCATGGCGCGGCGCGTGACCACGCCGCTGCGTTCCCTGCTGACGGCCACGGGGCGGCTCTCGGAGGGGGACTACAGCGTGCCCATGGAACACATGGAGCGCGCGGATGAGATCGGCGACCTGGCGCGCTCGTTCGACCATATGCGCCTGGACATTGCGCGCCAGCAGTCCAAGGTGCGCGACCTGGCTTACCGGGACCGCCTGACGGGCCTGCCCAACCGCGAGCGTTTTCGCAGTGCCCTCATGCAGTCGATCAAGGCGCACGGTGACGAACCGCAGCCCCTGGCCGTGCTGCTGCTCGACCTGGATCGTTTCAAGCATGTCAATGACGTGCTGGGCTACGCTTTCGGCGACCGGTTGCTGCAGGCTGTGGCCGGGCGGTTGCGGCCCCACGTCCATATGCCCCAGGACATGGTGGCCCGTGTGGGGGGCAATGAATTTGCGCTGCTGCTGCATGACACGAACGGCATCCAGGCGCTGGAGGTGGCGCGGGGCATCGCGCGCTCCTTCGAGACGCCGCTGGAATTCGATGACCAGACGGTGGATCTGAGTGCCGGCATCGGCATCGCCTGCTGGCCGGGGGACGCTGCAGATGCCGACACCCTGCTCAACCGTTCCGAAATTGCCATGTATGCCGCCAAGCGCAAGCTCAGCATGGCGCTGCTGTACGATCCGGCGCTCGATTCGTCGAGTGCGCAGACCCTGACGCTGCTGGGAGACCTGCGCCGAGCGGTGGAGCAAGACGAACTGCGCCTGTATCTGCAGCCCAAGGTGGCGCTGCACGCGGCACCAGGGTGTGCTGCCGAGGCGCTGGTGCGCTGGCAGCACCCGCAGCGCGGCCTGGTGCCGCCCATGGAATTCATTCCGTTTGCCGAGCAGACGGGTTTTGTGCGCCAGCTGACGCTGTGGATTTTTGAAGCCGTGGTGCGCCTGCTGGCCGGTGAGCAGGCCCGGGCGCTGCGGTTGCGGGTGTCGGTCAACCTGTCCACCCGCGACCTGCTCGACCCCGAACTGAGTGCGCGTCTGGAGTCCATCCTGTCGCGCCATGGGGTCGTGGCCTCCAGCCTGTGTCTGGAGATCACCGAGAGTGCCATCATGGACGATCCGCCGCGTGCCGAAGCCATGCTCAACCGCCTGTCGCAACAGGGATTCAAGCTTTCGATCGATGATTTTGGCACCGGCTACTCTTCGCTCGCCTACCTGCGGCGCCTTCCGGTGCAGGAGCTCAAGATCGACAAATCCTTCGTGATGGGCATGCAGGCCGGCGAAGGGGATGCCCAGATTGTGCGATCCACCATCGACCTGGCGCACAATCTGGGCCTGAGCGTGGTAGCCGAAGGCGTGGAAAATGCCGATATCCTGGAACGCTTGCGCACGCTGAACTGCGATGAGGCGCAGGGCTACCACATCAGTCGGCCCATGCCGGCAAAAGACTTTCTGGACTGGCAAGAGCAACAGGCCTGAACCTTTGTACTCCGCACGGGGCTGCCGCGCCCGCGTCCACCATCGCACCGTTTTTCGACCATGTCCTCCCGCCTCCGCCCGCCTGTCCCCCCCCCTGAGCAGACCCCCGCATCCCGGCGCCTGAGTCTGCGCCGCCCGGCGTTGGCGCCCCAGGCGCCTGCCCGCTCGGCGGCGCCGCCGACGGCCGCCCGGGCTGGTGTCCGCAGGGACGCTGCAGCGCCGCCCGGTGCGCAGCATGCTGCTCCGCCCGCGCCCGCAGCACAGCCGGGCGCAACGCGCCTGAACAAGCGCCTGGCCGAGCTGGGTCTGTGCTCGCGCCGCGAGGCCGATGACTGGATTGCCCGCGGCTGGGTCTATGTGAACGGCAAGGCCGCGGAAATGGGCGTCAGGGTCACGCTGCAGGACACGGTCACGGTCGAGCGTGCGGCGCAGCGCCAGCAGGCCAACCAGGTCACCATCGTGCTGCATAAGCCCATGGGCTATGTGTCGGGCCAGGCCGAAGACGGGCATCAGCCGGCAGTGGCGCTCATCAACCCGCGCACCCATTGGCGCGAGGACCCCAGCGGCCTGCGTTTCACGCCTCCGCATCTGCGGGGGTTGGCGCCTGCGGGGCGGCTCGATATCGATTCGGTGGGGTTGCTGGTGCTGACGCAGGATGGGCGCGTGGCGCGCCAGCTCATCGGTGAGGATTCCAGCATCGACAAGGAATACCTGGTGCGCGTGGTGTATGACGGGTCTGGCGCGCAGCGTTCGGGAGGGCGCGCAGAACCGCTGCAGGAAATCCATGAGCGTGACCCGGTGCGCACGAATGTGCAGGCGGTGTTTCCCCCTGCGCTGCTGGAGCGCCTGCGCCATGGCCTTTCCCTGGACGGCCAGCCGCTCAAGCCGGCCAAGGTCGATTGGCAGAACCCCGAGCAGTTGCGTTTTGTGCTGACCGAGGGCAAGAAGCGCCAGATCCGCCGCATGTGCGAACTGGTGGGCCTCAAGGTGGTGGGGCTCAAACGCATCCGCATTGGCCGTGTCACACTGGGCAACCTGCCCGTGGGGCAATGGCGCTACCTGGGGGCGAGCGAGCGTTTTTGACGCCGGGAGACACCAGTCGTCCGACGTATACCGACTGGAGCAACCGTGGCCCCTACTTCCAAACCCCTGCAGGACAAGGCCGCCAGCGCTGCCCTGGCCGCATTGCGGCAACTGCGCGTCACCGACCTGCGCGGTGTGGCGCGCCTGGCCACCCAGGCCACCACGGGGGTGACGCACATCACCGAAGGCGTGCACCAGTCGGTGCTGGGCACCATGGGCTTGCCCGGGGGCAAGGAGGTGGGCCGCACGCGCGGACTTACGGGCCTCGTCTACCAGGGAATCCGGGGGGTCACGCGGCTGGTGGATGTCAGCCTGCAGGCCGCCCTGCTGCGGCTGGAACCCTTTCTGGAACGCGGTGCCAACGCTGCACCGCCGCCGGAACGCGAAGCCGTGCTGTCCGCCCTGAACGGGGTGATGGGAGACCGTCTGGCCGAGGATGGCAACCCGCTGGCCCTGGGCATGGAGTTGCGCCAGCAAGGGCAGGCCATCGATCTGGCGGCCCTGCGCGCCTCGGGCCAGGCCACAGGCAAGGTGCTGTTGCTGGTGCATGGCCTGTGCATGAACGATCTGCAGTGGCTGCGCGCAGGCCATGACCATGGCGCGTACCTGGCGCAGGCGCTGGACTGCACGCCGGTGTATGTACGCTACAACACCGGGCTGCACACCTCCATCAACGGCGGGGAACTGGCTGGCCGCGTCGAAGCCCTGCTGGCCGACTGGCCTGTGCCGGTGCAGGAGCTGAACGTGCTGGTCCACAGCATGGGCGGACTGGTGGTGCGCAGTGCTGTTCAGCAGGCAGTGCAGGCCGGCTTGCAGTGGCCAGGCCGGTTGCGCAAGCTGGTCTTTCTGGGTACACCGCACCACGGCGCACCGCTGGAGCGTGCGGGCAACTGGGTCGACGTGATCCTGGGCAGCACCCCCTGGAGCCGGCCTTTTGCCCGGCTGGGGCATTTGCGCAGCGCGGGCATCACCGACTTGCGCTACGGCTACGTGCAGGAGGCCGACTGGCAAGGGCACGACCGCTTTCGCGAGCGCCCGGATGCCCGCCGCCACCTCCCCCTGCCGCCTGGCGTGGACTGCTATACCGTCGCCGCCACGCTGGCCCGCCAGCGCAGCCCGCTGGCCGAGCGGCTGGTGGGTGATGGCCTGGTGCCGCTGCGCAGTGCGTTGGGCCAGCACGAGCAGGCGGAGCGCACGCTGGAGTTTCCCAAAAGCCACCAATACGTGGCATATGGCCTGGGTCACATGGCTCTGCTGGAGGATGCCCAGGTGGCGCAGCAACTGGTGCGCTGGTTCGGTTGATTCGCCGTGCGGCCGCGTTACCATATGTGTCGGCCGCAGGGGCAACAAGGAGAGAACGTGAGTAACGACAAATACCGTTTGGTGACGCGCAGCGACTTTGACGGCCTGGTGTGCGCCGTGCTGCTCAACGAGCTGGACCTGATCGATGAGATCACCTTCGTGCACCCCAAGGACATGCAGGACGGCAAGATCGCCATCACTGGGCGCGACATCACCACCAACCTGCCCTACGTGCCGGGCGCGCACCTGGTGTTCGACCACCACGAATCCGAAACGGTGCGCAATGCGGGGCGGCGCGACGTCAACCACATCATTGAAGCCCATGCACCGTCGGCCGCGCGTGTGGTCTACAACCACTACGGCGGCAAGGCGGCTTTCCCGCGCATCACCGACGAGATGATGGCGGCGGTGGACCAGGCCGATTCGGCCCAGTACTCGCGCGAAGACATCCTCGACCCGCAGGGGTGGGTGCTGCTGAACTACCTGATGGATTCGCGCACCGGCCTGGGGCGTTTTCGGGAGTTTCGCATCAGCAACTACGCGCTGATGATGGACCTGATCCAGTACTGCCGCGACCACACCATTGCGCAGATTCTGGAACTGCCCGATGTGCAGGAGCGCGTGGCGCTGTACCGCGACCATGCGGCCCGGGCCAAGGATCAGATACTGCAGTGCGCCACGCAGATCGGCAACCTGGTGGTGCTCGACCTGCGGCCCGAGGACACCATCTGGGCCACCAACCGCTTCATGATCTATGCGCTGTTTCCCACAGCCAACATCTCCATCCATGTGATGTGGGGCCTGCAAAAGCAGAACACCGTGCTGGCCGTCGGCAAGTCCATCCTGGACCGCAGCAGCAAGACGCATGTGGGCAACCTGATGCTCGAGTTCGGCGGCGGGGGCCATGCAGCGGCGGGCACCTGCCAGCTGGCCAACGACAAGGCCGACGGCATGCTGCAAATGCTGGTGCAGCGCATCAATGCCGACGGTTGAAAATCACGGCAAAAATGCACTCTAGCGCTTATATGGAAAGCGCAAGTAGCTATCAATTTTGAATTTTGTACGGCGCTGGAGACAGCGCCGCAGCGCATTCGGGCCTCCGTTGTGGGCCTGGCGGCTTGAAACCCGGTGCTGCCGCCCCTATATGCCCGCCTGCAGGCGCTGCGTCCGGTGGGTGCGGTGCCCAAGCCTCTTTCCACGTCTTTGTTTCGTCCCCCAAACCTATGAGCAAACAAACCCTGTCCTTTCAGGCCGAAGTGGCCCAGCTGCTGCACCTGGTCACGCATTCGCTGTATTCGAACCCTGAAATCTTCGTGCGCGAGCTGATCTCCAACGCCTCGGACGCCTGCGACAAGCTGCGTTTCGAGGCGCTGGACAAGCCCGCGCTGTACGAAGATGCGCCCAACCTGGAAGTGCGCGTGTCCTTCGACAGGGATGCCAAGACGCTCACCATTGCCGACAACGGCATCGGCATGAGTGCGCAGGAAGCCATCGAGCACCTGGGCACCATTGCCAAGAGCGGCACCAAGGATTTCATGGGCAGGCTCACCGGTGACCAAAAAGCAGACGCGCAGCTCATCGGCCAGTTCGGCGTTGGCTTCTATTCGGGCTTCATCGTCGCCGACAAGATCACCGTCGAGTCTCGCCGCGCGGGCCTGCCGGCCAGCGAGGGCGTGCGCTGGGTCAGCACCGGCACCGGCGACTTCCAGGTGGAACAGATCGACCGCCCGGCGCGCGGTACCAGCGTCATCCTGCACCTCAAGGCTGATGCCGACGAATACTTGAACGCCTGGAAGCTCAAGAGCGTCATCGCCAAATACTCCGACCACATCAGCCTGCCCATCCTGATGGAAAAGGAAGAGTGGAAAGACGGCGAGCTGATCGATCCATCGAACGAGAACGGCGGCCGCCAGCCCGGCGGCATGGTCAAGACGGGCGAGTGGGAAGCCGTCAACAAGGCCAGCGCCCTGTGGACGCGCCCCAAGAAGGACGTCACCGACGAGCAGTACCAGGACTTCTACAAGGCCATCAGCCACGACCACGAAAACCCGTTGACCTGGGCGCACAACCGCGTCGAGGGCAACACCGAGTACACGCAACTGCTCTACATCCCCGCCAAGGCGCCGTTCGACCTGTGGAACCGCGACAAGAAGGCCGGCATCAAGCTGTACGTCAAGCGCGTCTTCATCATGGACGACGCCGAGGCGCTGATGCCCAGCTACCTGCGCTTTGTGAAAGGCGTGATCGATTCCAGCGACCTGCCGCTCAACGTCAGCCGCGAACTGCTGCAGGAAAGCCGCGACGTGCGCGCGATCCGCGAAGGCTCGACCAAGCGGGTTCTGTCGATGCTGGAAGACCTGGCCAGGCACGACAAGCATGACGCACCGGCCGAGGGTGCCGATGCTGTGACCGATGTGGTCGACGCCGACGACAAGGCCAAGGAAGGCAAGTACAGCCAGTTCTACGCCGAGTTCGGCGCGGTGCTCAAGGAAGGCCTGGGCGAAGACTTTGGCAACCGCGAACGTTTGGCCAAGCTGCTGCGCTTTGCATCGACGCAAAGCGACTCCACAAGCGTCTCGTTCACCGACTACAAGGCGCGCATGAAGGAAGGCCAGGAGGCTATCTACTACATCACCGCCGACACGCTGGCCGCTGCCAAGAACAGCCCGCAGCTCGAAGTGTTCAAGAAAAAGGGCATCGAGGTGCTGCTCATGACCGACCGGGTTGACGAGTGGGCGCTGAACTACCTGCACGATTTCGACGGTACGCCGCTGCAGTCGGTCGCCAAGGGTGCGGTCGACCTGGGCAAGCTCCAGGATGAGGCCGAGAAGAAGGCGGCAGAGGAGGCCGCCGAGGCTTTCAAACCGCTGCTCGCCAAGCTCAAGGAAGCCCTCAAGGACAAGGCCGAAGACGTGCGCGTCACCTCGCGCCTGGTCGATTCGCCTGCCTGCCTGGTGGTGCAGGACGATGGCATGAGCACCCAGCTCGCCCGCATGCTCAAGCAGGCCGGCCAGAGCGCGCCGGAATCCAAGCCGGTGCTGGAAGTGAACCCCGAGCACCCGCTGGTCAAAAAGCTTGACGGCAGCGTGCATTTCCACGACCTGGCCCACATCCTGTTCGACCAGGCCTTGCTGGCCGAAGGGGGCTTGCCCGAAGACCCGGCGGCCTACGTACGCAGGGTGAACGCCTTGCTGGCCTGATGAATGATTCGCGTGCAGTGTCCGGGGGCCGGGCGCTGTATGCAGCCATCAAAAAACCCCGGCAGCGCCTGCGTGCTGCCGGGGTTTTTTGATAGGGCGCGGATCAGCGGCTTCTGGCTGGCATGCTGCTGGCGGACTGCTTGGCCAGCGCAAGCAGTCGTGCGTGGACGGCGTTGCGTTCCTGGGGCGATGCTTCCAGAAGTTGCTGGAGAGAATTTTCCGGTAACTGTACGCTTTCGCGGCGATCTGTCTGAACCGGGACATTGCGCCAGCCCGACAAAACCATCCAGTTCCAGAAATCGCGGGAGACAGGCTGGTTGATGGTCATCTTGACGGGGCCACGGGCGATCGAAACGCCCACCGCAGGCACCGGCCCCACGGGCGGGGTGCGGCGCTTTTGCCGGATGGAAAAGAGCGTGCGCAGCATGTCTTTCATGGTTGAATCACATCGCAGAGTGGACAGGTGTCTTGCAGCATAAACAGAAGTACCGATGTGTTCAACCCTGTGTCCCGGCAGCCCCGCGTGTGGAGCGGCCTGCTCGGCTCCTCACACCACCAGCGGGGCTTCTTCCATTGCCTCGATCTGCTCGTGCAGCATGTCCACCTGCCCGCGCCAGTAGTCGCTGGTGCCGAACCAGGGGAAGTTGATGGGGAAGATCGGGTCTTCCCAGCGGCGGGCGAGCCACGCGCTGTAGTGGATCAGGCGCAGGGTGCGCAGCGGCTCGATGAGGGCCAGCTCGCGGCGGTCGAAGGGGCGGAACTGCTCGTAGCCGTCGAGCAGGGCGCCGAGCTGGTGCGTGCGCTGGCGCCGGTCGCCCGACAGCAGCATCCACAGGTCCTGCACAGCGGGGCCCATGCGGGCGTCGTCCAGGTCCACGAAGTGCGGGCCGCCGCGTCCCCATTCGTCCAGCGGCGTCCAGAGGATGTTGCCGGGGTGGCAGTCGCCGTGCAGGCGCAGTGGCGTGGCGTTTTTTAAGCCGAATTGGCCTTCTACGCCCGTAGATTGTGCGCTGGTAGCTATCAAATCAAGAGCAATATTGCAGGCCTCGCGCCAGGCCGACTGCACATCGAGCGGGATCAGGGCGTGCTCCAGCAGCCAGTCGCGCGGCTCGGTGCCAAAGCTCTGCAAGTCCAGCGTGGGGCGGTGCGTGAAAGGGCGTGCGGCGCCCACGGCGTGGATGCGCGCGAGAAAACGGCCGGTCCATTCGAGCACCTCGAAGTCGTCCAGCTCGGGCTGGCGCCCGCCGCGCCAGGGGCTGACGGAGAACTGGAAGCCTCCGTACGGATGCAGCGTGCGGCCATTGAGCACCAGCGGGCCCACGGCGGGCACTTCGGCAGCCATGAGTTCGGCGGCAAAGGCATGTTCTTCCAGAATCTGCGCCTCGCTCCAGCGTCCCGGGCGGTAGAACTTGGCGACCACGCGGCTGCCGTCCTCCAGCGTGGCCTGGTACACGCGGTTTTCGTAGGACGACAGGGCCATGAGCCGTCCGTCGCCATACAGGCCCGTGCTGGCCAGGGCGTCGAGCACGGCGTCGGGCGTGAGGGCGGCGTAGGGGTGGAGGGACGCGGCGTCGGGAATAGGGTTCATCCTCTGATTTTCGCTGCGACGCCCAGTCCAAGCCATGTCATACTTTGTTACATGCGGAGGTCGTTCCGCGCGCAGAACTGTAAGGAGTGGCGAATGGCGTTGAGCATCAAAACCAAGATATGGCTTCCTGCCATTGCGGTGAGCATCGGCCTGGTTCTCATGGCCACGGGCTCGGCGGTGCGCACGGTGAAGTCGCAGGCCATCACGGTCAAGGAGCAGTCCGACCAGCAAAGCAAGCTGGAGCTGGCCGCGCGCTGGCGCGGGCTGGCCGAAGCGCAGGCGCTGCGCACCCTGGGCGCGGCGCTGGCGGCCGATGAGGCCTCGGCCGCCCTGCTGCAGGGCGGGCAGGAGCAGGACCAGCAGGAGCTGGCACAGGTGCAATCGGCGCTGGGCACGCTGCTCACCACCCCGATGGAGCGCGCCGCGCTGGACGCCGCCACGCAGCAGGCGCAGGCGCTGAAGGCTTCGCTGGAAGCAGCGCAAAAGCTCAAGACCGCAGGCGACGCCACCGCACTGCAGGCCCACATCCAGGGCGACACCCAGGGCAAGCTCAAGGCGTTTCAGAGCGCGCAGCAGGAGATGGTGCGCCTGACCGAGCGCGGCGCCACCGGGTTGCGCGACAAGGCGGGCACGGAGCGCCTGAAGACCGTGTGGGGCGTGGCGGGCATCATGGGCATCATTATTTTGGCAGTGTGCATCGGCACACGGCTGGTGCAGCGCAGCGTGACCGAGCCCCTGGCCTACATCACCCAGGTGGCGCGCTCCATTGGCGCGGGCGACCTGACGCTGCACATCAGCACCGACCGGCAGGATGAAATGGGCGAGGTGCTGCGCGCGCTTGACCAGATGTCGGACTCCCTGGCGAAGCTGGTGGGGCAGGTGCAGCGTTCGGCGGGCAGCATTGGCGCCGCCAGCGTGGAAATCGCCCATGGCAACCACGACCTGTCCAACCGCACCGAGGCCACGGCGGCCAACCTGCAGCGCGCATCGTCCACGCTGGACCACCTCAACAGCGCCGTCGGCCAGTCGGCCGCCTCGGCCCGCGAGGCCAACGCGCTGGCGGCTTCGGCCTACACCGTGGCGCAAAGCGGCGGCCAGTCGGTGAGCGAGGTGGTGCAGACCATGCACCGCATCGACCACTCGTCCAAGAAGATCGTGGACATCATTGCCGTGATCGACGGCATCGCCTTCCAGACCAACATCCTGGCACTGAACGCCGCGGTGGAAGCGGCCCGCGCTGGAGAGCAGGGGCGCGGTTTTGCGGTGGTGGCCAGCGAGGTGCGTTCGCTGGCCGGGCGCTCGGCAGAGGCCGCGCGCGAGGTCAAGGCGCTGATTTCCGCGTCGGTGGAAAGCGTGGAAGCCGGCACGGCGCTGGTGGACCGCGCCGGGCAGACCATGCAGGAAATCGTGCAGTCGGTGCAGCGCGTCAGCGGCATCATCGAGGAGATCACCGCCAGCACGGCCGAACAAAGCCGCGACATGCAGCAGGTGAATACTGCAGTGGGTGAGTTGGAGCAGATGACCCAGCAGAACGCTGCCCTTGTGGAGCAAAGCGCTGCTGCCGCTGGCGCCATGAGCGAGCAGGCGGCGGTGCTCGAGCGCCTGGTAGGGCGCTTCAGGCTGGCCGATGCGCCGCTTGTGCGGTTGACGGCGGGTTAGCCCGTGCCGGGGTGTGCCGTGGCGCCCGGTGATCAGGGCCGCATGCGGGCGACATGGCCTGTGCGCGGGCCGCTCTGCCCGCGCAGCAGTTCCAGGAAAAGTGCCTGCGTGGCCTGCGGTCCCTGGTGCCGCTGCACCGTGATCCAGGGCCGGGGCGGTGCCTGCACCGCGCTGCTGAAGGCCTGCCACGCGGCCACCAGACGGTCGTTCAGCCCGCGTGCGCCCCATTCGCCGGTGCGCTTTTTCACTTGCGCGGGGGCAAAGAACATCACCGGGCGCGGGCCGGGCAACTGCCCCGCGCCGCCCAGGTCGCCCACGTGGCTGGCGCCCACGGAGCAGCTATAGGCCAGTTGCGCGAAGTGTTGGTGGATACGCTGGCGCAGTGCCACGCTGCCGGCAAAGTCGATATAGACACTCGGTGTATCGGCGGCCAGTTGCGCCAGCTCGTCATACACCACCACGCGGTGGTAGCAGCCCAGGCTTTCGCAGAAGGCCTGGTTGGCGGGCGAGGTCAGTCCGACCACGTGCATGCCCGGGCGCTGTGCGAGCTGGAACGCGGTGCCGTAGGCCGTCTTGCTGGAAGCGCTGGACAGCAGCAGTGTGCGGGCGCCATAGAAATCCTGGTCGGCCAGAAAGTCGTCGATGAGCCAGGATGTGATGTACAGCGGGCGCAGCAAGGCCTGGATTTCTTCGGTACCAGGTTGATAAAAGGGATCGGCGCTGCAGCGCAAGTAGTGGTTGTAGACCGCATGCAGGCCGGCCCGGTGCGCGGCGCCATCGCTGAACCCGGCCGCCGACACCCTGTCGGGGCTGAGTACGGCTTCGCTCGCCATGGGCCAGTACCCATACAGCCGTTCGCCCACCGCCACCGCCGGGTGGAGCGACTCCTGCACTGTGCCAAAACCCCACACGGGAATGATGCCCCAGCCTGGCTCCGGGGCCGGAAAGAACTGCCAGTACTGCAGCATGTCGCCCATGGCCGCGTAGGTGATGTTGTTGGCGGTCAGCGCAAAACAATCGATCTGCACGCGCACCTGGCCGGTGGCCAGCGGGAGCGGGGCCGTGCGGTGCAGTTCCGTTTCGGACAAGGAGTTCTTGCGGACGAGGAGCGTGGTGGTGTGCATGGATCAACGGTAGGGGAAAGAGCCCATGGTTTCAAGGAGTGCCCGCCGCCTGTGCGACACCGGTCGGGGTGGTGCTGTTCAGCGCTGTGCGCCGGGCAGGATCTATAGCTGCCCACTTCCCGGCGCTGTGGCCCATCAGGCCAGTGTCAGCGTCATGTCGATGTTGCCGCGTGTGGCGTTGGAGTAGGGGCACACCTTGTGGGCGGTGTCCACCAGAGCCTGGGCGGCGGCGCGGTCCATGCCGGGCAGGTGCACCGTCATGCGCACGGCGATGCCATAGCCGCCGGTGATGGGGCCCAGATCCACTTCGGCATCCACGGCTACGTCTTGCGGAATCGTGATTTTCTGCATGCCGCCCACTGCCTTGAGCGCGCCAATGAAGCAGGCCGAATAGCCTGCGGCAAACAGCTGCTCTGGGTTGGTGCCGGTGCCTGCGGTGCCGGGTGAGGACAGTTGTACATCCAGACGCCCGTCGTCGGTGCGCGAGGCGCCGTCGCGGCCGCCGGTGGTGTGGGCGCGGGCGGTGTACAGAACTTTGTCGAGGGTGGTCATGGTGCTTGCCTTTCGGTAGGGATGCCCCGTGCGGGGGCGGGAGGGAAAACTTTAGCGGCCCAGGCTGTCGCGCAGAGCCTGGATCTGGTGTGTGAGGGCTTGCACCTCGCTCAACGCCAGGTGGCTGCGTGCCAGGATGCAGGCGGGAATGGGTTCGGCCCGCGCACGCAGAGCCTGCCCGGCGCTGGTGAGGGCGATGCGTACGCGGCGCTCGTCCTGCGGATCGCGCTGGCGCTGCACCAGGCCTGCGGCCTCCAGGCGTTTGAGCAGCGGGGTAAGCGTGCCCGAGTCCAGGTTCAGGCGTTCGCCCAGCTCGGAGACCGTGGGGCCGTCCTGCTCCCACAGCACCAGCATTGCCAGGTATTGCGGATACGTCAGGCCGATGGCTTCGAGCAGGGGCTTGTACAGCTTGGTCATGGCCAGCGAGGCCGAGTACAGCGCGAAACACAACTGGTGGTCCAGCCGCAGTGCGGCGGGGCTGGGGTTGGCGGGGAATGCTGGCGATGTCATGGGTTAAATTATTGCGTGCAATTGAATTGTGCGAATTTGAATAAATCAATCCCCTGTTCTGCTCAGGGGATTGGTAAAAAAAAGCGCCCCGAGGGGCGCCTTGTGCGGACGTGCGGGCGGTCAGTAGGTATAAACGCCCTGGCCCGTCTTACGGCCCAGGCGGCCTGCGGCGACCATTTCGCGCAGCAGGGGGCAGGCGCGGTACTTGCTGTCGCCAAACTCCTGCAGGTACACATCCATCACGGCGAGGCACACATCCAGTCCCACCATGTCGGCCAGGGCCAGCGGACCGATGGGCTGGTTGCAGCCCAGCTTCATGCCGGCGTCGATGTCCTCGGGCGTGGCCAGGCCTTCAGCCAGCACGAAGAAGGCCTCGTTGATCATGGGGACCAGGATGCGGTTGACCACGAAACCGGGCGCATTCTTCACGGTGATCGGGCTCTTGCCCAGCGCCAGGGCCATGGCCTTGACGGCGTCGTGCGTGGCGTCCGAGGTCTGCAGGCCCCGGATGATCTCCACCAGCGCCATCATGGGCACGGGGTTGAAGAAGTGCATGCCGATGAACTTGTCGGCGCGGCTGGTGGCAGCGGCCAGCTTGGTGATGGAGATCGACGAGGTGTTGGAAGCGATGATGACGCCGGGACCGACGATGCCATCGACCTGTTTGAGGATCTTGAGCTTGAGTTCGTAGTTTTCAGTGGCAGCCTCGATGACGAGCTGGGCGTCCTTCAGGTCGTCGTAGCTGGTGGAGGTCTTGATGCGTGCCATCGCGGCATCCTTGTCGGCCTGCGCAATCTTTTCTTTCTTGATCAGGCGGTCGAGGCTGGCGCTGACGGTGGCCAGGCCTTTTTGCACGGCAGCTTCCGAAATATCGACCATCACCACGTGCACGCCCGAGACCGCGCAGGCCTGCGCAATGCCATTGCCCATGGTGCCGGCGCCGATGATGCCTACTGTCTTGATATCCATATAGTGAAACCTCTTCAAAGTGAAACAGACCCGGGAATCGTATCGGCATTTGCCCGCGGCTTCGAGTAAGGTGGTGACAGGGCAGCCAACCCAGGCGGCCAAAGGACGAGAGGCATGTTCGATTACATCGTGGTGGGAGGGGGCTCGGCCGGGAGTGTGCTGGCAGGGCGTTTGAGCGAAGACCCGGCGGTGCGTGTCTGTCTGCTGGAGGCGGGCCCGGCCGACAAGAGCGTGCTCATCCACTGCCCGGCAGGCCTGGCTGTGATGGCCAAGTACGAGCTCAATGGCTGGGGCCAGAACACCACGCCCCAGCCTGGTCTGGGCGGGCGCCGCGGCTACCAGCCCCGGGGCAAGGTGCTTGGGGGCTCCAGCTCGATCAACGCCATGATCTACGCGCGCGGGCAGAGCGCCGACTATGACTTCTGGGCCGCGCAGGGCAACCCCGGCTGGGGCTGGAGCGATGTGCTGCCGTATTTCAAGCGGGCCGAAAACAACGAGCGCGGCGCCGACGCATGGCACGGCAGCGGCGGCCCGCTGAATGTGGCGGACCTGCGCTCCCCCAACCCGTTCAGCCAGGTGTTTGTCGAGGCCGGGGTGCAGGCCGGCCACGCGCACAACCCGGACTTCAATGGCGCCTCGCAGGAAGGCGTGGGGCTGTACCAGGTTACCCACCGCAATGGCGAGCGTTTCAGCGCTGCCAAGGCCTACCTTACGCCGCACCTGGCCCGTCCCAACCTGCAGGTCATTACCGGGGCGCATGCCACGCGCATCCTGGTGGAAAACCGCCGCGCCGTGGGCGTGGAATACCGCCAGGGCGGTGCCGTGCAGCAGCTGCGCTGCAACCGCGAAGTGCTGCTCAGTGCCGGTGCGCTGCTCTCGCCCCAACTGCTCATGCTCTCGGGCATCGGCCCGGGCGCCGAACTGCAGCGCCACGGCATCGAAGTGCTGCACGATCTGCCTGGCGTGGGCGCGCACCTGCACGACCACCCCGACGTGGTGCAGGTGATGGATGCGCCCCACCTGACCGATCTGTTCGGCCTGTCTCTGCCGGGTTTGCGCAATCTCTGGAACGGGGTGGGGGAGTGGCGCGGCCGCCGCACCGGCATGCTGACGACCAACTTTGCCGAAGCCGGGGGCTTCATCCGCAGCCAGCCGTCGGAGCCCGCGCCCGATGTGCAGCTGCACTTTGTGATTGGCAAGCTGGTCGACCATGGGCGCAAGACCGTGCTGGGCCATGGCTACTCATGCCATGTCTGTCTGCTGCAGCCCGTGAGCCGGGGCCGTGTGGGCCTGGTCAGCAGCAATCCGATGGATCTGCCGCTGGTAGACCCCAATTTCCTGGGTGAGCGGGCCGACATGGACCGCATGGTGCACGGCTTTCGGCGCATGCGCGAGATCCTGGCGCAACCTGCGCTGGCGCGGTACGGCGCGCGCGAACTGCCTTCATCGGCTGCTGCGCAGACGGATGTCGAGATCGAGCAGTTCATTCGCCGCTATGCCGACACCATCTACCACCCCGTGGGCAGCTGCCGCATGGGGCCCGGGCCCATGGATGTGGTGGATGCTTCGCTGCGCGTGCACGGCTTGCAGGGGCTGCGGGTGGTCGATGCGTCCATCATGCCGCGCATCGTCAGCGGCAACACCAATGCGCCGACGATCATGGTGGCGGAAAAGGCTGTCGATATGGTGCGTGCCGCAGCGTGAAGCAGTTCACGAAATTGGCGGGCGATGGCGTTTTTAAGGATGAGATAGGGTTTGGTTAAGAGTTTTTTAGCAATGAGAAGGGGCGTCGTTTCCTAGACTTCATTCCATGGCTGCGGGTGCATGGTGCATCCGGCCCGGCGTGGCTGTGTGCCGTGCCGTAGCAGGCCCGCAAGGGCAGGAAAGAATGTAATGAAGATAGATACCCAGGAAATTGCTGAAATTGCCGCCACCCAGCCTGCCGTGCCGCGCGTCGATCTGTACGCGGGCATCCATAAGGCGCTGCGCGCCTTCATGACCGACACCCTGCTGGGCCTGGGCCGCATGGATGTGGACGACGATCTCGACTTTGCCCAGGGCTGCCAGCGCGTGGCCCAGCTGCTCGATGTGCTCCAGGCCCATCTGGAGCATGAGAACCGCTTCGTGCACCCGGCCATCGAGGCCCGCGCCCAGGGCGGCAGCCTGGTGGTGGCGGATGAGCACGATGGGCATGAGCAAACCATCCTCCGGCTGGTGCGCGCGGTTGCTGACCTGATGGCCTGCGCGCGTGCCGACCGTGCCCCGCGAACCCAGGCGCTGTACCACGAGCTTGCGCTGTTCGTGGCCCACAATTTCGAGCACATGCACCTTGAGGAGACTGCGCACAACGCGGCGCTGTGGCAGCACTACACCGACGACGAGCTGATGGCCGTGCACGGCGCGCTGGTGTCGTCGATTCCCCCTGGTGAAATGATGCTGGTGATGCGCTGGATGGTGCCTTCCATGGCACCGGCAGAGCGTTTGGCCCTGCTCGGCGACATGCGTCAGCACGCGCCGGCCGAGGCATTCGATGCCGTACTGGACGTGGTGCGCCCGCACCTCACGGTGCGTGAGTGGGACAAGCTCATGGTCGGCCTGGAACTGGAGGGGACAAGGCTTCACTGACGGTTCAGCCGGCCTGCTCCTCAAGCTGCACCGGGCACGTCACGCACAGGCGAAAGCGCCCGCGCCCGGTCTTCTCGACGCGCATGGGCGGGTCGTTTTCCTGCAGGCGGCGCTGCAGCAGCAGCAGGCGCGCCTCCAGGTTGTCGGCGATGTCGGGCAGGCGGATCGAAGGGTCCAGGCGCAGCTCGCGGTTGGTGAACTCGGTCCGCCCGGCTTGGGTGTAGTCGCGCAGCAGCTTCCAGAAAATGGCACCGGCCACGCCCTTGATGAGGTAGCTTTCGTTGATGAAGATGCTGTCGTTTGACGCATAGTGGCGAACGCGTACGGGCGTGCCGCTGATTGCGGGCGCCTGTGCCACAGCGGGTGCTGCGGCTTCGCCGGTGTCAGGCGTGGCCTGCAGCAGATCGATGGCGGCGCCCAGATGCCCAGCCAGCGCCGCCAGCATGTCTTCGTCCTCGAAGTTGAAAGCCATGTCGCGCGGACTCTCGGTGAACAGCACGCCGAGCAGGCGGCCTGCGGCCACCATGGGCACGGCGAGCTGGCTGTGGGGTTCGGGCAGGCCGGGGTAGGGGATTTCCAGGCCATGTGCCCGCTCCGCATCCTCGGCGCTGCCCGCCTGCAGGCTGCTGCGCATGGCATTGCTGTAGAGCGCGGCA
>JAMLIQ010000079.1 GCA_023954095.1 Burkholderiaceae bacterium | reverse complement strand
CGCCAGGAACATGGCTTCGAGCGCGGCCAGGGGCGTGGCCGCATCCTGCGCCGCCCGCTCTACCCGGGCCAGCAACTGCTCGGCCACCCATTCCATTACGGCCTGCAGGATGGCGTCCTTCGTGGGGAAGTGCCGAAAGAGCGCGCCTTGTGTCAGATGCATGTGGCTGGCGATGGCGCTGGTGGTGATGTCGCTGGGGTTCTGCGTGGCGGCCAGTTGCACCACCGCCTCCACGGTGGCGGCGCGGCGCTCGTCGGCAGGCAGAGGCTTGGCACGGGTGGTCACGAGGACAGTCTCCATCAGTAAGTAATTGATTACTATCTTATGGGGCGCGCCGTTTTTGTGCAAGACGTTCGGTAAGTCCCCGTGCCGACCAGGGGCGTGTGCGTGGGGTCATGACAGCGACGGCAGGCGTTGCCGTGCACAGAGACGGCCTTCAGCGCACAGGGCGCCTCGGCAGTGCACGAAATATATGGAAAAAATGCCTCAAACGACCGACCATCAAGCGCTTGCAGCTATCATAAAAATAGTATTCAGCGAATGCGCGGCGTGGCCTGCATCTGCTCAGGGGTGGTGAACCATGCAGCGCTGGTCCCCATCCGGCCCCGCGCCTGGGCGATCTCATGGCGGGCTACGCTGCGCAAGTGCACCTCGTCCGGCCCATCCATCAGGTGTAGCGCCCGTCCCCAGCTCCAGAACTGGGCCAAAGGGGTGTCCGGAGAGAGGCCCATGGCACCAAACACCTGCATGGCGCGGTCGACCACACGGCTTTGCAGGCGGGCTGCCACGACCTTGATGGCCGCCACCTGGGCGCGTGTGGTGGCGATATCGACGGACTCCCCCTGGTCAAGCAGCCAGGCCGTGTGCAATACCAGCAGACGTGCCTGGTCGATCTCGATACGGGACTCGGCCAGCCAGTCCTGGACGTTGGAGAAATCCGATTCGTAGCGCCCGAACATCTGGCGCTCCAGCGTGCGCTCGGCCGCCAGCTGCAAGGCCAGCTCGCATTGCCCAATGGTACGCATGCAGTGGTGCACGCGACCGGGTCCCAGCCGGGCTTGCGCCATCGCAAACCCGGCGCCCCATGCGCCCAGCAACGATGTCTGCGGCACGCGCACGTTCTGCAGCAGGATCTCGCAATGGCCTTCGGGGGCATGGTGGTGCAGCACCGGAATGTTGCGCAGCACCTGCACGCCGGGTGTGTCCAGCGGCACCAGCACCATGCTGTGGCGCCGGTGGGTGTCGTCGGCGCTGCCGTCCTCTGTCACGGCATTGCGGCACATCACGATCAACAGCCTGCAGTGGGGATGTGCCGCCCCCGTGATGAACCACTTGCGGCCACTCACCACCAGGGCGTCACCCTCGCGGCGCACGGTGGTCTGCAGGTTGGTGGGGTCGGAGGACGCGACGTCAGGCTCGCTCATCGCAAACGCCGAACGGATCTCTCCGTGAAGCAGGGGGTGCAGCCACTGGGCCCGCTGCGCATCGCTGGCGAAGCGGTGGAGCAATTCCATGTTGCCGGTATCGGGCGCGCTGCAGTTGAACACTTCCGATGCCCACGGCAGGCGGCCCATGCTTTGCGCCAGTGGCGCGTAATCCAGGTTGGACAAGCAGGTGCCGGGCTCGTCAGGCCGCAGACCCGGCAGGAAGAGGTTCCACAGCCCTTCCTCGCGGGCCAGGACTTTCAGGTCGTCGAGAAAAGGGGGAGGGAAAACGCCGTCCTGCACGGCGCGGTGCCAGGCTGCGTTGTGGGGCAGGAGGTAGCGCAGCACGAAAGCGTCCAGGCGCTGCTGAAGGTCCCGTGCGCGCGGGGAGAGAGCGAAGTCCATACGCCATTGTGGGCGGCCATGCCGCCGCCGTCACAACGCAGGCGACAGCCGGGGGGAACGCACCAGAACGGGAATACTCAGCAGCACCGCCAGCAGCAGTGCCGCTGCCATGTTGTGTGCGAGGGCCGCCGCCAGCGGCAGGCCCTGCGTGACCAGTACCGCCCCCAGCCCGATCTGCGCCGCCAGCAAAGCCAAGAGCAAAAGCGCGGCAACGCGCAGCCCACCGCGCCAGGTGAAAGCGGCCAGCGGCAGCAGGACGGCCAGCACCGCCAGTCCGCCGACGCGGTGCAGCACATGCACCCACGCACCGGCCGGGTTGTTTGGCAGCGCGGCGCCGGTCTGGGGTTCCGTCCAGGGATTGAAGGCGTCCCAGGAGCCTGCGCTCAGGTCGCAGCCCGTCAGACCGGTGCAGCTCAGGCCGGCCAGTCCCGCGCTGACCAGCCCACCCAGCGCCACCTGCGCCAGCAAAAGCGCGGCGCCCAGCCAGGCCCAGCGGGCCAGGCGCGGCGGCGGACTACCGGGAATGGAATCCGGACTGCCGACCAGCGCCATCCGCACGCTTACCGCGAACATGACGAAGCCCCCCAGCAGGTTGCCCAGGGTGACGGCCGGGATGCGGGCATGGGCCGTCCAGCGCCCGAGCACCGCCAGAAAAAGCGCCAATCCGAGCAAGCCCAGGGCCAACCGCCCCTGGGGCCACAACGCCGGCCGGGACGCCACCGCCGCCATCACCATGACCAGCACCAGCAAAAGCGCCGACGAGGCGATCACCCGGTGCGCCAGCCGTGCGTCGGCAGTAGCGGCGTCGGCTTGCAGGGGCGGCTCACCTTGCAGCGGTGCGCGCAACTGCTGCCCGTAGCACTGGGGCCAGGGATCGCAGCCCAGTCCGGCCTTGGACAGACGGATATAGGCACTCAGGCTGGTGATGGCCAGCACCAGTACGGCGCAGATCCAGGCCATGCGCCGCAGCAAAAGCACCCGCCGTTGGACCGGACCCGCCGGAGAGGAAAGAGGAGAGGAAGGCATGGGAGGGAGGTTCATGGCGGAGCGAAAAAGGAGCGAGGAAATGCGGCGGTAGCGGAGCGCGGCACGGCGCGCGCGAAGGGGATTTTCCCCATCACCCCCTCAAATCCCTGAGAAAGTGTCTCTTTCTCCAGAAACTAGGCGTTTACCCTGATTTCAGGGTCCTTAACTGTTGATCGAAATCATGTTTAACTCTCAGTAGTCGATCAAAAATGTCAGGTACTGTCCGCTTTACCAAGGAGAAGACATGAGCCAGCACGACGACGAGAACGAAAAAGTTCCGCTTATGCAGCAGTTATTGGACAACCCGTTCCTCCTGCTGTTTTTGGGGGTGATGATTCCCATGATCGTATATTCGCTCTGGGGCGTTATCGACATTCTGACCATTCCGGTGGCGAAATAAGGGGTAACGCACATGAGCGCCATTCTTCCCCCCTCAGAGCGGTTGTGGTGGAAACACCCGCTGGACCGTCTCGAAGCCGTCTGGATCGTCATCGCCTTCATCTGGTGCATGGTCATGTTCTTCATGATGGTTTTCTGGCATGTCTACGGCAAGCAGAATCTTGCGACCGAGACCTACAAGACCACCCCCGACAAGTTCACTGCCGCCACCCAGGCGATGGTGGACAAGTACACCGTCCGCACGGAAACCGACCAGAACGTTCCGGTGGTGCGTCCGCCCGAGGGCAGCGACATCTACATGATTGGCCGCCTGTGGAATTGGTGGCCGATTCTGGAGCTGGAAAAGAACAAATCCTACAAGTTGCACCTGACTTCGATGGATTACAACCACGGTTTCTCGCTGCAGCCCACCAACATCAACATCCAGGTGGTGCCGGGATATGAGCATGTGATCAAGGTCACGCCCAACGAGTCCGGCACTTTTTCCATCATCTGCAACGAATTTTGCGGCATCAACCACCACACCATGGTGGGCCGCATGTACGTGAAGTAGCAGGAGCACCGACATGACTGCAACCACTTACCGTACCTGCCCGCGCTCGGGCCTGCAATTCGAATCCCAGGCTGAAAAGCTGATGATCGCCAATGCCGTCGCCGCCGTCGTGGCGCTGCTGGTCGGCGGTCTTCTGGCCATTGGTGTCGTGCTGACCCGCTGGCCCGCCGTGCACTGGCTGGCGGCCGACACTTTCTACATGGTGCTCACGGCGCACGGCATCGACATGCTGATCTTCTGGATCATCTTCTTCGAAGTCGCGGTGCTGTATTTCGCCTCGTCGACACTCTTGCGGTGCCGCATTGCCACACCCAAGATCGCCTGGGCGGCCTTCGCACTGATGCTGATCGGCGCGGTGATGAACAACCTGACGGTGTTCCAGGGCGGCTCCAGCGTCATGATGACCTCGTACGTGCCCATGATGGCGTCGTCGTGGTTCTACCTGGGCCTCATCCTGTTCGCCGTCGGCGCCCTGATTGCGTGTTTTGTGTTTTTCGGCACGCTGGTGGTCGCCAAGCGCGAAAAAACCTACGAAGGCTCGGTGCCCCTGGTGACCTTTGGCGCCATCACGGCCGCCATCATTGCGGTGTTCACCATCGCCTCCGGCGCGATCATTCTGATCCCCACCTACATGATGGCCATTGGCCTCATCAGTGAAGTCGATCCGCTGATCTACCGCACCATCTGGTGGGCTTTCGGCCACTCGTCGCAGCAAATCAACGTGGCGGCGCACATCTCGATCTGGTATGCCGTGGCGGCTATCGCCTTCGGTGCCAAGCCCATGTCCGAGCGCGTCAGCCGTGGCGCCTTCCTGCTGTACATCCTGTTCCTGCAGCTTGCCAGCGCCCACCACCTGTTGGCTGACCCCGGCATCAGCACCGAGTGGAAAGTGGTGAACACAAGCTACTTCATGTACTTCGCCGTGCTGGCTTCAATGATCCATGCGCTGTCCATTCCGGGCGCCATGGAGGTGGCCCAGCGTGCCAGGGGCTACAACAAGGGCCTGTTTGAATGGCTGCGCAAGGCGCCCTGGGGCAACCCTGCTTTCTCGGGCGTGTTCATCTCGCTCGTGGGTTTCGGCTTCCTCGGCGGCATCTCTGGCGTGATGATGGGCACCGAACAGCTCAACCTGCTGATCCACAATACCATCTATGTGCCGGGCCACTTCCACGCCACCGTGGTGATTGGTACCACGCTGACCTTCATGGCTCTGACGTACTTCCTGATTCCTGTGCTGTTCCGGCGCGAGATGATCTCGCCCGGTCTGGCCAAGATCCAGCCGTACCTCTTCGGCTTCTCGATGTACTTCTTCTGCCTGGTAATGATGGGCGCCGGTACGCTGGGCGTTTCCCGCCGGCACTGGGACATGGCCTTCAGTGGCGCGGCCCTGGCCTATGAATGGCCCGGCGCGGCGTATCTGATGATGGGGCTGGTCGGTATCGGGGGGATTGCTGCCATCGTGGGTGGCGGCATCTACATCTACGTCACGGTGGGCTCCATCCTGTGGGGCAAGAAGCTCGATACCGGCGTCGTGAGCCCCAAGTTCACCCCGGTGGGACGGGCTGCACCCACAGCTGCCGCACAGACCTATGGCTCTGCAGGGTTCGTGGCTCCTGGCACCTTCGTGCTGGCCATGTTCTTCCTGGTGTCCTTCGTGCTGTATTACTTCATCAACTGGAAGTACCTGGGCCAGCTCTGGGGCCTGAGTTAAGCGGGACACGGCGCCATGCACACCACCACGATCCATCCCGCCGGACGCAGTGCGGCACAGTGGACGCGCGACGTCATCTCGCTGTTCAAGCTGCGCATCGGTGTGCTGATCATGATTACGGCGCTCGTGGGCATGGCGGTTTCGCCAGGCCCGGCGCCCAGTCTGGTGCAGGTGCTCGTGCTTGCGCTTTCGGTGCTGGTCGCGTCCGCCAGCGCAGGCGCATTTAACCAGTATGTCGAGCACGAGAGTGATCGCCTGATGGCACGCACGCGCAAGCGGGCCTTTGCCACCGGGGCGCTGCCCCACCACCCCGTCTGGCTGGCCCTGATGGCCGTTTTGCTGGCAGGGGCGGTGGCATCGGCCTGGCTGGTGCTCAACGCAGCGGCTGCGCTGTATGTGTTTCTGGGCGCCTTTTTCTACGGGGTGGTCTACACCCTGTGGCTCAAGCGGCGCACGGCGCTCAACATCGTGATCGGGGGGTTGGCAGGCAGCTTTGCCGTGCTGGCCGGGGCTGCCGCCATTGACCCGACTCTGGGCCCGCTGCCCGTGCTGCTGGCCTTGGTGTTGTTCCTGTGGACGCCACCGCATTTCTGGAGCCTGGCAATCGCCAACAAGGCCGACTATGCGCAGGCGGGCGTGCCCATGCTGCCGGTCGTTGTGGGCACCGAGCGCGCTGCGCGCATCGTCCTGGGCAGTACGGTGGCATTGTTCGTGGCTTCGCTGCTGCCGCTGGGATTTGGCGCCGGACCGGTGTACGCCGTGGGCGCCCTGGTGGGGGGGCTGCACTTTGTGCACAAGTCATGGCTTCTGGTAGCCCAGCCCAGCCGGGCCACCGCCATGGGCTCGTTCTTTGCTTCGCTGATCCAGCTCAGTTTGTTGCTGGTGGCGGCGTGCATCGACGCTTTCATGCGCTAGGGCCGGGAAACCGGGTTTTTATGCGCGCCACAGAACGTATTTCAGCACTGTCTGGGGCGGTGCTGTGTCTGTTCCTGGTTCTGTGGGCGCCAGCTGTCGTGCAGGCCTCGTCCCACGGGTCTGATCTGGGGTTGGACCGGGAGCAGGCACTGCGCACCAGCCAGGCTGCGTTGGGCCGCAAGATCGCTGACCATACTCTGCTGGACCGTGAAGGCCGACCGGTCCGGCTTTCTTCCTACCGGGGCAAACCGCTGCTGGTCAGTTTCATCTACACCGGGTGCTTCCAGGTGTGCCCGACCACCACGCGGTCGTTGCAGGAAACGGTCGAGGGCTTGCAAAAGACCTTTGGCACCAACCAGTTCAACGTGGTGAGTATCGGTTTCAACCAGCCCGATGATTCGCCCCAGGCGCTCAAGGCGTTTGCCGCCCAATACCGCATCAATCAGCCCAGCTGGGAATTCTTGAGCCCCTCCATGGCTACCGTGGGGCCGCTGGCCCGTGATTTTGGGTTTGTCTACGAAGCCACTCCGGCGGGCTTCGACCATGTGCTGCAGGTGTCGCTGGTCGATGCGCAGGGGCGCATTGTGCGGCAGGTCTACGGGGAGAGCATTCGACCGGGCGATATCGGAGAACCCCTGAAACTGCTGCTCAACGGCACGCCGGTTGAGCCTTCCCTGGCGTTGGAAAGTCTGATGGACCGTGTGCGCATCCTGTGCACGGTGTACGACCCCAAGACGGGCCAGTACCGGGTGGACTACACCCTGCCTATCCAGGTTGCTGGGGGCATCACCTTTTTGATCGCCATGCTGGTGTTCTTTCTCAACGAGTGGCGCTCTGTACGGCGCAGTGCCCGCAACAAGGAGGCGCGCCGCGCCTGACGCCCGCCCGCTTTCATGCCCTTGCCTGGTTCAGCCTTTGTTTCCAAAGGATCTCCTGTTTCGCTGACGCTTCCGCCGGTTACCCGCAGTGCGGCCCTCTACCGGGCCGTGGAACATTCCTTTGACGTACCGTTCGGGGCGGCGCTGAACCCGCTCAAACATCTGGGGGCCCTCGGTTTCCTGTTTTTCTGGCTGCTGGTCGTCACGGGGGTGGTGCTCTACATCGTGCTCGACACCTCGGTCGGGGGCGCGTACCAATCCATCAACGATCTGGCCCAGGTGCCCTGGATGCTGGGCGTCATGCTGCGCGGCGTGCACCGCTACGCCGCCGATGGGTTTGTGATCGTCATGTTCGCCCATCTCCTGCGGGAATGGATGCTGGGCCGGTTCAAGGGTTTTCGCCGTGTTCCCTGGCTGACGGGCGTGCCGCTGGTTGCTTTGGCCTTTGTCAGTGCGATTGGAGGTTTTTGGCTCAACTGGGACCGCCTGGGCCAGTTTTCGGCTGTGTCCACGGCCGAGTGGCTCGATACCTTGCCGTTCCTGGCGTCGCCCCTGGCGCGCAATTTTCTGGGCGGCGTCAGTCTGAATGCGCGGCTGTTCACCCTGTTCGTTTTCGTGCATCTGGGCGTGCCGCTGCTGATGGTGTTTGCCCTGTGGTTTCATATCCAGCGCATCAGCCTCGCCCGGGTTTTCCCGCCGCGTTCCCTGGCCTGGGGCACGCTGGCCATGCTGCTGCTGCTTTCACTGGCCCTGCCGGTGCGCAGCCAGGGGCCGGCCGACCTGATGTCGGTGCCCGTTTCCTTGTCACTGGACTGGTTCTTGTTGTTCATCCACCCCTTGATCGACGCCACTTCGGCGCAAGCGGTGTGGGCGCTCGCAGCCATGGTCTTCGCCGGATTGATACTGCTGCCGTTCACCCCCGTGCGCGCCGAACCCGTGGCCGTGGTGAACCCCGACCATTGCAGCGGCTGCAGCCGCTGTTTTGCCGACTGTCCTTATTCCGCCATTACGATGGTGCCCCACCCCAATGGACGGCGGGGCATGCAACTGGCCGAAGTGCGTGCCGACCTGTGCGCCAGCTGTGGCATCTGTGTCGGCTCCTGCCCGTCTTCCACACCGTTTCGTAGCACCGAGGTACTGCACACCGGCATCGACATGCCGCAGTGGCCCATCGACGACTTGCGCGCCCGTTTGTTGCAGGGCCTGGCTGCCATGCCGGGGCCGCGCAGGCTGGTGGTTTTTGGCTGCGATCAGGGCCAGCGCAGCCGCATGGGCGCGCCGGATGTCCTGCATCTGGGCATGGTGTGTGCAGGCATGCTGCCGCCTTCCTTTGTCGAGTACGCATTGCGCGGGGGTGCCGACGGCGTGCTCATCAACGGCTGCCGCGAGGGGGGATGTGAATTCCGCCTGGGCCAACGCTGGACACAGCAGCGCCTGAACGGTGAGCGAGAGCCGCATCTGCGCACCTCCGTGCCGGCCGAACGCTGGCGTGTCGTCTGGACCGACCCGGGCGATGAAAGCCAGCTGGTATCCGCCCTTGAAGACATGCGCACGCATTGCGCACCCGGCGCACCTCACCCATTTTTGGAGAACACCCCATGAACCGAGCCCTCAACTGGACAGGGCAAGCCCTGCTCTATGGCAGTTTTGCCCTGGTGGTCGGCGTCTTCTCGCGCTGGCCCAGCTACCATCCTCTGGCGCCGAACGAGGCGCAGATCAAGGTCAGCTTCATTCACCATGGCGCGCGGATCGCCGAATGCCGCCCCTACACGGCAGAAGAACTGGCCAAACTGGCGCCGAACATGCGCGCGCCCATGAAATGCGAACGAGAGCGCTCGCCGGTGCGCATCGAGGTCGAGGTCGATGGCGTGTCCGTCTATGCCCACACGGCCATGCCCTCTGGCTTCTCGCGCGACGGCGCCTCCACGGTGTACCAGCGGCTCAATGTGCCCTCGGGTGAACATCGCATCACTGTGCGCATGAAGGACAACATGAAGTCGCCCGACTTCCCGTATGTGCACGACTCCACCGTCACACTGCAACCCGCGCAGGTCATGGTGATCGACTTCAATCCGGACAAAGGGGAGATCGTCCTGCTATGAGTGCACTGCCCTCCCACATGCTTGGCGGGCATGCCGCCGCAGGCCGCCCGTTGCCCGCAGCGATGCCGGGACTGGACTATGAACTCACGGTGCCGCAGGATGCCCGGCAGGCCCTGGCGCGTGGATGGCTCTGGCTGGGCCTTTTGGCGCTGGTGGGTTCGGGTCTGTTTTCCATCCTGCTGGTGCTCTCGCGCACGCCGTACGTCAACCAGTGGTTGCCTGCGGCCAATTTTTTCCAGGTTTCGCTGGTGCTGCATGTCGATTTGTCGGTGCTGGTGTGGTTCGTGGCCCAAGGGGGCATGCTCTGGAGCATTCACGGTACCCGGCGCGGCACGCACTGGGGCTGGCTGGCGCTGGCGGTGGCCGCAGTCGGCACATTGGCCATGGCCTTGGCGCCGTTTCTGAACCGGGGCGATCCCGTCATGGCCAACTACATCCCAGTGCTGGATTCGCCGCTGTTTCTGGGCGGCCTGGTCGTGTTCGGCGCGGGTACGGCTCTGCTGGTACTGCGCAGCCTGCTGGCCGCGCCCCGGCTGGGACTGGAGTACGACGGCCGCGGCGCGCTGGATTTTGGCCTGAGCAGCGCAGCCATTGCCACGGCCGTCGGTCTGCTGGCCTTTGCCTGGTCTTATGCCGTGCTGCCGACCGCGCTGCATGGCAAGGCCTATTACGAAATCCTGTTCTGGGGCGGTGGCCACGCCTTGCAGTTCACCTGGACCCTGCTCATGCTGGTGGGCTGGCTCTGGCTGGCCAGCGCCTGTGGTGCGCGCGTGCCTTTGAGCCCGCGCGTGGTGGTGCTCATGTTCGCGCTGGCCCTGGCGGGCGTCTTCATCACGCCCTATGCCTACCTGGCGCATGACATCACCTCGGTGGAGCACCGCAACCTGCTGACCTGGGCCATGCGGGCCGGAGGTGGGCCGGCCATCGTGCCGGTGGGCCTGGCCGCGGTCTATGCCATTGCCACCACGCGGCTGGCCAGCAACACCCTGCGCCCGCTGCGCGCCGCGCTGCTGGCATCGGTGCTGCTGTTTGCCGCTGGCGGGGTGATAGGCATCTTTATCCAGGGGAGCAATGTGCGCATTCCCGCGCACTACCACGGCTGCATTGTCGGGGTCACGCTGGCGCTCATGGGCGTGGTCTACAAGACCTTGCCGGCACTGGGCTACCGTGCGCCCCAGGGGCGCCTGGCCACCTGCCAGCCCTGGCTGTACGGTGTGGGCCAGCTCATGCACATCATCGGGCTGGTCTGGTCGGGTGGCTACGGTGTGCAGCGCAAGGTGGCCGGGGCCGAGCAGGTGCTGCGCAGCACGGCCGAGGTGGCCGGCATGGGCCTGATGGGCCTGGGCGGGCTGATTGCCATCATCGGCGGACTGCTGTTCGTGGTGGTGGTGGCTCAGGCCATGCGACATACGTCCGCTGCGGCGGGCTCCAACGGGACGACACGATGATCAAACGATTCCAGGCCCTGCTGCAGTGGGTTTTCTTGCGCGTCGAGGGCTTGTTCAATGCGGCCTTTGGCGACCGCATCAATCCGTTCTACCACCTGGGGGCCATCACCTTCTTCTTGTTCTGGGTGGTTGGCGCCAGCGGCCTGTACCTGTACATCTTCTTCGAAACCGGTCTGTCTGTCGCGTATTCCTCGGTGGTGGCGTTGACCGAGAACCAGTGGTTCACCGGCGGCATCATGCGCAGCGTGCACCGCTACGCGTCCGATGCTATGGTGCTGACCATGGTGCTGCACATGCTGCGCTACTTTGCCTTCAATCTGTACCACGGCTTTCGCTGGTTCTCATGGATCACCGGGGTGATGCTGATCTGGATGGTGTATGCCACAGGGATCAACGGCTACATGCTGCCCTGGGACCAACTGGCGCAGTTCGTCACCGTGACCAGTTTCGAGTGGCTGGACTGGCTGCCCAGCTTTGGCGGCACGTTGATGCGCAACTTCATCTACTCCTCGGCCGTGGGCGATCGCTTCTTCACCCTGCTGTCGTTCATGCACCTGGGCCTGCCCCTGGTGGTGCTGATGGTGATGTGGATCCACGTACAGCGCGTTCCCAAGGCACGCACTACGCCGCCGCGTCCCATCGTCATCGGCCTGCTGCTGACCATGCTGGTGCTGTCACTGGTCCTGCCGGTGCACAGCCAGGGGGGTATCAGCAACCTGGCACAGGCCGTGACGAGTGTCGAACTGGACTGGTTCTACCTGGCCATCTTCCCGCTGTTGACCGAGTGGCCGCTGGGCCGGGTCTGGGCGCTGGTGGTGGGCGGCTCGCTGGTGCTGGCGCTGCTGCCCTGGTGGCCCCCGCGCTTTCGCCGAGGAGCACACGCCAGCCACCAGGTGGTGGTGCGCGGTGTGGATGGCGCGAGCGCGGAATTCAGCGTGCGCGAGGACGAAACCATTCTGGATGCCGGTCTGCGCGAAGGCCTGGCCTTGCCGTACGAATGCCGCAATGGGGGGTGTGGCCTGTGTCTTTGCAGCGTGGAGCACGGCAACATCGAACACCGGCCTTACCAGCGCAGTGCGTTGCCCGATGCGCAAAAGGCTCGGGGCAAGGCGCTGATGTGCTGCGCCGTGCCGCGCGGCGACGTCGTGATCGACGTGGAGGGTTTTACCGGTGCCGCCGCCCAGGCCGCCGAGGTGCACACCGCCACCGTGGCCCAACTGGAACGCCTGGCCGACGATGTCATGCGTGTGCTGCTGCAACTGCCCGAGGGCAAGACGCTGGACTTTGCTGCAGGCCAGTACATCGACATCCTGCTGGACGACGGCCAGCGCCGTGCATTCTCGTTTGCCAACCGGCCCCATGCCAGCAGCCAGATCGAACTGCACATTCGCCTCGTGCCCGGCGGGCGCTTTACGACCCATGTGTTTGAGGCGATGCGGGTGGGCGACGCCCTGCGTTTCGAAGGCCCGCGCGGCAGCTTCATGCTGCGCGAAAGCACGCACCCCATTTTGTTCGTGGCCGGTGCCACCGGTTTTGCGCCGATCAAGAGCATTGTGGAAGACGCCTTTGAGCGGGGTGTGCAGCGCCCCATGCGCCTGTACTGGGGTGTGCGCCAGCGCAAGGACCTGTACCTGCTGGCGCTGTGCGAGCAGTGGGCGCGCGACCACGCCAACTTCACCGTGGTTCCGGTCGTGTCAGAGCCCGCCGAGGGCGACGGCTGGACGGGCCGCACGGGCCTGGTGCACGAGGCCATGCTGGCCGACTTTCCCGATCTCAGCGGCAACGAGGTTTACCTGTGCGGCTCTGTGAAGATGGTGGAAACTGCCGTCCCGGCCTTCATTGCCCAGGGCCTGGGTGAGGATGCCTGCTTCTCGGACGCATTCCTGATGGCAGCGCCAGCACAGACACAACAGTAGAACCCTGGCTCTTGGACGAAAACGGCCATGCATTAATTGCAGCGGCCGCTTCGCATCTTTCATCTGAACTCTTCGATGTCACATGTCTGGATGG
>JAMLIQ010000078.1 GCA_023954095.1 Burkholderiaceae bacterium | reverse complement strand
TGGGTTTCGGTATCAGCCGTCTTTTTTATTCATCGCAGCCTCCAGAGCGTCGATGAACAATGACGCGACATCACAACCGGTTTGTTGCTGGATTTCCTGAAAGCAGGTCGGGCTGGTGACATTGATTTCCGTGACATAGTCCCCGATGACATCGACTCCTGCCAAGAGCAAGCCACGGTCTTGCAGGATGGGACCCAGTGCATGGGCGATTTCGAAATCACGCTCCGACAATGGTCTTGCCACGCCCTTGCCCCCCGCAGCGAGATTGCCGCGTACTTCACTGCCCTGAGGAATACGCGCCAGGCAAAAAGGCACAGGCTGGCCACCAATGATGAGTACGCGCTTATCGCCTTGCGTGATTTCCGGAAGAAACTTCTGCACCATCAGACTTTGTGCGCCGCCCCGGTTCAGCGTCTCGGTGATGCTGCCGAGGTTCAGGCCATCCGGCCCTACGCGAAAGATGCCCATGCCGCCCATGCCATCGAGTGGTTTGAGAATGATGTCACGATGCTCGGCATGGAACCGCTGGATGTCGCGCGCACTGCGGGTGACCAAGGTCGGCCCGATGAACTGCGGGAACTCCATGATGGCCAGCTTCTCCGGGTGATCGCGCAGTGCACGCGGCTTGTTGAACACCCGTGCGCCGTCGCGCTCTGCCTGCTCCAGCAGATGCGTGGCATAGAAATACTCGCTATCAAAAGGCGGGTCCTTGCGCATGAGTACGGCGTCAAAGTCCACCAGAGCGACCGCACGCTCTGTACGCACACGGAACCAGTCCTGCGGCTCTCCAGTCAATGCGATATCGCGTACCTGGGCTGTCACGGGGCGGCCGCGCTCCCACATGACGTCCTGCGGCTGACACGCCGCCAGCGTGTGTCCCCGGCGGTCGGCCTCGCGCATCATCGCAAAGGTGGTGTCCTTGTAGGTTTGGAAGACTTCGAGCGGATCGGCGATGAACAGCAATTGCATGGCGTGGTTTCTGAAAGGGGAAATAGAGCGTTGGCAACCTGCCTGGCGCTACCAGGACGCGGTACCGCGACGTGCGTACTGTTGCACAAACAGCGCGATGCTGCCTGCCACGACGCCCCAGAACGCCGAGCCAATGCCTGCGATCACGACTCCGCTCAAGGTGACGAGGAACGTAATTAAGGCGGCCTCGCGATGCCCTTCGTCGCGCAGCGCTACCGCCAAACCGTTGCCAATGGTATTGAGCAACGCCAACCCTGCGATGGCAACGACCAACTCCTTTGGAAACGCTGTCAGCAAGCCCGTGACCACAGCGCCAAAAATGCCGATGAGCACATACAGCGCGCCGCACGAGACTGCAGCGGTATAGCGCCGGTCTGGCTCCTCATGGGCCTCGGGCCCCATGCAGATGGCCGCCGTAATGGCGCTGAAATTGAGTGCAAAGGCACCGAAGGGCGCCAGTATCAGCGTGGCCACTCCCGTCAGGGTGATCAAGCCAGAGACCGGCATGTCATACCCGGTAGCGCGCATGACGGCCACTCCCGGCAAATTTTGCGACGCCATGGTCACAACGAACAAGGGCAAGGCCAGACTGACCACCGCACCCCAGGTGAACTGCGGCATGGTGAACTGGGGCATGGCGAACTCGAATTCAACCGCCGACCAGGCCATCTGCCCCTGCAAAGCAGCATAGGCAATGGCCGCCACCAGAGTGACCACCACGGCATAGCGCGGCAGAAGGCGGCGAGCCACCAGATAACAGGCCAGCATCAGCAAGACCAGCGGCAAGGCCGTCTGCGCTGCCGCAAAAGCCTGTAGACCGAACCGCGCCAGTACCCCAGCCAACAGGGCGGATGCGATTTCCATGGGGATACGCCCCATGATGCGTTCAAACCAGCCTGTGACACCCGCTGCGGTGATGAGCGCCGCGCAGACCATGAATGCGCCGATGGCCTCGGCCATGCTGAACCCCCCGGCCAGTCCTGCGGTAGCCAGCACGGCAGCACCCGGCGTGGACCATGCCACCATGACAGGCTTGCGCAGCCACAGTGACGGCACCAGTGTGCACAGACCCATGCCCAGGCCCAGCGCCCACATCCATGAAGTGATCTGTGCCGGTGTGGCGTGGAAGGCCTGCGCCGCCTGGAACACGATGGCTACCGAGCTGGTGAATCCCACCAACACGGCCACAAAACCCGCGGTGAAGGCCGACAGGCTCAGGTCCTTGAAAAATCGCATAGGCTGTATCCGGTGACTCGTGCATGCGGCAAGGCTGCCCAGCGCAGCGCCTTCAGGCACGAAATTGCTATTTAAATAATAGCTTATAGCGCCGATGGATAAAGCGCCAAGCGCCAAAAACACCAAAATCCATCAGGCGCATGGACCCTGCAACACCATTCAAATCTCGATTTTCGAGCCCAACTCCACCACGGCATTGTTGGGCAAATGCAGAAAATCGGCCGCTGCGCTGGCGTTGCGGTGCATCTGGGCAAACAGCTTTTCACGCCAGGGAGCCATACCGCTGCCAAAGGACGGGATGACCGTGTCCCGCGAGAGAAAGTAACTGGTGGTCATGGGCTCCACCTCACAACCGCGCCCACGCAGCAATTGCAGGGCACGCGGCACATCCGGGTCGTTCTTGAACCCGTAATTGATCGACACCTGCCAGCAATCGTGCCCCAGCGGCTCAACCTGCAGGCGTCCATCCAGTCCGATCCAGGGCACCTCGTGGTTGCGCACGGTGACGAACAGATTCTGGCTGTGCAGCACCTTGTTGTGCTTGAGGTTGTGCAGCAGCGCATTGGGCACGGCACCGTATTCTGCGCTCAGGAAGACGGCGGTTCCCTCCACCCGCGTCGGCGGATTGACAAAGACGGCCTCCAGAAAGCTGGTCAGATCGATCGCATCGGAGCGCAACTTGTCGTTGAGAAGATAGCGCCCCCGTTTCCAGGTCATCATCAGCGTAAAGACCGCCCCGCCAATCAACAGAGGGAACCACCCGCCCTGGAACAGCTTGAGCAGGTTGGAACTGAAGAACGCAAGATCGACCACAAAAAAACAACCCGTGGCCGCCACGCACAGCGCCAGCGGGTAGTGCCAACCGTAGCGCAACACAAAAAAGGTGAGCACGGTGGTGATCAGCATGTCCAACGTGACGGCGATGCCATAGGCGGCCGCCAGGTTGCTGGAGGAGCGGAACATCACCACGGCCAGCACGATCGCCACGAACAGCCCCCAGTTGACGAACGGAATGTAGATCTGTCCGGTATCGCGCACGCTGGTGTGCTGCACGTTCAGCCGTGGCAGATAGCCCAACTGAATCACCTGCTTGGTCACGCTGAACGCCCCGGTAATCAACGCCTGCGAGGCAATCACCGTTGCCATGGTGGCCAGCGCCACCAGAGGCAGCAAGGCCCAGTCGGGGGCCATCATGTAGAACGGATTCTTCACCGCCTCGGGATTGGCCAGCAGCAAGGCCCCTTGCCCAAAGTAATTGAGAGTCAGCGAGGGCATCACCACGGCAAACCAGGCCATGCGGATCGGTTTTTTTCCAAAGTGGCCCAGATCGGCATACAAGGCTTCGGCGCCCGTCACGCACAGCACCACGGCACCCAGGATGATGAAACTCGTGCCCGGGTTATGGAAGATGAAGCCCAGGGCATGGTGCGGGCTCAGCGCCCACAGGATTTCGGGGTGACCGACGATATGCGAAACGCCCAGCGCCGCAATGCACAGCATCCACGCCAGCGTGATGGGCCCGAAAAACCGGCCAATCCCTCCTGTACCCCGCTTTTGCACCACAAACAGACAGAACAGCACGAACAGCGTCAACGGCAAGACGAACTGGTTGAATCCTTCGGATACCACCTCCAGGCCCTCGACCGCCGACAGCACGGAGATCGCCGGAGTGATGACACCGTCCCCATAGAACAGTGATGTGCCAAAAATGCCCATGGCCAGCAGGGCGCTGCGCAGGCGGGGCTTGTCCTTCACGGCTTGCGACGCAAGCGCCAGCATGGCCACCAGTCCGCCCTCGCCATTGTTGTCGGCCCGCAGCACCAGAACCACATACTTGATGGACACGATGACCGTGAGTGTCCAGAACAGAATGGACAGGACGCCGTAGATGTTGGCCTGGGTAAACGGGACGTGACCAGAAGCAAAAACCTCCTTGAGTGCATACAGCACGCTGGTGCCGATGTCGCCATAAACAACGCCAATGGCCGCCAGGGTAAGCGCCGCCGCAGAAGATTTTGTATGCTGCACTGATTTACCCTGCCCGCCGAGCCAACAGGGTTCCTAGAACCTGAGGAGGCTCATTCTGCGCCTCCAGGTCCTGATCCTCCGGCATACGGAAGGACAATAATCCCGGATAATTACATTTTGTTGCGTCGCAACAACTGCGCAATTTCCAACTGTTCAGTCGTAAATTTCCGCATCCGGATTGGTCGCCTCCAGCTCATAGCTGGCTGCCAGCATGGCCAGGCGCGCCACCACGCCGTACATGTAGAAACGGTTGGGGGCACTGGCGCCCGGACGGGCGCCGCGCTGCGGAAGATGGGTGCTGTGGTCGAACGCCAGCGGCACAAAGCCTGCGCCGGGAGCGTTGAGATTCTCATCCACACCCCGCTCGGCATGCACGCGGTAGAAGCCCCCGACCACGTAGCGGTCCATCATGTAGACCACCGGCTCGGCCACGGCATCCTGCATGCGCTCCTGGGTCAGCACGCCTTCCTGAACAATGACATCGTGCACAGGCTGACCGTCCTTGATGATCGCCATCTTGTTCTTGGCCTTGCGGTTGAGCGCCTGCAGCTCTTTGGCGTCGTGCACCGTCATCACGCCCATGCCATGGGTGCCGTTGTCGGCCTTGACCACCACGAACGGCTTCTCGTGGATACCGTATTCCTTGTACTTGCGCCGAACCTTGCCCAGCAACGCGTCGACCTGGGTCTGCAAACCTTCCATCCCGGTGTCGGCCGCAAAGTCCACCTCGCCGCATTTGGTGAACATCGGGTTGATGAGCCACGGATCAATGCCCAGCAACTTGCCAAAGCGCTTGGACACCTCTTCATAGCTGCGGAAATGGTTGCTTTTGCGCCGCACGGACCAACCCGCATGCAGCGGCGGCAACAGGTACTGCTCGTGCAGATCTTCCAGGATACCCGGGGCACCGGCCGACAGATCGTTGTTGAGCAAGATGGTGCAGGGGTCGAAGTTCTTGAGCCCCAGGCGACCGCGGGTACGCACCACCGGCTCCAGGGTGATGGTCTCGCCGCTGGGCAGTTCGACCACCGTGTTCTTCTTCACCTCGGCACTGATGGAGCCCACGCGCACGTTCAGCCCGGCCATGTTGAAGATGCGCTGCATCTGCACCAGGTTTTCCAGATAGGCGCTGTTGCGCGTCTGGTTTTCGGGAATGATGAGCAGGTTGCGCGCTTCGGGGCAGATTTTCTCGATCGCCGCCATGGCTGCCTGCACCGCCAGCGGCAGCATCTCGGGTGTCAGATTGCTCCAGCCGCCCGGGAACAGGTTGGTATCGACCGGCGCCAGCTTGAACCCGGCGTTGCGGATATCCACCGAGGTGTAGAACGGCGGCGTATGCTCCATCCACTCCAGCCGGAACCAGCGTTCCGTTGCGGGCATGGAATCGATGACGCGCTGTTCCAGCTCGTTGATGGGCCCGGTGAGGGCCGTGATGAGGTGCGGGACCATGGCTACCTTGAATGACGCGGTTGCGTTCGATTGTAGGGATTTGCGCAGCGCCCCCCAGACCCTCCGGAGCACTGCCCTCTTCATTCCGGGCGCTCAGCGCCTCCAGAACGCCGGCGTCAGCAAGGCCATGAAACTGAGCATCTCCAGGCGCCCCAGCAGCATGGCCAGCGTACACACCCAGATCTGGAAATCAGTGAGCACGGCGTAGTTGGATGTCGGCCCGACATGACCCAGCCCCGGCCCCATGCAGTTCACACTGGCCAGCACGGCCGAGAACGCGGTGACCAGGTCGAGATCTGTCAGCAACAGGACCATGCTCAGCCCAATCACCGTACCGCCGTACACCAGCATGAAGGCCAGGACGGAAAAAATGACATGGTTGTCCACCACTGCATTGCCCAGGCGCACGGGCTGCACGGCCCGGGGGTGCACCAGGCGCGTCATTTCACGGCGCGCCTGCTTGACCAGAATCAGCATGCGCACCATCTTGATGCCGCAGCCCGTAGACCCCGCGCTGGTGGCCACCCCCGACAGCAGCAGCATCAACACCGGCGCAAACACCGGCCAGCCCAGATAGTCCACCGTGGCATAACCGGTGGTGGTTGCAATCGATATGACGTTGAACATGCCGTGGCGCAAGGCATCCAGGGGGGCGTAGACGTCTTTGATCCACAGCAGCAGTGAGACAAACAGACCACCGCCCAACAAAGCCGTCAGGGTCGCGCGTAACTCCGGATCACGCCAGAAACCGCCCCAATGGCCTTTGCGCAGGGCGACAAAATACAGGGCAAAGTTACAGCTGGCGACCAGCATGAACACCAGCGCAATGCCTTCGAGCAAGGGCGACTGGAAATGGGCAAAGCTGGCGTCGTGGGACGAAAGCCCGCCCAGGCTGACCGTGGTGAACATGTGCATGAGCGCATCCAGCGGCTCCATGCCCCCCAGCCAGTAAGCCAACGCGCAACTGGTGGAAAAAACGGCATAGACGCCCCACAGCCCCTTGGCCGTTTCCGTCATGCGCGGGGTGAGCTTGGCATCCTTGACCGGCCCGGCCGCCTCGGCCCTGAACAGTTGGCTGCCGCCCACGCCCAGCAGGGGCAGCACCGCCACGGCCAGGATCAGGATCCCCATGCCACCCACCCATTGCAGAAAGGTGCGCCACACATTCACAGACACGGGCAGCGCATCGAGCCCGCTGAGCACCGTGGCCCCGGTGGTGGTCAGCCCCGACACCGCCTCGAAATAGGCATGCGTGAAGGACAGGGGCCGCCCGACCTGGTGCAGGGCCAGCAGCAGCGGCAGCGTGGCAAACAGCGGCAACAGCACCCACACCAGCGTCACCAGCATGACGCCATGGCGCGGTTGCAGCTCGCGGGCATGCCTGCGCATGCCCCACCACAGCGCCGCACCCACGCACAGCGTGAACCCCATGGCCAGGGGGTAGACGCGCCAGACGCCATCCTGCGCAAACCACGACACACCCAGCGGCAGGCCCATGGCCAGCGCGAACACCATGACCAGGATGCCCAGCACGCGCAGAACGGGGAACATGTCCGCCATGGTGGTCTTGCCGAATCCGTGTCAGAAAAAGGTGGCGCTCACGCGGAACAGCTTTTCCACATCACGAACCAGCCGCTTGTGCGGCAGGAAGAAGACAACGTGGTCGTCGCTCTCGATCACCGTGGCGCTGTGCGGAATGATGACTTCGGGCTCGCGCAGCGGCGTCTCGGCCACGTCGCTCTTGTCGGGCAGGCCGCGCACGATCAGGCCCATGTGCACATCGTGCGGCAACTGCAGGTCACCGACTTTGCGGCCCACCACGCGCGAGCTCTTGCGGTCGCCCCGCGCCACAATCTCCAGCGCCTCGGCCACGCCCCGGCGCAGGCTGTGCACGGCCTGCACATCACCCTGGCGCACATAGGCCAGCAGCTCACCCAGCATGGCCTGCGCGGGTGAAAGGGCAATGTCGATCTGCGTGCCATGCATCAGATCGGCATAGCTGCGCCGGTTGATGAGGGCCAGCACGCGGCGCGCGCCCATGCGCTTGGCCAGCAGGCAGGACATGATGTTGTCCTCGTCATCGTCGGTCAGGGCCAAAAAGAGATCGGTCTCATCGACGCTCTCCCCGGTCAGCAGGTCTTCGTCGGTGGTGTCGCCCTGCAGCACCAGCACCTCGGAGGGCAACACCGACGCCAGCTCGATGCAGCGATCCGGGTCGTCCTCGATGATCTTGACCTGGAAACGCCCGGTCTGCCCGGCCAGTTGGCGCGCCAGGCGCAGGCCCACCCGGCCTCCACCCGCGATCATGATGCGCCGTACCGGGCGCACCGACTGCTCTCCCCGGCGGTGCAAGGCTGCAAGCACCTGCGCGATATGGCCGCTGGCGGCCAGCACGAACACCTCGTCGCCCGGCTCCACGCGGGTGTCGCCATCGCAGGCCACGAAACGGTCGGGCTCGTCCAGAAAGCGCCGGTAAATGGCCACCAGCCGCATGTCCACGTTCGGCAGGATGTCGCGCAGCTCGCCGATCGCATGGCTGACCAGCGGCGCGCCCGCACGGGCGCGCACTGCCACCAGGCAGGCCCGGCCCCCTGCGAACTGGCGCACCTGCATGGCCTCGGGGTACTCGATGAGCTTGCCGATGTAGCGCGTAAGAGACTCTTCGGGGCAGATGATGCGGTCCACGGCCAGGCCTTCCGGCCCCATCAGCACATCGTCCTGAAAACCCGCCGAGCGCACGCGCGCGATGCGTGTGGGGATACTGAACAAGCGCTGCGCCACCTTGCAGCACACCAGGTTGGTTTCGTCCAGCGCGGCGCAGGCGATGAGCAGATCGGTATCGCGGGCACCGGCCTCGGCCAGCACGGCCGGTTCGATGCCGTTGCCCACCACGCCGCGCAGGTCAAAGCGCGACTCCAGGTCGCGCAGGCGCCGTGCGTCGGTATCAATGACCGTGATGTCGTTGCGCTCGGACACCAGGCTGTCCGCCACGCTTTCGCCCACACGGCCTGCGCCCAGAATGATGATTTTCACGGGGCCTTCACGGGTAATGCGGGCACACGGGCGGAAAGCGCGGCATGGCCTCAGGCACGGACTTCGCCTTCGCCCAGCACCACGTACTTGAGCGAGGTCAGCCCCTCGATCCCCACGGGCCCGCGTGCATGGAATTTATCGGTACTGATACCGATCTCGGCGCCCAGGCCGTACTCGAAACCGTCGGCAAAGCGGGTGCTGGCGTTCACCATCACGCTGGCGGAGTCCACCTCGCGCAAGAACTGCTGGGCATGCCTGTGGTCGGTGGTGAGGATGGCCTCGGTGTGGTGGCTGCTGTACCGGTTGATGTGGTCGATGGCCTCCTGAACGCCCGCCACCACACGGATGGAAATGATGGGTGCCAGGTACTCCTCAGCCCAATCCTGCTCGGTCGCATCGACCAGTTTCGCTCCTGAAACAGGAGCTATCAGCGCCTTGCTTTCGGCGCAAACCCGCATTTCCACGCCTTTTTCAGCAAAGATGCTGCCGATGCGGGGCAGGAACGCCGCCGCCGCGCCGCGCGCCACCAGCAGGCTCTCGCTGGCGTTGCAGGGGCTGTATTTCTGTGTCTTGGCGTTGTCGGTCACGCGCACGGCCATATCGAGATCGCAGGGGTCGTCCACATAGGTGTGGCAGTTGCCGTCCAGGTGCTTGATGACGGGCACCTTGGCGTCGCGGCTGATGCGCTCGATCAGCCCCTTGCCGCCGCGCGGGATGATCACGTCCACGTACTGCGGCATGGCGATGAGCTGGCCCACGGCCTCGCGGTCGGTGGTCTGCACGAGCTGCACCGCGTCCTGCGGCAGGTCGGCGTCGGCCAGCGCCTGCTGCACCAGCTTCGCCAGCGCCTTGTTGGAGTCGATGGCCTCGGAGCCGCCGCGCAGGATGCAGGCGTTGCCGCTCTTGATGGACAGCGACGCGGCCTCGATGGTCACATTCGGGCGGCTCTCATAGATCATGCCGAACACGCCGATGGGCACCCGCATCTGGCCCACGCGGATGCCGCTGGGCTGCTGGCGCAGTGCCGTGATTTCGCCAATGATGTCCGGCATGGCGGCCAGCTGCTCGCAGCCCTGGGCGCAGGTCTCCAGCACCTGGGGTGTGAGCTTGAGCCGGTCCACCAGGGGCTCGGCCAAACCGGCGGCGCGGGCGCGCTCCAGGTCGCGCGCGTTGTCCGCCTGCAGCGCCGCAGTCTGCTCGCGCAGCAGGCGCGCCAGGGCTTTGAGCGCTTTGTTTTTGATAGCTGCTGGCGCCCGCGCCATCAGCGCGGAGGCCGTTTTTGCCTGTAAACCGAGAGTGTGCGTGTATTGGGCCACGTTGAGCGCGTTCATGGGGGGATTTTGCCGCAGTTGCGCAGGCACCGGGGCGCTGCGCTGTAATCCCGCCAATCCCGGAGAACCGATATGCACCCCAACCCCACCACCCAGCTGGCGGCCCTGCAGTCGGCCCTGGCGGCCCGCAGCCAGAAAACCCTGCTGGCGGCCTTGCCCACGCGTTACAGCGACGTGTTGCTGGACTTGCTGGATCGCCTGGAATCGAGTGCGCTGTTCACCGAAGAAAGCTGCTCCTTCAGCCGCAGCGGCCTGCTCGACAGTCTGCAGGTGTGGGCGGACAAGGCGCAGGCAGTGCTGCAGGACGACAATTCACTATAATTTTAGTAGCTTATAACGCTTACCAACAAAGCGTTTAAGGCAATTTTCATTCATATTCTCTCCTGAACACCGCAGGCCCTCAACGTCCCGGTGCCCCCAGCCGCGCCAGCTGAAACGCCAGCCGCTGCAGCGCCTGCCACGGGTGCACTGGCCAGTCGGGCTGCTTCAGCCCCTTGACGATGCCGTCCACCAGGTGCGCCGACTGCAGCAGGCGTGCCAGTTGCACATCGCCCGCGCGCGGCAGGATGCGTTCAAACAGGCGTTCCTTGGCGCCCCAGATGCGGTTCTCCCGCAGGGCCATGGGCAAGGGGCGCCCAGCGTTCATGGCATCTTTCACGCGCTTCAAGGCGCGAATATCCTCGGCCAGCGCCCAGTGCACCAGCACCGGCGCTTCGCCCTCGGCCTCCAGGCCGTCGAGCATGCGCTGCACGCGCAGCACCTGGCCCGCCAGCACGGCCTCGGAGAGCTTGAAAACATCGTAGCGCGCCACGTTGAGCACGGCCGCCTCGACCTGCGCCTGCGACAGCTCGCCCGGTGGGTGCAGCAGGCCGAGCTTGCTGATTTCCTGGTGCGCCGCCAGCAGGTTGCCTTCCACGCGGTCGGCAAAAAACTGCAGCGTGCGCTGGCCCTCTTCACCCGGCGCCACACGCTGGCCCTGCGCGCCCAGGCGCTGGGCAATCCACTGCGGCAGTGCACCGCGCTCGATGGGATCGATCTGCACCGCAACGCCCGCAGCGTCGAGCGCGCCAAACCAGGCGCCCGTCTTCGTGGCCTTGTCCAGCCGGGGCAGTTGCACCAGCGTGAGCGTGCTGTCGTTGCCCCGCGCGCCTTCGGCAATCTGCTGCAGCGCCACGCTGCCGTCCTTGCCAGGCTTGCCCGAGGGGATACGGATTTCCATGATCTGCCGGTCGGCAAACAGGCTCAAACTGCCCCCGGCCGCCCGAACGGCACCCCAGTCAAAGTGCGCACCGGCCACGGTAAAGCTGCTGCGCTCGGTATAGCCCTGGGCGCGCGCGGCAGCGCGGATGGCATCGAGCGCCTCCTGCAGCAGCAGGGCTTCGTCGCCATGCAAAACATACAGCGGCGCCAGGCCGCGTTGCAGCTGTGCAGGGAGTTGGGCCAGGGCGACTTGCATGGGCGGCAGTGTATCGCCCCGCTCTGCCCGCCTGGGGGCAGGCCGCCCCGGTGCGGCGCCCGTCATTAGGCATATCGCCAATATTTATTCTCATAGTGCTTTATTTACTGCAGGAACTGCACAGCTTTCTCACTATTCTTTGGACGCACCCGTGCGGAGAATTCTCCACATACACAAGATAAGGAGACCGTCATGGTGAATTTCATGGGCGTGAACAGCGTGCGCGAACTGGTGCAGCACGTTGGGCTGGCCGATTTTCTGGAGCAGCTGGTGGACGCCATGGACAGCGACTACCGGCGCTGGGAGCAGTTCGACAAATCGGCCCGGCATGCCATTCACTCCCCCATCGGTGTGATTGAACTCATGCCCACCAGCGACGGCCACCTGTACTGCTTCAAGTACGTCAACGGCCACCCCAAGAACACGGCCGAGGGCTTGCTCACCGTCACGGCCTTTGGTGTGCTGGCCGATGTGGACACCGGCTACCCGCTGCTGGTGTCCGAACTCACACTGACCACCGCACTGCGCACCGCTGCCATGTCGGTGCTGGCCGCACGCCACCTGGCCCGGCAGGACAGCCGCACCATGGCGCTGATCGGCAATGGCGCGCAAAGCGAATTCCAGGCGCTGGCCTTCTACCACCTGCAGGGCATCCGCCAGCTGCGCCTGTTCGACACCGACCCCGGCGCCAGCGCCAAGCTCGAACGCAACCTGACGCGCCTGGACCTGCCGGGCCTGCAGATCGTGCGCTGCACATCGGTGCACGAGGCCGTGCGCGGCAGCGACATCGTGACCACGGTCACTGCGGACAAGCGCAACGCCACCATCCTGCGGCCCGAGATGATCGAGGCGGGCATGCACCTCAATGCCGTGGGGGGCGACTGCCCCGGAAAGACCGAGCTGCATCCCGACATCCTGCGCCGCAGCGACGCCCTTGTGGTGGTGGAGTACGAACCCCAGTCGCGTATCGAGGGCGAAATCCAGCAGATGCCGGCCGGCTTTGCCGTGACCGAGTTCACCTGCGTGCTGCGCGGCACAGCGCCAGGACGGCGCACGGCGCAGGAAGTGACGGTGTTTGACTCGGTGGGCTTTGCGCTGGAAGATTTCTCGGCCCTGCGCACGCTGCATGCACTGCTGCAACAATACCCGCACCTGGCCACCCCCATCGACCTGATTCCTGAGATGCAAGACCCCAAGGATTTGTTCGGCGTGCTGCACGGAACGGCCCGCCAGGTCCCCACGCCCGCCCACCCGGAGGCCCTGCCCGCATGAACCCCGACAACCGCCGCACCCTGCCCCCCATCAGCCTGATCGGCGCGCCCACCGACATCGGCGCGGGCGCACGCGGTGCCTCCATGGGCCCCGAGGCCTTGCGCGTAGCAGGACTGCAGGCGGCGCTGGAAAACCGTGGTCTGCAGGTGCTGGACCGCGGCAACCTCAACGGCCCGGCCAACCCCTGGCTCCCGCCGGTCGATGGCTACCGCCATTTGAACGAGGTGGTGCAGTGGAACCAGGTCGTTTTCGATGCAGTGCGCGGCGAACTGCAGCAGGGCCACCTGCCCATTCTGCTGGGCGGCGACCACAGCCTGGGGTTGGGCAGCATCAGCGCCGTAGCACGCCATTGTGTGGACACCGGCCGCAAGCTGCGCGTGCTGTGGCTGGACGCCCATGCCGACTTCAACACCAGCGCGCTCACCCCCAGCGGCAACGTGCATGGCATGCCCGTGGCCTGCCTGTGCGGTTTTGGCCCGGCGGCGCTGACCGAACTGGCGTGCATGCCGGGCGGCGGGCCAGCGCTGCGGCCACCGCAGATCCGCCAGATCGGCATCCGCAGCGTGGACGAGGGCGAGCGCCGCTTCGTGCACGAGCAGGGGCTGGAGGTCTTCGACATGCGCTTCATCGACGAAGTGGGCATGCGCCAGACCATGCTGCAGGCGCTCGATGGCCTGGATGCGGATACCCACCTGCACGTGAGCTTTGACGTGGATTTTCTCGACCCGGACATCGCGCCCGGCGTGGGCACCACCGTGCCCGGCGGCCCCACCTACCGCGAGGCGCAGTTGTGCATGGAAATGATTGCCGACAGCGGCTGCCTGGCCTCGCTCGACATCGTCGAGCTCAACCCCGC
>JAMLIQ010000077.1 GCA_023954095.1 Burkholderiaceae bacterium | reverse complement strand
CCAAACGGGCCCGAGGCCATGGCGATGGCTTCGGCCTGGCGGTCGAGCCGGGGGTTGCCCGAGCCCTGCACGATTTCGGTGGCCAGCACCCGGCCGTCGTGGTTCACGGTGACGATCATCACCAGCTCGCCATAGAGCTTCTGGCCGCCGTATTCGGGGAAATTGACCGTGCCCTTGTCCTCCACCTTGCGGCGCAAGGCGTCGTAGTACACGGCATACACCTCCTCGCGGGTGGCGGGGCTGATGTAGCGCTTCTTGGGGCGGGCGTTTTCTTCGTTGATGCGCTTTTCGATCTCGGCCAGGATCTTCACGAGCTGGCGGCGCCGTTCTTCCTGCGCGCTCTGTGCGGCGTTCTGGCTGGGCTTGCGCGGATCGGGCGCGGGCAAGGTGGCGATCTGCTTGCGCAGCTGGGCCAGCAGCTGGGTCTGTTCTTCCAGCATGGCATCGGTCTTGCGCTGGATTTCCTCAAAGTCGTCGCCCACGCTGGTCATGGCCGAATAGGGCAGCGGGCTGGTGGCCCGGCCCTTCTCGGCATCCCCCCCGCCAGCCAGCGAGAACTGCGCAATGGCCTGGGCCTTGGTGGGAGCCTCGTTCGAGCGCGCATTGACCAGGATGACTTCGAGCGGCGTGTCCTGGAACACGCGGTTGAAGCCCTCGGGGTCGATGAAGCGCACGGACAGCACCGCAGCGTGCAGCGCCAGCGAGACCGCCAGCGCCAGCTGCAGCGTACTGAAACGGAGGAAGAGGTCAGCCATTTTCATCGCCGGGCCGTCCCAAGATGAAAAGCGGCCCCCTCGGGGGGCAGCGACCACACGGAGTGAGGGAGCGTGGGGGTCCTGTTCATCGCCGGGCCGTCCCAAGATGAAAAGCGGCCCCCTCGGGGGGCAGCGACCACACGGAGCAAGGGAGCGTGGGGGTCATAGTCATTTACGGGGCCGGATTATCGGCGGTGGCGCCCGCTTCTGGCTCATTCACATCCACGGCAATGGCAATGGGCCCGGCCACGGCGCTGTCGTCGTCCTCGCCACCTTCGTCGTCCACCGGGCCGTCGTCGCTGGTGTCCAGCGGGTCGTCCAGGCGTTCGAGCACGGTGCCGTGCAGGTCGAGCGAGATTTCATCCACCTCGCCGAGCCTGACGCGCAGGCGCGCGCCGCGCGGCAGGTTTTGCGCCCCCAGCACCGGAAAGACGAGGGGCAGCGTGTCGGCACGCACCAGAAAGCTGCCGCCCGGGCCTTCCTTGAAGACGGTGGCTTCCAGCTCGGTGATATGGTTTTGTTCCAGGTACTTGAGCGTCCAGAAGCGCTCCATGCCGGCCTGGTAGCCGTTGTAGGCGCTGTAGGCGGCGTCAAAGCTGCTGATGATGGAGAACAGCTCGGCGTCCTTGGGCTTGAAGGGGGCTGCCAGTGCCGCTGTGGCGCCGTGGCGCGCGCAGGCAATGATCTGCCACTGGTTCACCAGATCGACATAGCGGCGCAGCGGGCTGGTGGCCCAGGTGTAGCTTTTGACACCCATGCCCGCGTGCGGCAGGGCCTTGGTGCCCATGCGCACCTTCACGCCCGGCGCCATGCTGGCCTGGCTGCGGTAGATGCCGGGCACGCCCAGGCTGGCGAGCCACTGGCCCCAGGTGCTGTTGGCGACGATGGCGGCCTCGGCGACAATGAGGTCGAGCGGCGCGCCGCGCTGGCGCGTGGTGATCTGCACGGCTTCGCTGCCGTCCGGTTCGCCGCCCTCTCCGCCCACGAGGCGGAAGTTGTAGTCCGGCCGGTTGAAGTTCTCGGGCTTGCCGCGCACCACTTCGCGCCCGGCCTTGAGTTTTTGTGCAAGGCGGTGCAAAAAAGAGAGCTGCACGCGCAGGCTGGATAAGCACTCAGGCGTGTTTTCGATCTCCATACTCGGATCGGCCAGCCAGGCCTCGGTGACGATGTGGTCGAGCTGGTCGTGGCGCAGGTTGGCCACCACGGGCACGCGCTCCAGGCGTGTCTCGGTGGCGGTGATTTCCAGCGTGGCCTCGTCGATGGTGCAGTACAGCGAGACGGCGGGGTTGGCGCGGCCCTCGTCCAATGTGTAGATCTGCACCACGCTGTCGGGCAGCATGGTGATCTTGTAGCCCGGCATGTACACCGTGGAAAGGCGGTTGCGGCCCAGCTGGTCGAGCGTGCTGCCGGGCTGGATGGCCAGGCCCGGCGCCGCGATGTGGATGCCCAGCGTGACCGTGCCTGTCCCGAGCCCGGTGACCGAGAGGGCGTCGTCGATTTCGGTGGTCTGCGAGTCGTCGATGGAAAACGCCTGCACCTCGGCCAGCGGCAGGTCGGCGGGCGGTTGCGGGGCGTCGATGGCAGGGAAGCCTGTGCCTTTGGGGAAGTTGTCGAGCAGAAAGCGCTTCCAGTGGAACTGGTAGCTCGAATCAATGGCGCCGGCCTTTTGCAGCAGATCCAGCGGCGCGGTGTGCGTGGCACGGCTGGCCTCGACCACGGCCTTGTATTCGGGCGCGTTCTTGTCAGGGCGGAACAGGATTTTGTAGAGCTGTTCGCGGATGGGTGCGGGGCAGATACCTTGTCCGAGTTGTTCGGCCCACTCGGCAATCTGCGCCAGCACGGCTTTTTTCTTCTCGATGGCGGCCAGCGCCTGCTGCAGGATGTCGGCCGGGGCCTTCTTGAAACGCCCCTTGCCTGCACGGCGGAAGTAGTGCGGCGCCTCGTACAGGCGAAACAGCGCGGCGGCCTGCTCGGTCAGCGTGGCGTTCTCGGAAAAATAATCACGTGCCAGATCGGCGAAGCCAAATTCGCCCTCGGGGGCGAATTCCCAGGCGAGCTGCAGGTCAATGGCCTGCGCCAGCGCCTGGCCCTGCGCGAGCAGATCGGCGGGCGCGGGCTTTTCGAACTTGAGCAGGATATGGGCCGCCTTGGCCTTGACCCGTTTGCCCGAGTCGAGCTCGATCTGGGCCGAGGATTCAGCCTCGGAGAGGATGCGGCCGGCCAGAAATTTGCCGGATTCTTCAAACAATGCGTGCATGGGGGCAATTGTCCCATGCTCGAAGGGCCTCGTTGGCGCTACACCTCGATCAGCATCTCGGGCGCAAAGCGGGCGTTTTCCACCATGCCCTTGGGCGCGTAACCCCGCGGGTTGGCTACTACGCGCGTGGTGCCCAGCCGATAGTCGCAACTGTGGTGTACATGGCCGTGCAGCCACAGACGGGGCTGCCAGCGCAGGATTTGCGCCTCCAGGTTGGAGACAAAGCAGGCGTTCAGCGGTGAGCCGATAAATTGCGGGGCAATGCTGCCGGGGGAGGGTGCAAAGTGCGTGACCACGACCGTCGGGCCATCAAAGGGCTCTGCAAAGCGCGCTTCCAGCCAGGCGACGGACTGGTCAAACAGCATTTGCGAGGCGGCCGGCGTAAAGCGGTCCGGGAAATCCGGGGTCAGGCCGATGCGGCTGAAGTCGCGCACGAACGCCTGCGCCTTCTGCAGGCCTTCCTCGCGCTGTTCGGGCGAATCGAACAGGCGGTAGTCCGACCACAGCGTGCAGGCCAGAAAACGCACACCGCCATGGCGCCATTCCTCACGTTCGAGCACGCGCACCGGGCTGCCCTGCGCCTCGGTGCGCAGGTTCGCCATGGTGCTCACCAGGTCGGAGCCATAGAACTCGTGGTTGCCAGCGACGTAGAGCGTGGGCTGGCTGAACTGCCGCGCCCAGGCCATGCCTTGCGCAGGGCGTTGCAGGTCGCCGGCCAGAACGACGACATCGGCGTCTGTGTGCGGCAGTTCCAGGGGCTGCACGGACAGGTGCAGGTCGGAGAGCAGAGCGATTTTCATGGGTGGGTTCTGTGGCAGCGAGACGGGGTCCATTCTGGCCCGGAGTCGGAAGCCGGCCTGGGCATGCGGCCATTGCGGATATCCGGAGGGCTGTCACCTTTCTGGTGTGCTCAGCGTCCAATGGTCACAAGCCCCAAAAAAGCGAGCCCACCATGCAGTCCTTCTCCCTGACCAATGCGCTGCCCACCGCGCCTACCCTCCGTTCCGACGAACAGTTGGTGGCGGGTGCTCTGCGAGGAGAGCAAAGTGCCTTCGAAGCCATCATGCGGCGCCACAACCGGGTGCTGTTCCGCGCAGCGCGCGGGGTGGTCTCTGACGACGCCGAGGCGCAGGACGTGGTGCAGGAAACCTACCTGCGCGCCTTCACCCGGCTGCGGGATTTTCAGGGGGGCTCATCGCTGGCGACCTGGATGGCGCGCATTGCCATCAACATTGCGCTGGACGTGCTGCGCAAGCGCAGCCGGTCGGTGCCGCTCGACTCCCACGATCTGGACCACGAGCCTTCTCCGGAGCACATGATGTCCTTTAGCGCTCCTGCGGGCGTATCGCCCGAATCCGTGCTGGCGCGCACCGAGCTGCGCGCCCTGCTGCAGTCCGCCATCGAGGGGCTGCCGCCCATTTACCGCAGCGTTTTCATCCTGCGCGCCGTGCAGGAAATGAGCGTGGACGAAGCGGCGTACTGCCTGCAGGTGAGCGACGCCGTCGTCAAGACGCGCTACCTGCGCGCCCGCTCCCTGCTGCGCGATGCGCTGGGCGCGCAGATCGAGGCGCATGCCGAGAGCGTCTTTGCCTTTGCCGGTGAGCGCTGCGACCAGGTTGTGCGCCATGTGGTGGCCGAGCTGCAGCAGCGCCATCTCATTGCGCGGCACTGAGCGCGGCCAAAACACCCCTCTGGCGCCCCCGTCCTGTCTGGCCGTACCGCGCGTACGGTCTGCAGCGCTGCGCCTGGCCAGGGCCATTTCATTCAATTTGCCGGCTGTTCCAGGTGCCGGCGCAACGGTTCATCAACCCACGGAGAAAACCATGAAGCACCCTTCCATTTACGTCCCCTCGCAGGCCTTGTTTGTCTCGCGCCGCCGTGCCATGTCGGCATCCGGCGCTGCCGTGCTGTCGGCCAGCGCCGTCGCCTTGCTGGGCGGGCGCGACGCGCTGGCCGCCGGTGCCAAGGTGAGTGCCCAGGAGCTGGAGGCCGATGTGCGCATCCTCAATACCGCCCTTGGCGCGGAGCTGGAGGCGGTGGCGGCCTACCAGGTGGGCGCGGAAAGCGGCCTGCTGAGCAAGGCGGTGCTGTCGGTGGCCGTCGCGTTCCAGGGGCACCACAAGGAGCATGCGGCGGCCATTGCCAGCACGGTGCAAAAACTCGGCGGCAAGCCCGTGGCGGCCAAGGAGAAATACCACTTCCCCGTGGAAAAACTCAAGGTGGAGGCCGACGTGCTGCGCTTCGCGGCGGGTCTGGAGCGCGGCGCCATCTCGGCCTACCTGGGCGCCGTGCCCCTGTTTGCCGACCGTGCGCTGGCGCAGGTTGCCGCGAGCATCCTGGGCGATGAGGCCATGCACTGGGCCGTGCTGCGCCAGGTCCTGGGCGAGGCTCCCGTGCCTTCGGCCTTCATGTCATGAAGCCGCGCCAGCTTGTCGTGGCGCTGGGGCTGGCGGGCGGCTTGCTCGCCGCCGGTGCCCATGCGGCGCCGGATGCCGCAGCGCTGGCGCGCGGTGAGCAGGTGTACGCGCGCTGCGCCGCCTGCCATGCGATCGAGGGCAACCGCACCGGTCCGCAGCACTGCGGGCTGTTTGGGCGCCATGCTGGCACCGCGCCCGGCTACGACGCCTATTCCAAAGCCATGCGGGAGAGCCCATGGGTGTGGGATGAGAAGACGCTCAACGTCTTCTTGAAAGATCCGATGAAGGCGTTGCCTGGAACCACCATGGGCTATGCCGGGGTGAAGGACGCCGCCGAGCGGTCGGACCTGATCGCCTGGCTGAAGGAGGCCTCGCAGCCCGGCGCGGCGTGCAAGCCCGTTCCTTAGCGCTGCCGCAAGCGCAAGGCTTGATCCGGCATTCCGCCGCGCCGCTGGGATGCTGGAATCCATAAACAATGAGGAGAAGAGGCATGAAACATGCAGGTGGTTGGGCACGCCGCTCGTCGGTGTGGCGTCTTGCAGGAGCGATCAGTGTGACCGCAGCGGCTGTCGTCGCCTGCGGTGGGGGAGCTGCGGTCGATGGCCCGGATGCCGCCCAGGCGGCGCTGGCTGCGCAGGGGCGGGACATCTTCCGCTACGACACGTTCGGCGATGAGGCCCAATGGACCGACGCGCTCGCGCTGCACGAGGTCATTGCGGCGGCAGTCGATCCCATGACCGCCATGTCCGTGGGGCTCAAGGTGGATGCCGAGGCGCTGCCCGCTGCCGTGGTGGCAGGCATCCAGGACGGCAGCGTGGACCTGAAGGATCCAGCCACCACGGTGGCGCTGCTCAAGCTCAATGCGGTGGTCGGCGTCCGAGGGCCCAATATTTGAAATCGCTGTGACAGCGTGGAGAACCATCGAATGAATGCACCGGAGAAAAATAGGCTCCTGCCCGACGTTCAGAGCAGTGCGGATGTCCGAGGCATCGAGATTGGGGCCGTGGGTGTCCGGGGCCTGCGCTATCCCATCAAGGTGCGCAGCGGCGGCCGGGTCGCCGCCACCGTCGCGCAGTGGGCCATGACGGTGACCGTGCCGGCCGCGGTCAAGGGTACGCACATGTCGCGGTTTGTCGAATTGCTGCAGGCGCAGTCGGATGCGCTGGATGCAGCGGGTTTCCGTGCCTTGTTTCGGGACATGCTGGACCGGCTGAATGCGCAGGCTGGCACCATCGAAATGCGCTTTCCGTGGTTCGTGGAAAAAACAGCGCCGGTCTCGGGCGTGCGCAGTCTGCTCGACCACGATGTCCAGTGGCGCGCGAGCGCCTCCGCACGGGGGCAGCAGTCCCTGTGGCTGAAGGCGGTGGTTCCCGTGACGAGTCTGTGCCCGTGCTCCCGGGAGATATCGGTCTATGGGGCGCACAACCAGCGCTCGCATGTCGCCATCGAGGTCGAGGCCCTGGAGCCGATCGAGGTGGAGGATCTGATCGCCATTGCAGAACGCAGCAGTTCCTGCGAGGTGTATGGGCTGCTCAAGCGAGCAGATGAAAAATACGTCACCGAGCGTGCCTATGAGAACCCGAAATTCGTGGAAGACATGGTGCGCGACGTGGCGGTGGCGCTCAACCAGGAGCGACGTGTAGGTGCCTACACGGTGGAAGTGGAGAATTTTGAGTCGATCCACAACCACAGCGCTTTTGCGCGCATCGCCCGCCCTGCGGGGGGGGGCTGTGGAAATGCAGGTCCAGCATGCGGCTGGCGGCTGAACGTGTGCAGTGCCTGGCAGGGTTAGTCGGTGCCTGACGCGAGTTGCAGGAATCGTGCAATGGTCGCCAGGTGCGCGGAGAAATCGCTCAGCGCGTGGTCGCCACCTTCGAGCAGGTGCACTTCGGCCTGCGGGTAGCGCGCCACCATCTCGCGCCAGTCCAGCACCTCGTCGCCCTTGGCGATGATGGCCATCTGGCGGGCGGCGGGGTTTTGGTCGCGTACATCGAGCGCGCGCAGTTCGTCGACGAATTCGGGGGCAAAGTAAAAGTGCTCTGCCGGGTCGTGCCAGCTGGTCTGGTCGCCGATGTGGCGCGCCAGGTCGCGGGCCGGGTGCACCGCCGGGTTGAGCAGCACGCAGGGGCATGCTGCCTGCTGCGCGACCCAGCTGGCGTAGTAGCCTCCCAGAGACGAGCCCACCACAGCCATCGTGGCGCGTGGCCAGGGGGCAATGCCGGCGCTCACCATCGCCATGGCGGCCCGGGGCGAGGGCGGCAGCTGCGGACACCAGAAGTGCACGGCCGGATGCTGGCGGGCCACGTGCTGCGCCATCAGCTGTGCCTTGGCTGACTGGGGCGACGAGCGAAAGCCGTGCAGGTAGAGAAGGTGGGTGGTGGTCATGTGGCGGTTATCCGGGCAATCACTGGCTGCACTGCCGACTGGCAGGCATAAGATCGTGAACAGGCTCTAAGATGGGCAGACCGGCGCGCCGCACCGTGCAGCGCCCGCCTTGCCCCCGTTCACCATGCCCGATTTTGCTCCGATTTCCTCTGCCAAGCGTCTCATGCGGGGAGGGCAGACGCCTGTGGCTCTGGGGCGGTTCGAGCTGCAGCGCATCCTGGGGCGGGGCGCCCAGGCCACGGTGTGGCTGGCGCACGACCCGCGCCTGCAGCGCCCGGTGGCCATCAAGTTGCTGCCGCCCGTGCAGGGCCAGGACGCCTCGGTGCTGGACCACTGGCTGCGCGAGGCCCGCCATGTGGGGCGCCTTGCACACCCGCACATCGTCCCGGTGTTCGAGGCCGACGTGCAGGGCCTGCAGCCCTATATCGTGTTCGAGTATGTGCCCGGCACCACGCTGGCCGAGCACCTGGTGCAGCGTGGGCGCTGCGCCCCGCACGACGCCGTGGCCCTGATGGTCGATGTGCTGGACGGCCTGCAGGCCGCCCATGCGGCGGGCATCGTGCACCGTGATCTCAAGCCTTCGAACGTGATGGTCGATGCCCAGCGCCACGCCCGGGTGATGGATTTCGGCCTGGCGGCGGCCGTGGCCAGTGCTTCCGATGCGCAACTGGCCAGCGGCACACCGGCCTACATGGCGCCCGAGGCCACGGCGGGCGCGGCGCCTGCGCCGTCGATGGACATCTATTCGGCAGCGCTCGTGCTGGTGGAGCTGCTGACCGGGCGGCCCCTGATCCACCAGAGCGACACCTGGCAGGCGCTGTACCGCATTGCCAATGAAACGCTGGTGTTGCCCGAGGACCTGGGCCCTGGCGCGGACGATGCGCTGCGCGCCATTGTGCTGCGCGCCCTGGCGCGCGATCCGTCGGCGCGCTTTGTGTCGGCGGCCGATTTCCGCGATGCCCTGCGCGCCTGGGCTGCTCCCGCCAGCGCGCCCACGGCGCAGGGCAACGCCACGCTCGACTTTCTGTTGCGGCGCATGCGCCACAAGAGCGACTTTCCAGCGCTGTCCGATTCGGTGGCGCGCATCCAGCGGGTGGCCAGTTCGGAGGACGACAGCATCAGCGATCTGACGCACGAAATTCTCAAGGACGTGGCGCTCACGCACAAGCTCTTGCGGCTGGTCAACAGTGTGCACTTTGCCCATGCCAGCCGGGGCACGGTGAGCACCGTCTCGCGCGCGGTCAGCCTGGTGGGGTTCAACGCGGTACGGAACATGGCGCTCAGCCTGGTGATGCTGGACCACATGCAGGACCAGCAGCACGCCAGCCAGATGCGGGAGGAATTCCTGCGTGCCATGATGGCCGGGTCCGTGGCGGCCGAACTGTGTGGTGCCGCCGCCGAGGCCGAGGAAGCCTTCATTGGCGCCATGTTCCAGAACCTGGGCCGCATGCTGTGCGAGTTCTATTTTCCGGAAGAGGCCGGCCAGATCCGCGCCATCGTGGCAGCGGGCCGCACCGAGGGCGGCGAGGAGGCTGCGGCGCAGCAGGTGCTGGGCGTGGGGATGGAAGACCTGGGCGCGGGTGTGGCACGGGTCTGGGGCCTGCCTGAGGCCTTGCAGCGCTGTATCCGCAAGCCCCTGGGTTCGCCGCCCATGCGCCCGCCAGAAAAAGGTGTGGAGCGCCTGCGCTGGGTGGCCCGCGCCGCCAACGAAGTGGCCAGCACGCTGCTGCTGGCCGATGCGCAGCAGGCCGAGGCGGGCCTGCGGGGGCTGGCCGTGCAGTATGCGCGCACGCTTGCCCTGTCGGCGCAGGCCATTGCCGAAGCCACCTTGCGGGCCCGCCGCCAGCTGGTGGCCATGGCCGATGCCCTGGACCTGCGGGTAGCGCCCGATGCACCGGCGGCCCGCCTGCTCCAGTTGCCTGCGTCCCCGGCGGTGGGTGATGGCGCCCCGGAAGACGCCTTGGCTGCACACGAACTGCGGCCCCAGGCCACGCAGCCGCTGCCCCTCGCCGCGCCGGGCGCGCACGGAGGCCAGGCTGCCCTGGCGCAGGTGGCCGAAGTGCTGTCTGCAGGTATCCAGGACATCACCAACGCCATGGTGGATGAAGGATTCAAGCTCAACGATGTGCTGCGCATGATCCTGGAAACCATGTTTCGCGCGCTGGGTGCGCAGCGCATGGTGTTCTGTCTGCGCGATGCCAAAACCGACGTGCTGACCGGCCGCTTCGGCCTGGGCGAAGGCAACGATGTGGCCGTGCGTGCCATGGCGGTGCCGCTCAAGACCCCCGGCGACCTGTTTGCCGCCGTGTGCCTGCGCGGGGCCGACACGCTGATCGAAGATGCCACCGAGCCGCGCATGCAGGCGCGCCTGCCCGCCTGGTACCGCAGCAGCCTGGACGCCCCCACCTTTTTGCTGTTGCCCCTGCAGATGAAGGGACGGCCTTTTGCGCTGATTTATGCCGACCACGTCCGCCCCGGGGGCATTGCTGTGGACGACAAGGCCCTCGGGCTGCTGCGCACCCTGCGCAACCAGGCCGTGATGGCGTTCCGCCAGGCGGGCTGACGGCGTGCCAGAGGGCGCACGCCCGATAATTGCGCCATGGCAACCACTTTCGACAAACCGACTCTCGCGCAGCGCATCGTGCCCCTGTTCCAGGGCTTTGACGGATGGCTGGTGGGCGTCGTCCTGCTGCTGGCCGGCGCGGGCCTGCTGGCCATGTATTCCTCCGGCTATGACCACGGCACGCGTTTTTCCGACCACGGCCGCAACATGCTGATCGCCGTGTCCATCCTGTTCGTGGTGGCCCAGATCCCGCCCCAGAAGCTGATGGCCATGGCGGTGCCCCTGTATGCCCTGGGTGTGGCCCTGCTGGTGGCGGTCGCGCTGTTTGGCATCACCAAGAAGGGCGCGCAGCGCTGGATCAACCTGGGTATCGTCATCCAGCCCAGCGAGCTGCTCAAGATCGGCATGCCGCTGATGCTGGCCTGGTGGTTCCAGAAGCGTGAAGGCCAGTTGCGCCCACTCGACTTCGGGGTCGCGGCCTTGCTGCTGGCCGTACCGGTGGGACTGATCATGAAGCAGCCCGATCTGGGGACTTCGCTGCTGGTGCTGGCCGCAGGCTTGTCGGTCATCTTTTTTGCCGGGCTGCCCTGGAAGCTGGTCGTGCCGCCCGTGCTGCTGGGGGCGGTGGGTATCGCGCTGATCGTCGGTTTCGAGCCCCAGCTGTGCGCCAACGGGGTGCGCTGGCCGGTGCTGCACGACTACCAGCAACAGCGTATCTGCACGCTGCTGGATCCCACGCGCGACCCGCTGGGCAAGGGTTTCCACATCATCCAGGGGATGATTGCCATCGGTGCGGGCGGAGTGCTTGGCAAGGGCTTCATGGCGGGCACGCAGACCCACCTCGAATTCATTCCCGAGCGCACCACCGATTTCATTTTTGCCGCCTTTTCCGAGGAATTCGGCCTGGTCGGCAACCTGTTCCTTATTGTGTGCTTTCTGTTCCTGGTCTGGCGCGGGCTGGCCATTGCCATGGGGGCAGGCACGCTTTTTGGCCGTCTGATGGCGGGCGCGGTATCCATGATCTTCTTCACCTATGCCTTTGTGAACATGGGCATGGTCAGCGGCATTCTTCCTGTAGTGGGGGTGCCGCTGCCGTTTGTCAGCTATGGCGGAACGGCCATGGTCACGCTGGGGCTGGCGCTGGGCATTCTGATGTCCATCGTGCGCGCGCAGCGCCAGCCTGCGCAGGAAGCCCGGCCGGTGGTCTGACCCCGCGCCGCAGGAGGCGACCGGGTTTTTGAACAGGTTCTAGAATCGCCGGATGACCCTTCGCTCCCCCTCCGCTGCTGCGCAGAGCGCGCCCACTGTCCAGCGCATTGATATTGCACGCCAGCTCCTGCTGGCCCCCTTTGGCCTGGATGAAGGCCACCTGGCGCGCGCGCTGGGCGAGATTCGCGCCCACCAGGTGGACGATGCAGACCTGTATTTCCAGTACACCCGCAGCGAGGGCTGGAGCCTGGAGGAGGGCATCGTCAAGACGGGCTCGTTTTCCATCGACCAGGGCGTGGGCGTGCGCGCCGTCAGCGGCGAGAAGACGGCCTTTGCCTATTCCGACGACATTTCCGAGGCCTCCTTGCTGGATGCGGCACGCACCGTACGATCAATTTCGGCTGCAAGGCAAGGTGGTAAAGCGCGAGTAGCTTCTAAAAAGATAGCAAAAAGCCGCAGGCTGTATGCGGGAATCGACCCCATTGCGTCGCTGGACAGCGTGGCCAAGGTGGCCTTGCTGGAGAAGGCAGAGCAGCTGGCACGCGCCAAGGACCCGCGCGTAGCCCAGGTCATGGCCGGGCTGGCCAGCGAATATGACGTGGTGTTGGTGGCCCGTGCAGACGGGACCCTGGCTGCGGATGTGCGGCCCCTGGTGCGTTTGTCCATCACCGTGATCGCCGAACAGGGCGGGCGCCGTGAGATGGGTTCCGCCGGCGGCGGCGGGCGTTTCGGGCTGGACTACTTCGATGACGCGCAGATTGCCCAGTATGTGAACGAGGCTGTGCATGCGGCGCTCGTCAACCTCGAATCTCGCCCCGCACCGGCCGGTGAGATGACCGTGGTGCTTGGTCCCGGCTGGCCCGGCGTGCTGCTGCACGAGGCCGTGGGCCACGGGCTGGAGGGCGACTTCAACCGCAAGGGGTCGAGCGCCTTCAGCGGCCGCATCGGCCAGCGGGTGGCGGCCAAGGGCGTAACGGTGCTCGACGACGGCACGCTGGCGGACCGGCGCGGCTCGCTCAATGTGGACGACGAGGGCCACGCCAGCCAGCGCAACGTGCTGATCGAGGACGGCATCCTCAAGGGCTATATCCAGGATTCGCTCAACGCCCGCCTGATGGGCGCGGCGCCCACCGGCAACGGTCGGCGCGAAAGCTACGCGCACATTCCCATGCCGCGCATGACCAACACCTATATGCTGGGCGGCGACAAGGACCCGCAGGAAATCGTGGCCAGCATCAAGAAGGGGCTGTACGCCACCAATTTTGGCGGTGGGCAGGTGGACATCACTTCAGGCAAGTTCGTGTTCTCGGCCAGCGAGGCTTACTGGGTGGAAAACGGGAAGGTCCTCTATCCCGTCAAAGGGGCCACCATCATCGGCAGTGGCCCCGAATCGCTCAAGCGCGTGGGCATGGTGGGCAATGACATGCGCCTGGACAGCGGCGTGGGCACCTGCGGCAAGGAGGGCCAGAGCGTCCCCGTGGGCGTGGGCCAGCCCACGTTGCGCATCGACGGCCTGACGGTGGGCGGAACGGCCTGACGGGGCGCCGCGTTGCGCATCGGACACGCTGCAGCCCGCGCCCCGGCCATGGTGTGAGCGCAATCAGGTCAGGCGTCGCACAATGGTGCGCATGGCTCTGACGCGCCCCCTTTCCCAACTGACGATCCAGTCGTTTGGCGACATCAGCCGCTTCCTGCGCGAGGGTGTGGCCGACGAGGAGTCGCGCCAGATGCGCGACAGCATGGTCGTGCTGGCGCAGGCGGTGGATACGGCGGTGCGTTCGCGCCGTGCGCGCAGCGATGCGGCCGACATCACCCGCCATGCGGCTGCGCTGGTGCAGGCGGTGCGTGCACACCAGCTTTTTCTGACCGGTCTGGGTTCGGCCTGGCACTCGCTGTATGAGTTCGGCGCCTACCAGAATGCCCTGCGCGAACTGCGCCGCGCCGTGGAGTCCTGGCACAAGGCGCTGGTGCAGCGCCGTGCGGACGAAGGGGCCGGATTCGACCGGATGGAGCTGCTGGCCTGGCGCACGCTGGGCGAAGGCCTGTTGCTCATCGATATGTATGAACAGGGCGGACAGGCGCACAGCGAGCCACCGCCGCGTGAGCGCCGCCCCCAGGGCCTGTGGGCGCGCGCACTGGACTGGTGGGGCCGCGCCCGGCGCTGAAGGGCGCCACAAATGTGCTACATTGTGCGGATGCACATGCCCCGCGCTTTTTAT
>JAMLIQ010000076.1 GCA_023954095.1 Burkholderiaceae bacterium | reverse complement strand
CCACCTGCCCCCCGGCAGGGGTATGGCGCAGCGCGTTGGAGAGCAGGTTGTTCAGCGCCCGGCGCAGCATGAGCCGGTCGCCCAGCACCACGCCTGCGCCTTGTACGTCCAGCCGAATCGCTTGCTCGTCGGCCAGCGCCTCGTAAAAGTCAAACAGGTCCTGCACCTCACGCGCCAGGTCCACGGGCTCGCGGTGCACGATGGCCAGGCCGTTCTCGGCCTTGGCCAGAAACAGCATGTCGGCAATCATGCGCGCCAGGCGTTCAAACTCTTCAGCGTTCGATTCGAGGATGGCGCGGTAGCTGTCTGCGTCGCGCGGGCGACTCAGCGCCACCTGGGTCTGCATCATCAGGTTGCTGATGGGCGTGCGCAACTCGTGCGCCAGATCCGAAGAGAAATCGGACAGCCGTCGAAAGGCGTCCTCCAGGCGTTCGAGCATTTCGTTCAGGGTAGTCGCCAGGTCGGCCAGCTCGGCCGGTACGGCCTGGGTCGGCACGCGACGGTCCAGGCTTTGCGCCGTGACGGCGGCGGCCTGTTCGCGCATGGCCCGCAGTGGCGCAAGGCCCCGGAGCGCTGCGAACCAGCCCAGCAACCCCATGAACAGCACCGCACAGGCCACAAACAGCCACAGGCTACGTTGCAAGGTGCGCAGGAAGGCATCGTGGTGCCCACTGTCGATGCCCATGGCCACCTGCACCTGGCTGGCCATGGCGGTCGGAAAGGTGGCCGCCAGGCCCCGGTAATTGCGCCCGTCCTGCGTCCAGGTCCACAGCGGTGCCGAAGCCAGGTCTGCAGCCACCACCGGCCACGGGGTCGGCCACTGCGCATCGGGCGTGGCCAGCAAGACCTGCTGGTCTGGCCCCATCACCCGCACTACCAGGTCATGGTGCGCCAGAAAGGCCTCGCCCAACAGCACCGTGAGGCGTTCGAGCTGCGTGGGCGTTCCCGCCTGCGCGATCAGGTGCTGGGCATGCTGTAGCTTGCCGGTGAGTTCGGCGCGGTCCAGTTCCTCGAAGTGGCGCTCGATCGCCGCCCCCACCAGCCACCCCAGCGCCAGCAGCACGGCACCCGAGCCCATGGTGAACAGCAGCGTGAGCCGCGCGGTCAGGGAGAGGCGCGAGATCATGGGCAATCGGGCGCCTCCAGCACATAGCCCATGCCGCGTACGGTGCGTATCAGCTTGTGCTCGAAGGCATCGTCCACCTTGGCGCGCAGGCGGCGCATGGCGACCTCGATGACGTTGGTGTCGCTGTCGAAGTTCATGTCCCACACCTGCGAAGCGATCAGCGAGCGCGGCAGCACCTCGCCCTGACGGCGCAGCAGCAATTCGAGCAGTGCAAACTCCTTGGCGGTCAGTTCGATGCGTTGCCCGCCGCGCACCACGCGGCGGCGCAGCAGGTCCAGCTCCAGGTCAGCGGCGCGCAGCGCAGTAGACTCCATCACGCTCTTGCCCCGCCGCAGCAGCGTACGCACGCGCGCCAGAAACTCCGAGAAGGCGAACGGCTTGACGAGGTAATCGTCGGCCCCCAACTCCAGCCCCCTGACGCGGTCTTCCACCTGATCGCGCGCGGTGAGAAAGAGCACCGGCATCTCCTTGCCGCTGCGACGCAGGATTTCGAGCACCTGCCAGCCGTTCAGGCCTGGCAGCATGACGTCAAGCACCAGCAGGTCGTGGTCGCCCGTCAACGCCAGGTGCAGGCCATCGACACCGTTGCGCGCCAGATCGACCATGAAGCCCGACTCCGCCAGGCCTTGCTGGAGGTAGTCGCCCGTCTTGGGCTCGTCTTCAACGATGAGGATCTTCATGGGGCACAGGGCAGCGGTTGGGCACTGCGCCGGATTGTGCCTGCCCCAGCGCTGCCTGGACGGTAGATGACAGATTTGTAATCTTCCGGAAAGCTGCCCGTCGGGGGGCGCACAGCACCATACAGGCCATGTCCTCACACCTCCTCATGAACCGAGCATCGCGAAGATGCACCGGGTTGCTACTGGCCCTTGTGCTGGTCACCGCACCTGCCGCCGCGCAAACGCTGGCACAGGCACTGGATCAGGCTTGGCTCCTGCACCCCCAGGCCCAGGCGGGCACCGTACGCAACGCGCAAGCCGCAGCCAACATCGAAGCAGCCAACGGCCTGACGCCTGGCCCGGCCACGCTGTCGCTGGGCGCAGTGAGTGACCGCTTTCACGCCAATCAGGGCCAGCGCGAATGGGAGGTCGAAATGGCCGTTCCGCTGTGGCTGCCCGGCCAGAAAGCGGCGCAAAGCGCCGAGGCTACCAGCAACCAGGCGCAGGTCGTGGCGCAACAGCATGCGCTGCGCCTGCAACTGGCGGGCGAGCTGCGCACGGCCTGGTGGGCCGTGGCGGCTGCACGCCAGACCCGTGCACAGGCACAGCAGCGGTTGGACACCGCCCAGGCCCTCATGGCGAATGTGCAGCGCCGCTACCGGGCGGGTGAACTGGCGCGCATCGACGCCAATCTGGCCCAGCGCGAAGTGCTCGCCGCCCAGGGTGCCCTGGCCGATAGCGACGCCGCCCTGTTGCAGACCGAGCAGGCCTTTCGAACGCTCACCGGCACCGCCGCACCCGTGCAACTGGATCCGGAGCCCCCCGCTGTTCAGGACGCCCCCGACCAGGACCATCCCCTGCGGGCCGCCGCCTCGGCTACCCTGGCCCAGGCGCAGGCACGTGTGCGGTCGGCAGACGCCACACGCCGCGCTGCACCCGAACTGGCCTTGCGCATGGTGCGCGACCGCGGTGCGGCCGGGCAGCCGTATGCGAACACCCTGGGAGTCAAGCTGACGATTCCACTCTCGTCCGAACCCATCGTGCGCCAGGCCCAGTCGGCCGCATTGGCAGAACTGGCGCTGGCTCAGGCAGAACACGACCAGGTGGAGCGCAAGCTGGCGCTCGATGCCGACCAGGCCCGCCGCCACTTGGACGCCACCGCACGCCAACTCAGCCAGGCACAGGAGCGTCTGGCCCTGGACACCGACACGCTCCAACTGGCAGAGAAAGCCTTTGCCCTCGGCGAGACCGACCTTACCGCCTTGCTGCGCGCGCGCTCCGACGCACTGGAGGCCCAGGCACTGGTGGGCCAGCAGCAGGTGGCCCTGGCGGCCGCCCGGTCCCGCATGCATCAAACCCTGGGAGTCCTTCCGAAATGAACAACCTGCGAAACCTTTTGCTGGGCACCGCCCTTGCCGCTGTGGCGTGGCCCGCCCTGGCCCATGGCGATGAAGACCACAGCGAGCCAAATCCCGTCGTCGCTGCTGTGCCCATGGCCGCGCAAGGCCCTCGCGCCGAGGCCCAGACCGATGCCTTCGAACTGGTGGCCACACTGGCGCAGGACCGGCTGGTGCTGCACATCGACCGCTTCGACACCAATGAACCTGTCGTGGGCGCGCAGGTGGAAGTGGACACCGGCAGCGTGCAGGCCAAGGCCACGCCCTCGTCCCCCGGCGTGTACTGGATGGCCCAGGGCACGCTCGGCCAGGCGGGCAAGCACCCGCTGACCATCACCATCGAAACCGAAGATACCGCCGATCTTCTGAGCGCCACGCTGGAGGTGCCCACCCCAGCCGCTGCCACCCCGGCTACCGCGACCGGCTTGAGAACCGAACCCTGGATGGCCTGGGGCCTGGGTGGCACCTTGCTGCTCTCGGGCGCGGGCCTCGTGGCCCTGCGCCGTCGCCCCCGTGCAATCACCCCTGGGTCCACCGTATGACATCCTTCCATTTTTCCCACTTGGTAGCCGCATGCCTGCTGGCTTTGCATGGTGCAGCCTTCGCCCACGGTGGTGAAGACCACGACCACGACACCGCTGCAGCGCCCCTGCCCGCCGCAGGCCTGACCACACCCCAGCGCCTGGCCGATGGCAGCCTTTTCATCCCCAAGGCCATCCAGAGAGATTGGGGCTTGCGCACCGTGAGGGCAGACATCCGTGATCTGCCCACCTCGGTCAAGCTGCAAGGCAAGGTGGTGGCCGATGCCAACGCCGGAGGGCGCGTGCAATCCACCCAGCCGGGACGCATCGAAGCACCGGCCCAGGGCTTGCCCACCCTGGGCCAGCAGGTTCGCAAAGGACAGGTGCTGGCGCATGTGCGGCCCACGGTGTCCAACACCGAACGCGGCGGCTTGCAGGCCCAGCTGGCCGACCTGGATGCACAGCAGGCCATCGCCCAGCGCAAGCAGGAACGCTACGCCCAGCTCCAGGGCGCCGTACCGCAGTCGGCCATTGATGCCGCTCGGTTGGAATCAGATGCCCTGCGCCAGCGCAGGCAAGTTTTGCAAGCCAGCCTGCAGGCGCCCGAGCCGCTGCGTGCACCGGTGTCGGGCGTGGTCAGCGCCGTGCATGTCATGGCAGGCCAGGTGGTCGATGCGCGGGAAACGCTGTTCGAGGTGGTCAACCCCGCACGGCTGACCGTGGAGGCACTGGCCTACGAACCCACCCTGGCCCAGGGTGTGACGGCGGCCAGCACCAGCGTGGCAGGCGCCAGCACCGAACTGCAATTTGTCGGCAGCGGAAGGCAGTTGCGCGAGCAGGCCTGGGTGCTGCAGTTCCGCATTCCATCGGACCAGCATGCACTGGCGGTGGGCCAGTCGGTCAAAGTGATCGCCACCACCCGGCAGACGCACAAGGGTGCCGCCGTTCCCCAGGCGGCGGTGGTGCGCGGCGGCGTGGGCGATCAGGCTGTCTGGGTGCATACGACGGCAGAGAAATTTGAACGCCGCACAGTGCGCGCGCAGGCGCTGAGCGCAGATAGCACCGCCCTCACCTCCGGCATTGCCGCAGGCGAGCGCGTGGTCACCCAGGGCGCGAGCCTGCTGGCCCAGGTGCGCTGAACATGTTTGATTTCATCATCCATACGAGCCTGCGCCAGCGCCTGATGGTGCTGGGCTTGTCGCTGTTTCTGGTGGTCTACGGCGCGCTGACCCTGCGGCAGATGCCGGTCGATGTGTTTCCCGACCTGAACAAGCCCACCGTGACGCTGATGACCGAAGCCGGCGGCATGGCGCCCGAAGAGGTCGAACAACTGGTGAGCTTTCCCATCGAGTCGGGCATGAACGGCATGCCCGGGGTGACCCGCGTGCGCTCGGTCTCCGGCGTGGGGCTGTCGATCGTGTATGTCGAGTTCGAGTGGGGCTCCGACATCTACCGCAACCGCCAGCAGATTGCCGAGCGCCTGAACCTGGTGCGTGAACAGCTGCCCGAGGGCATCGTGCCGCAGATGGGACCGATTTCTTCCATCATGGGCGAGATTCTGCTGATCGCCCTGCCCGCCGACCCCGCCAAGGTCAGCCCGATGCAGGTGCGCGAATATGCCGACTGGGTGGTTCGTCCCCGGCTGCTCACCATCCCGGGCATTGCCCAGGTCACGCCCATCGGCGGAGAGGTGCGCCAGTACCGGGTCGAGATTCACCCGGCGAAGCTGCAGGCCCTGGGCATTGAACGGGAAAAGGTGGACGCAGCGCTGCGCGACTTCGGCGCCAACACCAGCGGTGGCTTCTTGCAGGCGCAGGGCCGTGAATACCTGATCCGGCAGGTGGGCCGCACCAGCCGCATCGAAGACCTGCGCAGCGTGGTGGTGGGGGTAAAAAATACCCAGCCGATTTTGCTGCACCAGGTGGCCGACGTTCGGCTAGCCCCGGCGGTCAAGCGCGGCGATGCCAGCTACAAGGGCCAGCCAGCGGTGATTTTGTCGGTGCAAAAGCAGCCTGGCGCCGATAGCGTGGCACTCACCCAGGCGGTCGAGCAGGCCATGGCCACACTGAACAAGGCGCTGCCCCAGGGCATTGAAACGCCGCAGTTCTTGTTCAAGCAGGCCGATTTCATCGAACGCTCGGTGGGCAACGTCAAGGAAGCCCTGCGCGATGGCGCCATTCTGGTGGCGGTCGTGCTGTTCTTGTTCCTGCTGAATGTGCGCACCACGGTCATCTCGCTGGTGGCCATTCCGCTGTCGCTGATGGTCACCGCGCTGGTGTTCCGCTACTTCGGCCTGTCGATCAACACCATGACGCTGGGCGGGCTGGCCATCGCCATTGGCGAGCTGGTGGACGACGCGGTGGTGGACGTCGAAAACGTGCTGCGCCGCCTGAAGGAGAACCGCCTGAACCCACAGCCACTCCCGGCCCTGACGGTGATTGCCGCAGCTTCACGCGAGGTGCGTACGGGCGTCGTCTATGCCACCCTGGTCGTGGTGCTGGTGTTTGTGCCCTTGTTTGCCCTGCCCGGCATCGAAGGTCGGCTGTTCACTCCGCTGGGCATTGCGTATGTGGTGTCCATCCTGGCGAGCATGGTGGTGGCCGTCACCACCACTCCCGTGCTGTGCTACTACCTGCTGCCGCGCATGAAGCAACTGCATGCGGGCGACAGCCCGCTGGCGGCCTGGCTCAAGCGCTGGGATGCCCGCTTGCTGAACGGCTCGTTCGACCATGCGCGCAGCCTGCTGGCGGGTGCACTGGTCGTGGTTCTGGCGGTTGCAGCCAGCGTACCCTTCTTTCCGCGCTCGTTCCTGCCGCCCTTCAACGAAGGCACGCTCACGGCGAACGTGTTGCTCAACCCCGGTACCTCGCTAGAGGAGTCCAACCGCATCGCAACACTGGCCGAGCAACTGGCCATGCAAGTCCCCGAGGTCACCCAGGTGGGCCGCCGAACCGGCCGCGCCGAACTGGACGAGCATGCCGAGGGGGTGCACTACACCGAGATGGACATCGACCTCAAGGTGTCCGAGCGCAGCCGCGATGCCGTAGTGCAGGACATTCGCTCCCGGCTGGCCACCCTGCCCGCAGCCACCAGCGTGGGGCAACCCATTTCGCACCGCCTGGACCACTTGCTCTCGGGCGTGCGGGCACAGATTGCGCTGAAGGTGTACGGCGACGACCTGGACACGTTGCGCGGTCTGGCAGGCGACCTGCGCGACCGGCTGTCGCGCATTCCGGGCATCACCGACCTGCAGATCGAGAAGCAGGTGCTGATTCCGCAGATCAAGATCCACCTGGACTACGAGCAGGCCGCGCGCTACGGCGTCGCACCCGGTGCCGTTTTGCGATCCTTGCAGCAGATGATCGAAGGCGAGCGCATCACCCAGATCGTCGAAGGCAACCGCCGCTTTGACCTGGTGGTGCGCCTGCCCGAAGACGACCGCGGGTTGCACGCCCTGAAGGGCTTGCTGATCGAAACCCCCACAGGGGCGGTGCCCCTGTCCCTGCTGGCAACAATAGAAGATGGCGAAGGCCCCAACCAGGTCAGCCGCGAGAACGCACGTCGGCGCATCGTGGTGTCGGCCAACACCGACGGCAGCGACATGGCGCGCATCATTGGCGACATCCGCAGCACGCTGGCCGCCACGCCCTTGCCCGAGGGGTATTTCACGGCGCTGGAGGGCCAGTTCCAGGCCCAGGAGCAAGCGGCCCGGTTGATTGCCCTGCTGGCCCTGGTGTCGCTGGCCCTGATCTTCCTCGTGCTCTACAGCCGCTACCGCTCCACCGTGCTCACGCTCATCATCATGGGCAATATTCCGCTGGCCCTGGTGGGCAGCGTGCTGGCGTTGTGGATCTCGGGCCAGCCGCTATCGGTGGCCGCGCTGGTGGGCTTCATCACGCTGACGGGTATCTCGACACGCAACGGCATCCTCAAGATCAGCCACTACATCAACCTGTGCGCGTTCGAGGGTGAAAAATTTGGCAAGCAACTCATCGTGCGCGGCTCGCTCGAGCGCCTCACCCCGGTGCTGATGACGGCGCTGGTGGCTGCCTTCGCGCTGGTGCCGCTGCTGGTGTCGGCGGATGCCCCCGGCAAGGAAGTGCTGCACCCCGTGGCCGTGGTGATTTTCGGCGGCCTGGTCAGCTCCACGCTGCTCGACACCTTGCTGACGCCGCTGATGTTCTGGCGCTGGGGGGAAAAGCCCCTGGAGCGACTGCTGACGCTGCGCACCCAGGAAAAAACGCAGGATAGTTTCTAACAACCCACTTCCCAGCGACTGGCTGGGTCACGACGAAGGAGTTTTCATGAACAAAGCCCGATTTTTCACTGCCATAGCCTTTGTGCTGACCGTCGGTACAACGAGCGTGCACGCACACGACGACGCCTATCTAGACACACAGCAAGCTCCCCATGGGGGCCAACTACGCATGGCGGGCATCTATCACCTGGAACTGGTGGTGGACAAATCAACCCCGCAGGCGGCCGACAAACCCCTGGTGGTGTATGTCACCGACCACGCGGGGCAAAAAATCTCTACCGAAGGTACCACAGGGAACGCCACCATCCTTGCCGCCAAGGGCAAGGCCAGTGTCGCACTGGTACCCGACGGCGACAACCGCCTCAAGGGCACCGGGCGCTATGCCTCCACCGCCGACATGAAGGCCATCATCAGATTCACGGCCAAGGGCCAGCCCCCGGAAACCGCGCGCTTCACCCCGCTGCTCAAATCCAAGGAGGCCCATATGGATCACAACAAGCACTGACATCGGAGCGCCTCCGTTTTCACTCTTCAGTCAACCACCTCAGGGGATATGACCATGACCCATTCCAAATCAACCTCAAATCGGACCCTCAGCGCCCTCGCGCTGACTGCTGCACTCGCCTTTGCCAGCACTTCGACCTTAGCCGCTAACGATGAGCAGGATCACACCGAACACCACCCAGAGGCTCCAGCAGCAGTTGCCACTGTGCCCGACAGGGGCGCCAAGGTGCCACCCCAGGCGATGCAAAACAGATGCAGACCATGAAGGCCATGCATGAAAAGATGGTGAATGCCAAAACGCCCGAGGAACGCAGCGCGCTGATGGCCGAACACATGCAGACCATGCGGGACGGCATGGGAATGGTGCAGAAGATGGGCCAGTCCGGCAGCATGGGCAGCATGGGCAGCATGGGCAGCATGGGTGCATCCAAAGGCGGCAAGGCCATGGCGTGCGACATGTATGAATCGCACCGCATGATGGGCATGCGCATGGAAATGATGGAGTCGATGATGCAAATGATGATGGATCGCATGCCCTCGCCAATGGCACCTGCGGCCAAGTAAGGGGCCAACATGAGCCACAACCACGCCCCTCATCAGATACCGAGCCATGGCGCCCAGAAAGGGGGAGGCTTTTGGCATTCCCGTTATGCCATCGGGCTCCTGGTGATCGGGGCTGTTGCTGGCTACTTTCTATGGACCGAGCATCGCGCCCACCTGTCGCAATGGTGGCCCTACGCGATTTTGTTGCTTTGTCCGTTGATGCACGTTTTCATGCATCACGGGCATGGCAGCGATGCGAATACCGAGACATCGAAGGATGACAACGACCAGCGCAGGAGCTAAAAAACTATGGATCACTCAGCACCCTCCTATGGTCTGTGGCTGCTGGTGGCCATCAATGTTGCGGTCTTCGCCATGTTCGCCTTCAGCTTCTTCAAGCCGACCACCGCACGCGACTGGCGCAGCTTTGGCGCGTTCACGGCGTTTATCGTCGCGCTGTTTGTCGAGATGTACGGCTTTCCGCTGACCATCTATTTCATGTCAGGTTGGTTGGGGCAAAAATTTCCTGGTGTGGACTTTTTGAGTCATGACGCCGGGCATCTTTTGGAGCTTTTGTTTGGCTGGGATGGTGATCCCCATTGGGGCCCGTTCCACATACTGAGCTACCTGTTCATCGGCGGCGGATTCTGGATCCTGGCCGAAGCTTGGCCGACGCTATATGCGGCCCAGCGCCAAGGCCAGCTGACGCAGTCAGGCCTTTACGCCAGGGTGCGTCACCCGCAGTACATCGGGTTCGTGCTGATCATGTTCGGTTTCCTGTTGCAGTGGCCGACGATACTCACCTTGCTGATGTTTCCTGTCCTCTTGTTCATGTACGGCCGCTTGGCATTGACTGAAGAGCGTGAGAGCGCGGCGCGATTCGGTCAGATCTGGCAAGACTATGCGAGCCGCGTACCGCGTTTCGTTCCCCGGCTGGGCTGACAAGTGACCGCAGCGGACTATTTCAACTGTCGAGGTAAACCATGACTTCCACCGATCTGGTCATTTCGGGCATGACTTGCCCCATGTGCACGGCGCGTGTCACGCAAGCCTTGCGTGCCGTCGCCGGAGTGCAAACGGTCGAAGTCGATTGGAAGACGGGCATTGCACAGGTCAAGGGCGACGCAGCCATGGAACCGCTTTCAGGCGATCTGTTGGTTCTTGCGCTGGAAGAAGCGGGATACCCAGCCCGCATCTTGCGTCCGGGCGCGCCCCAACTGCCCACCGCCGCAGTCAAGTCTGCTGGATGCTGTTGCAAACGCTGACATGACCGGCACCCTCATGAAAAAAATCGGTTGGAAACTGGGCCTGGGCGGACTTCTGGCGGTACTCCTGATGGCCGCAGGCACATCTCTGCTGGGTTCGCGGAGTCAATCGATGCCGGATCAATTGCGCGCCAATGATCCGCATGTCGTAAATGTGGGTGCCGGCCTTTACACCCAGCATTGCGCCGCGTGCCACGGAACCCGTGGTGAAGGGCAGCCAAACTGGCGCGAGCATGGCCCCGATGGCCGCCTACCTGCCCCGCCGCATGACGAAAGCGGTCACACCTGGCACCACCCTGACGCACAACTCTTCGCCATCACCAAATATGGGCTGGCGAAATTGATTCAGCAGCCTGACTACCAGACCAACATGCCTGTTTACGACGGTGTGTTGAGTGACTCCGAAATCAATGCGGTGCTTTCATGGATCAAGGCACAGTGGCCCAAGGAGATTCAAGCACGGCACGACCAGGTCAACGCGCAGTACCAAAAGTCGCTTGATCGTTGAGCCAGTCCTTCTGGCTGGACGCAAGCATTTTTGTCGCCAGAAAAAGAAAGGCCTGATGAGCAGGCATCAGGCCGAAAGGGAGAAGTGAAGCGATTAGTTGATGTAGAGGTTGTTCAGTTGTCCGTTCTTGTCATCCAGCACCTGCTGGCGAGACGGGCTGGTTTGGGCGACCGTATTGGTCTTCTCCACGATTTGTGGAGTCATCGAATCACCATGCAGCATCTTGGCATGGACGTCCGGATCGACCGGACCCTTGGCCGTGTTCTGGCCGATGTGCTCAGGGGTGAAATGAACGACATCGCCATTGCCTTGGTGCCAGGCGGAAGTGGCCTGAGACAAACCAGACAAAGTGACAAGAGCAATGGCGAGAGAAAGCTTTACGGTTTTGGTGGTCATTTTGAAGTCCTTGCAATGAAAAGTGAAACTGGATTTTTTGCCTGTGCGAAGAGCACGAGTTAACTGTAAGAAGCCGCCACCCACAGGACGCTGACCACCACATTACGTTTTGTTCATTTCGAACCCTGTGCATTCCATTTGGTGAATGCACCATCCGACTTGACTTTGCCACCGTGACAGGGTTCATCATGAAATTGAGTCAGGAGCCATCCACCATGCAAACGCCCTCCCCCATTGTTTACACCTGCCCCATGCACCCCGAGATGCGTCTGGACCACCCGGGCCGCTGTCCCAAGTGCCAGATGCATCTGGTGCCCGAGGGCGAGGTGTCCCATGGACACCCGCATGACCACAGCAGCCATTCCACGCACCCTGCGGCACCTGTACCTACAAACGCTCCAGGCACCACGCAGCCAGAGCCGGGCGGCACGATCTACACCTGCCCCATGCACCCCGAGGTGCGCCAGGACCACCCCGGCACTTGTCCCAAGTGCGGCATGACGCTGGAGCCCATCATTCCCCTCAACGAGGAAGACAACCACGAACTGCTGGACTTCCAGCGTCGATTCTGGTGGACGCTGCCGCTCACGGTCATCGTGACCATTCTTGCGATGTTCGGCCACCGCCTCGGATGGTTTGACATGCAAGTGCAGACATGGGTTGAACTGGCATTGTCGTTACCCGTCGTGTTGTGGACGGGCTGGCCTTTCTTCGTGCGGGGCTGGCAGTCACTCCTCCATCGCAGTCCCAACATGTGGACCTTGATCGGCCTGGGCACAGGCGCGGCGTTCCTCTACAGCCTGGTGGCTACCCTGGCGCCGGGCGTATTCCCGAACTCGTTCGTCTCCATGGGGCGGGTGGCGGTCTACTATGAGGCGGCGGTGGTCATCATTTCGCTGACCATGCTGGGCCAGATCATCGAACTGAAGGCGCGTTCGCAAACCTCTGCGGCGATCAAGGCGCTCCTTGGCCTGGCACCCAAGACCGCCCGCCGCATCAACGTGAATGGCAGCGAAGAGGATCTGCCGCTGAACCATGTTCATGTGGGAGATCTGCTGCGGGTCCGACCCGGCGAGAAGGTACCTGTCGACGGTGTGGTTGTCGAGGGCAGCAGCGCTGTCGACGAATCAATGCTGACCGGAGAACCTGTGCCAGTGTCCAAACGCATAGGCGACAAGGTGATCGGCGCCACGCTGAACACCAGTGGCGCCTTGGTGATGCGCTCCGAGAAGGTCGGCGCGGCCACCATGCTGTCGCAGATCGTTCAGATGGTGGCCAATGCGCAGCGCTCGAAGGCGCCCATGCAGCGCATGGCCGATGTGGTGGCCGGAAAGTTTGTGGTCGTGGTGGTTCTCATCGCAGTTGCCACGTTCCTGGTTTGGGGGCTGTTCGGCCCGGAGCCCAGCTGGATTTTTGGACTGATCAACGCAGTGGCCGTGTTGATCATTGCCTGCCCCTGTGCGCTGGGCCTGGCTACGCCCATGTCGGTGATGGTGGCTACGGGTCGGGCAGCAACACAGGGCGTGCTGTTCCGAGATGCGGGTGCCATCGAGAAAATGCGAGAAGTCGATACCTTGATTGTGGACAAGACCGGCACCCTGACCGAAGGCAAACCCGCTTTTGAAAAAGCGGTTGCTGCTCCCGGCCACACCCCCGACGAAGTGTTGCAGCTGGCTGCCAGCCTGGACCAGGGCAGCGAACATCCGCTGGCCGATGCGATCGTCAATGCCGCTCGCGCACAAGGGCTGGTGCTGACCAAACCCGATGCATTTGAATCAGGCAGCGGGATCGGTGTGCGCGGCACGATCAATGGCAAGCGCCTGGTTTTGGGCAACTCCGCGTTGATGGAACAGGAGGGAGTCGCCATCGATGCACTCAGGAGCGACGGCGAGCGCCTGCGCAGCGAAGGCGCCAGTGTGATGCACCTGGCCGTGGATGGCCAACTGGCAGGAATTCTGGCCGTGACCGACCCGATCAAGACTACAACGCTGGAGGCCATCCGAACTCTGCACGCCAGCGGTTTGCGCATCGTCATGGCGACGGGTGACGGCCTGACCACCGCGAAGGCTGTGGGCGCAAGGCTGGGCATCGACGAAGTGCATGGCGAAGTCAAGCCTGCCGACAAACTCGCGCTGGTGGAAAAACTCCAGAAGGAAGGCCACATTGTTGCCATGGCCGGTGATGGCATCAATGACGCGCCAGCGCTGGCCAAAGCCGATGTCGGCGTGGCCATGGGCACGGGGACCGATGTGGCCATGAACAGCGGCCAGGTCACGCTGGTGAAAGGCGATTTGCGCGGCATCACTGCGGCGCGCGACATCTCCATCGACACCGTCCGAAATATGCGCCAGAACCTGATGTTCGCCTTTGTCTACAACGGCCTGGGGGTGCCTATCGCGGCCGGCGTTCTGTATCCGTTCACCGGGTGGTTGCTGTCTCCGCTGATTGCGGCGCTTGCCATGAGTCTGAGTTCGGCGTCGGTGATATTCAACGCACTGCACCTGGGTCGCGATCACTGATGCAACTGTTTTCGTCCTGACGCACCGGCAGCAATCAACACACTTGAGAAACGGGCGCTTTCGCACCTGAACAATAATCCCCTGCCTTGGCAGATACTAGGGAAGGTCTGCACAACCACCGCTGATACGGCCATAGTTGGTTGATATTTCTATCTTGCGCTTGCGCGCTGCATCGGCGAAGAGATCGAACTTGACGGCGCTGCGGACTTGGGGCTTACTCATCGGGTGATTTTCGCGTTGGCTGGTGCGGTCTCGGTTAGAAGATGGGGTTTTTAGAGGTGCCCGTAAATATACCGATGCCACGGGACGATTCTGCTTCTAGAATTTGGTGACGCAAGTT
>JAMLIQ010000075.1 GCA_023954095.1 Burkholderiaceae bacterium | reverse complement strand
CCTGCAGGAAACGGGCGCCAAGGCCCACTTGCTCACCCTGGAGCTGACCGAATCCCTGGTGCTGGACAACGTGGACGATGCCATCGAAAAAATGCACCAGCTGCGCACCAAGGGCGTGCGTTTTTCGGTGGATGACTTTGGCACGGGTTATTCGTCACTGGCCTACCTGACACGGCTGCCGCTGCACCAGCTCAAGATCGACCAGTCTTTCGTGCGCAACCTGGGCACACGGGACACGGACGACGTGATTGTGCAGACCATCATTGGCATGGGCCGCAGCCTTGATCTGGAAGTGCTTGCAGAAGGGGTGGAGACCCCGGGGCAGAAAGACTTCCTCGCCCGGCATGGCTGCGATCTGTACCAGGGCTATCTGCTGGGCAAGCCCATGCCTCTGGATGCCTTCGATGCCTTGATGAGAGTTCCCGCCTGAGCGCGGTAGCGCGCCGCCGGGCCTGCGGCACGGAAATTCAGCGGCGTGAAGACACCACGATGCCGCCCACGATGAGGCCAAAGGCGGCGCCGTGGTACAGGCGCGGCGTGTCACCCAGAAAGGCGGCCGACATCAGTGCGGCAAACAGCGGCGTGAGGTTGGCGAAAAAGCCGGCCACGGCCGGTCCGGCGCGCTGCACGCCCACGCCCCAGCAGCGGTACGCCACCACGGCCGGGCCGATGGCAATGAAGGCCAGCGCCGCCGCCAGCGGCCAGCCCCAGGTGGTCTGTGTGTGTCCGGCGGCCCATTCGGCGCCGGCAAAAGCGCCCGACCAGCCCAGGCCAAAGACCAGCTGCGCCATCAAGAAACCTGCCCAGTTGCCGCGCAGGCTGGCCGGTTCGCTGGTGCGCACCAGCAGCCAGCTGTAAAACGACCACGAAATGGTGGCCAGCAGCATGAACAGGTCGCCGGGCACCAGGCGCAGTGCCAGCAGCTGGCTCCATTCGCCGCGGCTGAGCACGAGCAGCACACCGGCCATGGAAAGCGCTGCCCCGGCGAGCTGGCGGCGTGTGACGGAAACACCAAAGAACACGGCGCCCACGGCCAGCATCCACACGGGCATGCTCGAACCCACCAGCGTCACATTGATGGGGGTGGAGGTCTGCAAGGCCATGTACTGCAGCGCGTTGTACAGGCCAATGCCCAACAGCCCCAGCAGCGCATAGCGCCGCCAGTGCGCCCACACCGGGTGGTCGGGGCGCAGCACGCCGTAGGCCAGCGGCAGCAGCAGGACAAAGGCCAGGGCCCAGCGCAGGAAGTTGAGCGTGATCGGGGGAACGAGGTCGTGCACCAGGCGGCCCACGACGGCATTGCCGGCCCACAGCAAAGGCGCGGTCACCAGCAGCGCCGCCGTGCCGGGCGTCAGTTTGTATGTCATCCCTGCACTGTAACGGTGCGCGCTGGGCAAGGCTTGCAGAAACATGGCACGATCGGGCACCTTTGCCTTGCAGGAGTCCCCCCACCATGAGCCTTGCCGTCCAGATCCGCCAGCATGGCGGCCCCGAAGAACTCCAGATCGTCGATGTGACCGTGGGCGAGCCCGGTCCGGGCGAAATCCGTATCCGCCACCATGCCATCGGGCTCAATTTCATCGATGTCTACCACCGCACGGGCCTGTACCCGCTGTCCATGCCGGCCACCATCGGCATGGAGGCTGCGGGTGTGGTCGAGGCCGTGGGCGAGGGCGTCACGCATCTGACGGTGGGCGACCGCGCCGCCTATGCGAGCCAGCCGCCCGGCAGCTACTGCGAAGCGCGCGTGATGCCGGCAAGGTGTGTGTGCAAGCTGCCTGATGCCATCAGCTTCGAAACCGGCGCCGCCATGATGCTCAAGGGCCTCACGGCGCAGTACCTGTTGAAGAAGACGCGGCCCGTCGAGGGTCTGCAAGCGGGTGATTTCGTGCTGTTCCACGCGGCAGCTGGTGGTGTGGGCCTGATTGCCTGCCAGTGGGCCCGTGCCCTGGGTTTGCAGCTCATCGCCACGGCGGGCACCGATGCCAAGTGCCAGCTGGCGCTGGCCAACGGTGCGGCGCACGCCATCAACTACCACACCGAGGATTTTGCGGCGCGCGTCAAGGACATCACCGCAGGCGAGGGTGTGAAGGTGGTGTACGACTCCGTGGGCAAGGATACCTGGGACAAGTCGCTCGAATGCCTGCGCCCCTTTGGCCTGATGGCGAGCTTTGGCAATGCCTCGGGCCCTGTTGCGCCGTTCGCGCCGGGCATGCTGGGCGCCAAGGGCTCGCTCTATGTCACGCGCCAGACGCTGTTCACCCACATTGCCACGCGTGAATCGACCCAGGCCATGGCCGACGAGCTGTTCGCCGTGGTGGCCAGTGGCCAGGTGAAGATCCACATCGACCAGCGCTACCCACTTGCCGATGTGCAGCAGGCGCACCGCGACCTGGAGGCGCGCAAGACGACGGGCTCGACCATTCTCACCTTGTGAACGCCAAGGCTATGATTTGAATGAAATATGGCTCTACCGCTTGCTGTATAAGCGGTAGCAGCTATTAAAACAGGAGCTTTCTGCCCGCTATATGTCGGGTGTGGCCAGGGCTTGGGCCGCCGCCCAGCCACTGCGCACCGCGCCTTCCAGCGTGGCCGGGTAGGGGCCTGCGATGTAGTCGCCGCAGGCCTGCAGGCCAGGGGCAATGCAGGCGCCGGGCCGTTGCAGGCCGGGGGTGCAGGCAAAGGTGGCGCGTTTTTCCACCACGGTCTGCACCACTTGCAGGCCCGGCAGACCCAGCTGGGTGCGGGCTTGCTGCAAGACCTGCTGCGCGGTCTGCGTGCGCGCGCCCTGGCTGTCGCTGGCCACAAACGCCAGCAGGCCAGGCGGGCCGCCCAACTGGCCCCGGTCAAAGACGAACTGCGCTGGCTGTTCTGCGCTGCTGTGCAAGGCCATCATGGGTTCGGGCAGCAGGCGGCCCTGGGCCGACGGCGCGCCCTGGGCATACACCGTGCTGATGGCCCGAAAGCGCAGCGCCTGCGCGCTGGCAGCCCAGTCACACAAGGCCACAGTCATGGAATAGGGGGCGGTCTGCGCGCTGTGCGATACCAGGCGCGCCGCCTCGGTGCTGGAGGTGGCCAGCACGACTGCGTCGAACGCGGTGCCATCGACGCGCCAGCCCTGGCCGTGCGCGGGCGGGGTGAGGGCCTGCACGCGCTCGCCGGTGCGCACGAGGGCCCCCTGGCGGACGAGCCAGGCGGCGGCGGTCTCGGGGAACAGCGCGCCCAGGTCCACACGCGGCAACAGCAGGTGGGAGCCGCCGCGCCCGCTGAACAGGCTGTCCTGCAGCACGCGCAAAAACACCTGGCCACTGGCGGCATGCGCCGGGGTGTTCAGTGCGGCCACGCACAGCGGGTCGACAAAACCGTCCAGCAAACGCTGTGGCAGGTGGCCGCACAGGGCGGCTACCGTGTCGTGCGGCGTACAGGTGAAGCCGGCGCGTTGCCAGGCGTGTGCCGTGCGCAGCAGGGCGATCCGCTCGTGCCAGGACCAGCCGCGCGCCCGGACAATGCCCAGCAAGGCATCCCAGGGCGGTGGCAGATCGGGCAGCTGCAGGCCGCTGCCGTCGGGAAAGCGCAGCACCAGGGGCTGGCGCAGCAGGGCTGTGGTGATGTCCACGCCCACCAGGCGCATCAGGCGCAGCGATTCGGTGTAGGCCCCAATCAGAATATGCTGGCCGTTGTCCAGCACCAGGGGCGTGCCGTCTGCGTGTGGCGCGGTCAGGGCCCGGGCGCGTCCACCGACGGTGCGGGCGGCCTCGAACACCGTGGTCTGGTGGCCCGCCTGGGTGGCAGCGATGGCAGCGGCCAGGCCGGCCCAGCCGGCACCGATGATGGCAACGTTCATGCGTGTTGTGGTGCCTGTTACATGCGTCCCAGCGCCTGCATCTTCCAGGCCAGCCAGAACTTGCGCAGCGGGGTGAGGCTGATGCGCTGGTGCAGCACGCGGAAATCTTCGTGTTCAATCTCACGCAGCAGCGTGCGGTAGATGCTGGCCATCATCAGGCCGGGCTTCTGGGCGCGGCGGTCGGCCTCGGGCAGCAGCGCCAGGGCCTCGTCGTACAGCCGGTAGGCGCGCTCGGCCTGAAAGCGCATGAGTGCGGTAAAGCGTTCCGAGTATTCGCGCTTGAGGATCTCGTGCGCTTTCACGTCAAACTGCTGGAGCTCGTTCACCGGCAGATAGATCCGGCCGCGCATGGCGTCTTCGCCCACGTCGCGCAGGATGTTGGTCAGTTGCAGCGCCTGCCCGAGGCGGTGGGCATACTGCGTGGTGGCAGAGTCGGCCTGGCCAAAGATGCGGGCCGCCACCTCGCCCACTACACCCGCTACCAAGTGGCAGTAGCGCTGCAGGCCGGGGTAGTCCAGGTAGCGGGTCTGCTCCAGGTCCATCTGGCAGCCTTCGATGACGGCCAGCAGGTGGCGTGCTTCGATCTGGTAGTGCGCGGCATGTGGCATCAGCGCCTGCATTACCGGGTGCGTGGCCTGGCCCTTGAAGGCCTGCGCTACTTCGCCCTGCCACCAGGCCAGTTTGTTGTGCGCCACACCAGGATCGGACACCTCATCGACGACATCGTCCACTTCGCGGCAGAATGCATAGAACGCCGTAATGGCCGCACGCCGGGGCCGGGGCAGGAACAGAAAGGCGTAATAGAAGCTGCTGCCCGAGGCGGCAGCCTTTTGCTGGACGTACTGTTCCGGATTCATGGGGGGCGATTGTCCCATGGCGGCTGTTTCCCCGAAGGTGATACAGCGTGCGGGGTACCTGAGTGTGGCGCTCAAATGCGTGCGATGCGTGGGCGGTGCCAAGGCTATGATGCGCTCGCGCGTAACAAATTGAAAGAAATCATGTTCAACAACCTTCGTATCACGCTGCGGTTTGTCATTGTCCTGAGTGCGTTCTGGCTCTCGGGGGCTGTGGTGATCGCGGTCAGCTACTGGGGCTTGTCATCGGCGCGGGACAGTCTCAAGACCGTGCATGACCGCGCCATGGTCCCGGCGCTGATGGCGGCGGATCTGATGGACCTGACGGTACAGAACCGCCTTCAAGTGATTCTGGCGTTCCAGCATGCGCCCGACAGTGCGCTGGCATCCATCCACAACCATGACATTTCCGTGCACCTGAATGCCATTGCCGCCAACCGGGACCGCATCACCCAGACCATCAAGACCATCGAGTCGAGCATCACCGACCCGGATGAAAAGGCGGTGTTTGAAGGTACCCGGGCCAGTCGTACGGCCTGGGTGGCCCAACTGGACGAAGCCACCAAGGCGATCCAGGCGGGGAATTTCCAGTCGGACGTGATGGCCCGCTTCCTGAAAGCCGGCAGCGAGGACGGCGAAGCCGTGATCAAGGCCACCGGGCAGTACCGTGACTTCCAGGTCGCCCGTGCGGACGCTGCCCTGAAGGCCGCGCAAAAACGCTATGAAATCGGGCTGATGGTGTTCGCTTTTGCCACTTTTGTGCTGGGCTTGCCTGCCTCGCTCATGGGCCTGCTGCTGCTGGCGCGCATGGTCGGGGGGTTCCGCCGGGTCCATGCGGCCGCCTCGGCCATTGCGGCCAACAACCTGACCTTCAAGGTCGAGTCGTCTGGCAGCGATGAGATCGGCACCATGCTGGCACAGATGGAAACCATGCGCAGCAACCTGCACCACATGATTGGCCAGGTGCACCAAGGCGCCGAAACCATTGCGGGCGCCTCGACCCAGGTGGCGGTGGGAACGCACGACCTGTCGGCACGCACTGAGCAGCAGGCCAGCGCGCTGGAAGAAACCGCGTCGGCCACCGAACAGCTCTCGGGCACCGTGCAGCAAAACGCCGACAGTGCGGCCCAGGCCAGCCAGCTGGCCGCCACTGCCACCGGCGTGGCCGAGCGTGGCGGCGCGGTGGTGGCGCAGGTGGTGGACACCATGGAGGCCATCAACGCCTCGTCGCGCAAGATCGTGGACATCATCGCCGTGATCGATGGCATTGCCTTCCAGACCAACATCCTGGCGCTGAACGCCGCCGTGGAGGCCGCCCGTGCGGGCGAACAGGGACGCGGCTTTGCGGTGGTGGCTTCCGAGGTGCGCAGCCTGGCAGGGCGCAGTGCCGAAGCGGCCAAGGAGGTCAAGACCCTCATCAGCGATTCGGTGGACAAGGTGGGCGTGGGCAGCGAACAGGTGGCGGTGGCCGGAGCCACCATGCAGGAAATCGTGGCAGGCATCCAGCGTGTGGCCGACATCGTGGGCGAGATCGCCTCGGCCAGCCGGGAGCAGTCCATGGGCCTGGGGCAAATCAACCAGGCCGTGGCGCACCTCGATGGTGTGACGCAGCAGAATGCTTCGCTGGTCGAGGAAACGTCAGCCGCATCCACTGCCCTGCAGGAACAGGCGCGCCACCTGGCCACGCTGGCGGCCACGTTCCGATTGCAGTAGGCGTGGGCAGGCCGCAGCAGCGTGCAGCGGCGCTGCAGGCCCTACACTTGCCGCCCATGGATGTGCAAAACATGTTGGTGCTGGGCATCGAATCATCGTGTGACGAAACTGGCGTGGCGCTGGTGCGCACGCAGAGCGGCGGTGTGCCGGTCTTGCTGGCACACGCGCTGCACAGCCAGATCGAGATGCACCAGGCTTATGGCGGCGTGGTGCCCGAACTGGCCAGCCGCGACCACATCCGGCGCGTGCTGCCGCTGGCAGAAGAGGTGCTGGCCGAGTCGGGCCGCCGCTTGCCTGAGGTTGATGTGGTGGCCTACACCCGGGGCCCTGGCCTGGCTGGGGCTTTGCTGGTGGGCGCGGGTGTGGCCTGCGCCCTGGGCGCCGCGCTGAACAGGCCGGTGCTGGGCGTGCACCACCTGGAAGGCCATTTGCTCTCGCCTTTTCTGAGCGCCGATCCCCCGGAATTTCCCTTCGTTGCCTTGCTGGTCTCGGGGGGGCACACCCAGTTGATGCGCGTGGAAGGCGTGGGCCGCTACGAGCTGCTGGGCGAGACCATCGACGATGCGGCGGGCGAGGCTTTCGACAAATCGGCCAAGCTCATGGGCCTGGGCTACCCCGGCGGCCCGGCGCTGTCGCGCCTGGCGCAGCAGGGCGACCCGGCGGCCTTCAAGCTGCCGCGTCCCTTGCTGCACAGTGGCAACCTGGATTTTTCCTTTGCCGGGCTCAAAACGGCGGTGTTGACCCAGGCGCGCAAGCTGGGCGACGACCTGGAAGCACGCAAGGCCGACCTGGCCGCCAGCACGCAGGCGGCCATTGTGGACGTGCTGGTGAAGAAATCTCTCACGGCGCTGCGGGAAACCGGGCTCCGGCGCATCGTGGTGGCCGGGGGCGTGGGCGCCAATCAACTGCTGCGTGCGCAGCTCGATGCTGCCTGCGCCCGGCTCGGTGTGCGCGTGCACTACCCCGAGCTGCACCTGTGCACTGACAACGGCGCCATGATTGCCATGGCGGCCGCCATGCGCCTGCAGTCAGGCCAACAGCAGGCCCGGTTCGACTATGCCTTCGACGTCAAGCCGCGCTGGCCCTTGAACGCTATCGACGGCGCATAAAACGGCGCGCAGTGCCACAGGAGGTGTTACGTCTTCCGCACGCGCAGCAGTTCGTCCAGGATCAGGCAGGCTGCCCCCACGGTGATACCGGCATCGGCGATGTTGAAGGCCGGAAAGTGTGAACCGGCCCAGTGGAAGTCCAGAAAATCCACCACATAGCCGTGCATCAGCCGGTCCACCACGTTGCCGATGGCGCCGCCCAGAATGCTGGAGAGTGCAAACGCGAACAGTTTCTGTCCGGGGTGCTGGCGCAGTTGCCACAGGATGAACAGGGTTGCCGCCACCCCGATGCCGGTGAACAGCCAGCGCTGCCAGCCCCCCGCCGTGGACAGAAACGAGAAGGCCGCCCCGGTGTTGTGCACCCGCACGATGTTGAAGAAGCTGGTGATGTACGTGGCATCACCCAGCTGGTAGGAGCCCAGGATCCAGGTCTTGGTAGCCTGGTCCGCAAACAGGATGAACAGGGCCCAGGCCAGCCAGGGCCACAGGCGCGCGCTCGGGCGGCCGCCCCAGGCCGTCGAGCGGGCCATCAGGCGCACGCCCGGTTTTCACCGGCGCCATACAGGTTGCTGGTGCAGCGCCCGCACAGGGTGGCGTGGGCGGCATCGTGGCCCACATCGCTGCGGTAGTGCCAGCAGCGCTCGCATTTGGCATCAGAACTGGGTTTAACGCTGATATGCAGGTCGCTTCCAGCTATTAATTCAATAGCAGATGTGATGAAGACGAATTTCAGGTCATCTCCCAGGCTGGCGAGCAGGGCATGGTCTTCCGCAGGCGCCGTGAGAGTGATCGAGGTTTGCAGCGACGAGCCCACCTGGCCGTCGGCGCGCAGGATTTCGATCTCCTTGTTGACTGCGTCACGGATCTCGCGCAGGCGCGACCACTTGGCCAGCAAGCCTTCGTCGGCCCCGGCCATGGAGCCATAGATTTCCAGGAAAATGGAGTCGGAGTCGCCAAACACCTTCCAGGCTTCTTCGGCCGTGAAGGACAGGAAGGGCGCCATCCAGCGCAGCATGGCGTGCGTGATCTGGTAGAGCGCGGTCTGCGCGCTGCGGCGCGCCAGGCTCTTGGGCGCGGTGGTGTACAGCCGGTCCTTGAGCACGTCCAGGTAGAAGCCGCCCAGGTCTTCCGAGCAGTAGAGCTGCAGCTTGGCCACCACGGGGTGGAATTCGTACACCTTGTAGTGCGCGAGGATCTCGGCCTGGAACTCGGCGGCGCGGGTGAGCGCCCAGCGGTCGATCTCCAGCATCTGACCGAACGGCACGGCGTCCTTGGCGGGGTCGAAGTCGCTCACGTTGGCCAGCAGGAAGCGCAGCGTGTTGCGGATGCGGCGGTAGGCGTCCACCACGCGCGCCAGGATCTTCTCGTCGCCCGCGATGTCGCCCGAGTAGTCGCTGGCGGCCACCCACAGGCGGATGATCTCGGCGCCCAGCTTCTTGTTGATCTCCTGCGGGTCGATGCCGTTGCCCAGCGACTTGCTCATCTTGCGGCCCTGGCTGTCCACGGTGAAGCCGTGGGTCAGCAGGCCCCGGTAGGGCGCGCGGCCTTCGAGCGCGCTGGCCAGCAGCAGTGAGCTGTGGAACCAGCCGCGGTGCTGGTCGTGGCCTTCGAGGTACAGGTCGGCCTCGGGGCCGGTGTCGTGGTGCACGTCGGGGTGCGTGCCGCGCAGCACGTGGCTGAAGGTGGAGCCGGAGTCGAACCACACTTCCAGGATGTCGGTGCTCTTGGTGTAGTGCGGCGCATCCTGGGCGCCCAGGATCTCCTCGGCCGTCACGCGGCTCCAGGCCTCGATGCCGCCTTTTTCGACGATGTCGGCCGCCTGGTCCATGATCTCCATGGTGCGCGGGTGCAGCTCGCCCGAGTCCTTGTGCAGGAAGAACGGGATGGGCACGCCCCAGCTGCGCTGGCGCGAGATGCACCAGTCGGGCCGCCCGGCGATCATGTCGTGCAGGCGGGCCTTGCCGTTCTCGGGGTAGAAGCTGGTGTGCTCGATGGCGTCGAGCGCGATCTGGCGCAGCGTCTTGGCGGGCTTCTCGCCCGGCTGGGTGAACACGCCTTCGCCCGCGTCCATGCGGATGAACCATTGGGCGGCGGCGCGGTAGATCACCGGCGTCTTGTGGCGCCAGCAGTGCGGGTAGCTGTGCGTGATGTCCTGGGTGGCCATCAGGCGGCCGGCGACGCGCAGGGCGTCGAGGATGACCGGCACGGCCTTCCAGATGTGCTGGCCGCCGAACAGCGGAAACTCTGCCGCGTAGGCGCCGTTGCCTTGCACGGGGTTGAGGATGTCGTCCAGCGCCAGTCCATGGGCGCGGCAGGAGTTGAAATCCTCCAGTCCGTAGGCGGGGGACGAATGCACGATGCCGGTGCCGTCGTCCGCAGTGGCGTAGTCGGCCAGGTAGACGGGCGAGAGGCGCCGGTAGCCTGCGTCCATGTCGTAGAGCGGGTGTTCGAATTCCAGCCCACCGAGCTTTTCGCCCAGGGCCGTGGCGATCACCTGGCCCGTCAGGCCGTAGCGCGCCAGGCAGTCTTCGACCAGCGTGGCCGCCAGCACGAGCAGGCCGCGCTCGGTGTCCACCAGCGCATAGGGCAGGGCCGGGTTGAGGTTGAGGGCCTGGTTGGCCGGAATGGTCCAGGCCGTGGTGGTCCAGATCACCACGAAAGCCTCTTTGGTCAGCCCGGGCAGGCCAAAGGCCGTGGCCAGCCGTGCCGGGTCGTGGGCCTTGAAGGCCACGTCAAGGGTGGAGCTTTTCTTGTCGGCGTATTCGATTTCGAACTCGGCCAGCGAGCTGCCGCAGTCAAAGCACCAGTACACCGGCTTGAGGCCGCGGTACACAAAGCCGCGCTCGATGACGCGCTTGAAGGCGCGGATTTCCCCCGCCTCGTTGGCGAAATTCATGGTCTTGTAGGGGTTGTCCCATTCGCCCAGCACACCCAGGCGCTGGAAGTCGAGCAATTGCTGCGCGATCTGCTCGGTGGCGTAGGCGCGGCTCTTGGCCTGCATGTCGTCGCGCGAGAGGTTGCGGCCATGTTTCTTTTCGATGGCGTTCTCGATCGGCAGGCCGTGGCAGTCCCAGCCCGGCACGTACAGTGCGTCATAGCCTTCGAGCTGGCGCGCCTTGACGATCATGTCCTTGAGAATCTTGTTGACCGCATGGCCCATGTGGATCTGGCCATTGGCATAGGGCGGGCCGTCGTGCAGGATGAACTTGGGCTTGCCGCGGCGGGCATCGCGCAGCCGTTTGTAGAGGCCCTTTTCGTCCCATTCCTGCACCCAGCCCGGTTCGCGCTTGGGCAGGTCGCCGCGCATGGGGAACGGGGTGTCGGGCAGATTCAGGGTGCTGCGGTAGTCGGGGCGGCTGGCGGAGGTGGCGTCGGACATGGCGAATGGTTTTTCGGGGAAGACTCGACAAGCTCGGCCCGGGCGCTACAGCGTCCGGAGGGCGGTGGCAGGGAATGTTGGCGGGTTTGCCTGCCTGAGCCTGTCGAAGGCGGCGGGCGGTGCCAACGCGTCAAATTCGGTCGCGCGTGGTCTGGCGTCGGGTTTCGGTGTGGGCGGCAAACCAGGCGCGCGCATCGGCACAGTCCTTCGCAATACCCTGGGTCAAGGCATCGAGGCTGTCGTACCTGAGCTCGTCGTGCAGTTTGTGCAGCAGTTCCACGCGGATGATTTTACCGTAGGCCCCCTCGGGCCCCAGATGCTGCGGCCATTCGAGGCAATGTGTTTCGAGCAGCACGCGTCCGCCATTGACGTCCTGCGGGTCCAGCGAGGGGCGGATGCCCAGGTTGGCCACGCCGGGCAGGGGTGCGTCGTGCAGACCGTGTACCGTGACGGCAAAAATGCCGCTGGCGGCCGGTTTCCAGTGTGCAAAGCGCAGGTTCAGGGTACGAAAGCCGTCGCCCGCATCGGCGGTGCTGGCGCCCAGCGCGCGCCCGAGCTTGCGGCCATGCACCACATGGCCCGAGATGGCGTAGGGGCGGCCCAGCAGCTGTGCCGCGTCCTGCATGCGCCCGGCGGCCAGGGCTGCACGCACCTCGGAACTGGAGACACGCAGGCCGTGCACCTCGTAGCTCATCATGCGCGCCACATCGAAACCCTGTTTTCCCCCTTCCGCATCCAGCATGGCGTAATCGCCGGCACGCTGCTTGCCGAAGCGGAAGTCGTCGCCCACCAGCACGTAGCGTGCGCCCAGGCCGCGTACCAGTACCTCGTCGATGAATTCCTGGGGAGATTGCGAGGCCAGCCGGGCGTCGAAGGGCAGCACCACCGCTTGCTGCACGCCGTAGCGGGCCAGTTCCGTGAGTTTGTCGCGCAGCGTGCCAATGCGTGCCGGCGCGAGATCAGGCTTGTTCTGGACGGCGGCGAAGTAGTCGCGTGGATGGGGTTCGAAGGTGAGGGCGCAGATGGGAACGCCGCGTTGCGCCGCTTCGCCGCCCAGCAGCGCCAGCATGGCCTGGTGGCCCCGGTGCACGCCGTCGAAATTGCCGATCGTCAGTGCGCAGGCGGGGGCAATTCCGGGATGGCGAAAGCCGCGAAATATTTTCATGGAGCGTTATCTTTTTAATAGCACATTGCGCACGGCCATCCAGCGCAAGACACTGATTTGACTTGAAAACAGCGTATATTGTGACGCAGCAGCCACGCCCTGCCATACCGGTGTGCGGCCGCTTCACCCATTCCTGGCATGCCGTGATGTTCGAGGAGGCGCGTTGTGAAAGTCTTGAAGCTGTCGTCCCAGGGGCTGCCCCAGTCCTGGATCTCGCTGGAGCAGGCGGTGATCCACTACGCGGCAGGGGATGTGCGCTGGGAGTCTGGCGGAGAAATCGCCGTCTTCCATGGCGGGCACAACGCGGTCACCGGGCGCCAGTCGGTGATTGCCGTCAACAGCATCATCGGCACCCGCGGCGTGCCGGGCATCAGCCCCTTTGACCTCAAGCCGGGGTTGACCAATGGCAAGCTGTTTGCACGTGACCGCAATATCTGCGCCTATTGCGGCGGGCATTTCCACGAGGAAGACCTTACGCGCGAGCACATCGTGCCCTTTGCCCGAAATGGCCAGGACCACTGGATGAACGTGGTCACCGCCTGCCGCGCCTGCAACCACCGCAAGGGCCCGCGCACGCCCGAACAGGCGCACATGCCGCTGCTCTACACACCCTACGTGCCCAGCCTGTGGGAAGACTTCATTTTGCGCAACCGGCGCATCCTGGCGGACCAGATGGAGTTCCTGATGGCGCATGTGCCCAAGTCGTCGCGGCTGCTTGCGTGACCGGAGGGGATTGCAGAACGTGAAAAAACCGCGCCTGGCGCGGTTTTTTCGTGGGGATCTGGGGCCCATTCAGGCAAACACGCCCGCCGTGTCCTGCATGCGCGCAGACACCTCACCCAAATGGTGCAGCGTGTCGCCAAACGTCATTTCCATCTGCGTGAGCTTCTTGAAGTAGTGGCTGCCGATGTACTCGTCGGTCACGCCAATGCCGCCGTGCAACTGCACCATCTGCTGGCCCACGTAGCGCATGGACTGGCCCAGCTGCACCTTGGCGCGGGCCATGGCGGTGCGGCGTTCTGGCGCTGGGGCGCCGAGCTTGAGGCTGGCGTAGTAGCTCATGGAGCGGGCCAGTTCGAGCTGCATCTTCATGTCGGCCACGCGGTGGCGCAGCGCCTGGAAGCTGGCGATGGTGACGCCGAACTGCTTGCGCTGGTTCATGTAGTCCACCGTCAGGGCCACGGCCTTGTCCATCACGCCCACGGCTTCGGCGCACAGGGCGGCAATGCCGGTGTCCACAGCCAGTTCCAGCGCGGCCAGGCCGTCTTTGGTGACGAGGGCGGCAGGTGTGTTGGTGAACTGCACTTCGGCGGCGCGGCTGCCGTCCTGCGTGACGTAGCCTTGCGTGCTCACGCCGCTGGCCGAACGCTCGACCAGGAAGAGGGCGATGTGGCCGTCCAGTTGCGCGGGCACCAGAAAGGCGTCAGCCTGGTCACCTGCAGGAACGATGCTTTTGATAGCTGTTACCGCATATCCTGATTGCGCTGGAGCCGCTTTTGCCTCACATTTTTCGAGTGCGTAGCGGGCCTTGCGCTCTTGCTGCGCCAGCACCACCAGCGCTTGCCCGCTGGCAATGCGCGGCAGCCAGGCGGCCTGCACATCGGCCGGTGCGCCATGTGAAAGCACGCTGCTTGCGATGAAGGCGTGCGCGAGGGGCTCGAGCACCATGCCGCGGCCGAGTTCTTCCATCACCACCATGGCGTCGATGGCGCCCTGGCCCAGGCCGTCGTGCGCTTCGGGCACGGTCAGCGCGGTCAAGCCCAGTTCAGCCAGTTCGCCATAGGCGGTGCGGTCAAAGCCCCCTGCGGCGACGATGCTGCGGCGGCGCTCGAAGGAGTAGCCTTTGTCCACCCAGCGGCGCACGGCGTCGCGCAGGGATTGCTGGTCGTCAGAAAAATCAAAATCCATGGGTTTGTCTCCTTAGCCCAGCACGGTCTGAGCCACAATGTTGCGCTGCACTTCATTGCTGCCGCCGTAAATGGTGGTCTTGCGCAGGTTGAAGTAGGTGGATGCCAGCGGGGCATTGGCGGTCTCGCCGCCGGGGAAGTTGCCCTGCCAGCCAGCCTCCATGGCTTCCTCGATGAAAGGCAGGGCAAAGGGCCCGGCGGCCAGCATCATCAATTCGCTGTAGCGCTGCTGGATTTCGCTGCCCTTGATTTTGAGCAGGCCCGCGATGTCGAGCGAGTTCTTGCCGGATTTTTCAGCAGACAACACCCGCAGCACGAGCATTTCCAGCGCCACGATATCGACTTCGAGCAGGGCGATCTGGTCACGCAGGCGCTGGTCGTCCCACACGCCTTCGCGCTTGGCAATGCGCTTGAGGCGCTCCAGTTCCCGCTTGCTGCGGTTCACGTCGGCAATGTTGGTGCGTTCGTGGCTCAGCAGGTGCTTGGCGTAGGTCCAGCCCTTGTTTTCTTCGCCAATCAGGTTCTCGGCC
>JAMLIQ010000074.1 GCA_023954095.1 Burkholderiaceae bacterium | reverse complement strand
CAGGGCACCGGCGCCATGGGTGCGGCCATCGCGGCGGCCTTCCAGTGCCGCTGGGTGGTGGGCGGCGCGCGCTCGCGCGACCAGGGCTACGAGGGTGCGGTCGATACGGTGTACCTGGGCTGCTGGCGGCGCGAGGCGTTCACGCGCTTCGGCCTGTTTGACGAGGCGCTGGTGCGTAACCAGGACGACGAGCACAACCTGCGCCTGCGCCGGGGGAGCGGACGCATCTGGCAGAGCGGCACGATCCGCTCGGTCTACCACCCGCGCGGCTCGCTGCGCCACCTCTACGCCCAGCAGCAGCAGTACGGCTACTGGCGGCCCTTCGTGGTGCGCAAGCACGGGCAGCCGGGTTCGCTGCGCCAGCTCGTGCCCGCGCTGTTCGTTGCCGCGCTCGCGCTTTGCGCCCTGCTGCTGCCCTGGACGCCCTGGCCCGCCACGGCACTGCTGACGCTCTATGGCGCCTATCTAGCGCTGGCGAGCATGGCGGCGGCACGCGCCGCCCGGACCTGGAACCTGCTGCCGCGCCTGCCCGCCGTGATCGCCGCCTTCCACCTGGGCTATGGCTGGGGCACCTGGCAAGGCTTGTGGGATGTGCTGCGCAAGCGCCCGCCGGCGCAACGCTTCGCGAGAATCACGCGATGAGCACACCCGAGACCCACGCCGTGCAGACACGCTACGCGCGGCGCGACAGCGCAGCCGACGCAAACCGCTACAGCCTGTACGCCAACGCAGCCGCCCTGCAGGCGCAGCAGGAGCGCCTGCGCGCCATGGCGTGCCTGTGGCGCCTGCATGGCTGGGCCAGCCTGGCCGATCGCCCCCTGCTCGAAGTGGGCTGCGGCAGTGGCGGCAATCTGCTGGACCTGCTGCGCCTGGGCGCCACGCCCGGGCTGCTGGGCGGCATTGAACTGCTGCCCGAACGCGCCGCCGCCGCGCGCGCCCTGCTACCCGGTGGGGTGGCCGTCCTCGAAGGCGACGCCTGCGCTGCACCGATCGCCGACGCCAGCCAGCAGGCCGTGCTGGCCTTCACCGTGTTCAGCTCGCTACTCGACCCCGGCTACCGGCAGCAGTTCGCGCGCACGCTGTGGCGCTGGGTGGCGCCGGGCGGTGGTGTGCTGGTGTATGACTTTGTGGTGAACAACCCGCACAATCCCGACGTGCGCAAAGTCCCGCCCGCCGAGCTGCGCACGCTATTTCCCGACGCCAGGCTGCGCTCGCTGCGGCTGACCCTGGCGCCGCCCCTCGCGCGGCGCCTGCCAGCAGGGCTGATCGCCCCTGCCGCGCGGCTGGCGCCTTTTTTACGTACGCACCGCCTGACCTGGGCGGTCAAACCCCTGTGAACGCTGCCTCATGAAAATCACCGTCGTCGGAACCGGATACGTGGGCCTGGTGACGGGCGCCTGCCTAGCGGAAATGGGCAACCAGGTGGTCTGCCTGGACCGCGACCCCGAACGCATTGCCACCCTGCTGCGCGGCGGGCTGCCCATCCACGAACCTGGCCTGCTCGACATCGTGCTGCGCAACACCCGCAGCGGGCGCCTGGCCTTTACCGGGGATGTGGACCATGCCGTGGCCCATGGCCATGTTCAGTTCATCGCCGTGGGCACGCCTGCGGGCGAAGACGGATCGGCCGACCTGCAGCATGTGCTTGCCGCCGCGCGCGCCATTGCCGAACGCATGCAGGAGCCCCGGCTCATCGTCAACAAGAGCACGGTGCCCGTGGGCACGGCGGACCGCGTGCGCGCGCTTGTCGCACAGGTGCTGCAGGCGCGTAGCCTGCCAGCGCTGGCGTTCTCGGTGGCATCCAACCCCGAATTCCTCAAGGAAGGCTCCGCCGTGCAGGATTTCATGCGCCCCGACCGCGTGATCGTGGGCACCGACAGCGAACAGGCCGCGCAGACCTTGCGCACGCTCTACGCGCCCTTCATGCGCAACCGCGACCGCTTCATCCTGATGGACATCCGCAGCGCGGAGTTCACCAAGTACGCCGCCAACGCCATGCTGGCCACGCGCATCAGCTTCATGAACGAGCTGGCGTTGCTGGCGGAAAAGATCGGTGCCGACATCGAGCAGGTGCGTACCGGCATCGGCACCGACCCGCGCATCGGCACGCACTTTCTCTATGCCGGCACGGGCTACGGCGGCTCGTGCTTCCCCAAGGACGTGAAAGCCCTGGTGCACACGGCACGCGAAGCCGGACAGGAGCTGCGCATCCTGCAGGCCGTCGAGGCCGTGAACGAGCACCAGAAACAGGTGCTGGTGGACAAGATCGTGGCACGCTTCGGACCGGATCTGCGCGGCCGGCGCTTCGCGCTCTGGGGTCTGGCCTTCAAGCCGGGCACGGACGACATGCGCGAGGCGCCCAGCCTGTCCATCATCGAACGCCTGCTGAGCCTGGGCGCCGAGGTCGCTGCCTACGACCCGGTGGCGCTGGCGCAGGCACGCAGCGTACTGGGCGCGCGGCCCGGCCTGCGCCTGCTGGACCAGGTTCATGCCGTGCTCGAAGACGCAGACGCACTCGTCATCGTGACCGAGTGGAAGGAATTCCGCAGCCCCGACTTTGCACACCTGGCACGCGCACTGCGCCAGCCTGTCGTGTTCGATGGCCGCAACCTTTTTGAACCCGCCGACATGCAGGCCCTGGGGCTGGAGTACCACGCCGTCGGACGCGGCACGCCCAGCACCCCACCTCTCCCTTGACGATGTCCGATACCACACCCCCATTTCTCCCCTTCGCCCGCCCCGACATCGGTGAAGCAGAAATTGCCGCCGTCACCCAGGCCCTGCGTTCGGGCTGGGTGACCACCGGGCCCAAGACCCGGGAATTCGAGCAGACCTTTGCCGACTACCTCGGTGGCAACGGCCTGCAGTCCATCGCCGTCAATTCGGCCACTGCGGGCCTGCACCTGGCCCTGGAGGCCCTGGGTATCGGCCCGGGCGACGAAGTGATTGCCCCCACCCTGACCTTCACAGCCACCGTGGAAGTAGTGCGCTACCTGGGTGCCGACCCGGTGCTGGTGGATGTGGACCCGGTCACGCTGAACATCGACCCCGACGCCATCCGCGCCGCCATCACGCCCCGGACGAAGGCCATCATGCCGGTGCACTACGCGGGCCTGGCCTGCCGCATGGATGAAATCCTGGCCATCGCACACGAGCATGGCCTGAAGGTAGTGGAAGACGCCGCCCATGCCTTGCCCACCACCTGGCAGGGCCAGCTCGTGGGGCAGTTGCAGTCCGACGTAACGGTGTTCAGCTTCTACGCCAACAAAACCATCACCACCGGCGAAGGCGGCATGGCCGTAACGCGCCACCCCGCGCTGGCCGAACGCATGCGTGTGATGCGCCTGCACGGCATGAGCCGGGACGCCTTCGACCGCTTCAGCGCCAAAACCCCCGCGTGGTACTACGAAATCGTGGCGCCCGGCTTCAAATACAACATGACCGACATCGCCGCGGCGATGGGCGTGGAACAACTGGCGCGGCTGCCACAGTTCGTGCAGCGCCGCCAGCACCTGGCGGCGCGCTACCAGGCGCAACTGGCGGGCCTGCCCCTGGTGCTGCCTGCCGACGCCCCGGCGGGGGATGCGCATGCCTGGCACCTGTACGTCGTGCGGCTGGCGCCCGGGGCGCGTGTCGGGCGCGACGAGATCATCCAGGCGCTGTCTGACCGGGGCATTGGCACCAGCGTGCACTATGTGCCATTGCACCGCCAGCCCTACTGGCGCGACCGCTACCAGCTCACACCGGCCCGGTTTCCGCACGCGGAAGCTGCCTACCAGTGCATGCTCAGCCTGCCACTGTTCACGGCCATGCACGATACCGACCAGGACCGCGTGATTGGCGCGCTGCACGAACTGCTGGGCTAGGGCGATGAAACACCCCCAGGTGGCGCGCAGCGCCATGGAACACTGAGATGGGTAAACGCCTGTTCGACATCGCCTGTGCCGCCACGGCACTGCTGCTGCTGTCCCCGGCACTGCTGGCCGTGGCGCTGTGGGTACGCCTGGATTCGCCCGGGCCGGTGATTTTCCTGCAGCAGCGCGTGGGGCGCGGGGGGCGCCTGTTCAGCATTTTCAAATTCCGCACCATGCGTGCCGGGGCCGAGGCCGCAGGCCTGCCGCTGACCGTGGGAGCCGACCCCCGCATCACCCGCGCGGGCGCCTGGCTGCGCCGCTCCAAGGTGGACGAGTTGCCGCAACTCATCAACGTGCTGTGGGGTGACATGAGCCTGGTCGGCCCCCGGCCCGAAGTGCCGCGCTACGTGGCGCTGTACCCGGCCGACCTGCGCGAGACCGTGCTGAGTGTGCGCCCCGGGATCACCGACCTGGCCTCTCTGGCCTACCGCAACGAAAGCGCGCTGCTGGCGCGCAGTGCAGACCCTGAGCGCACCTATGCCGAAGAAATACTGCCTGCCAAGCTGCGTTATGCCAGCCAGTATGTGCACACACGCACCCTGTGGCTGGACCTGAAAATCCTGCTGCAGACCGCCTGGACTCTGCTGGGAAGGCGCGAGCCACCCCCGCCGCCTTTCCATAAGCCATAAAATCAGCGGTTCGGCTGCTACCAGCCCTCCTTTTCACGCCCCGTATCCACGGCACCCCCATGTCTGAACAGAACCAAGCCCCCGCCCCCCAAGACGAAAACCAGCTCATCGCAGAGCGCCGCGAAAAGCTGCGCGCGCTGCGCGAGGCACAGGCCGAGGGCAAGGGCGTTGCTTTCCCCAACAATTTCAAACCGGCGCACCAGACCACGGCGCTGCAGGATGCCTACGGCGCAAGCGCTGCCGAAGCCCTGGAGGCCACACCGGTCACCGCCAGCGTGGCCGGCCGCATGATGCTCAAGCGCGTGATGGGCAAGGCCAGCTTTGCCACCGTGCAGGACGCCACGGGCCGTATCCAGCTCTACATCACGCGCGATGCCCTGGGCGAAGCGTTCTACGCTGCCTTCAAACACTGGGACCTGGGCGACATCGTGGGCGCCGAAGGCACGCTCATGAAGACCAAGACCGGGGAACTCTCGATCAAGGTCACCGCCTTGCGCCTGCTGACCAAAAGCCTGCGTCCCATGCCCGACAAATTCCATGGCATTGCCGACCAGGAGGTGAAATACCGCCAGCGCTATGTCGACCTGATGACCGACGAACAGGCCCGCAAACGCTTCGTGGCGCGCAGCAAGGCGGTGAGCGGCATCCGCGACTTCATGGTGCAGCACGGCTTCCTGGAAGTGGAAACGCCCATGCTCCACCCCATTCCGGGCGGCGCCAACGCCAAGCCCTTCGTGACGCACCACAACGCGCTGGAGCAGGAGATGTACCTGCGCATCGCGCCCGAGCTGTACTTGAAGCGCCTGCTGGTGGGCGGGTTCGAGCGCGTGTTCGAGATCAACCGCAACTTCCGCAACGAAGGCATCTCGGTGCGCCACAACCCCGAGTTCACGATGATGGAGTTCTACGCGGCCTACTGGAACTACCAGGACCTCATGGGCTTCACCGAGCAGCTCGTGCGCGACGCGGCCCTGAAGGCGGTGGGCACACTGCAGCTGACCTACCAGGGCCGCAAGGTGGACCTGGCCCAGCCCTTTGCGCGCCTGACGATCCGTGAGGCCATCTTCCAGCACACCGAGGCTGGTGCCCATGTGGACGATGCCGCCTGGCTCATCAGTGCATTGAAAAAACTGGGTATGAGCGAGGAAAAGAACAAGCTCTCCACCCGCAGCCTGGCCAGCCTGCAGGTGCTGTACTTTGAGGAAACGGTAGAAGACAAGCTGTGGCAGCCCACTTTCATCATGGAGCACCCCACCGAGATCTCGCCCCTGGCCCGCGCCAACGACGCGCGCCCCGAGGTCACCGAGCGGTTCGAGCTCTACATCACCGGCCGCGAATTCGGCAACGGCTTCTCCGAGCTGAATGACGCCGAGGACCAGGCCGCACGCTTTCACGCCCAGGTGACTGCCAAGGACAGCGGCGACGACGAGGCCATGTACTACGACCACGACTTCGTGCGCGCCCTCGAATACGGCATGCCCCCGGCTGGCGGCTGCGGCATCGGCATCGACCGATTGATGATGCTGCTGACCGACAGTCCCAGCATCCGCGATGTGATCCTGTTCCCTGCGCTGCGCCGCGAAGCGTAATGGCGCAAGGCACGGCGCTGTTCATTGACCCGGGCGTGGGCCACACATGCGACGCTCCTTGAAGTTCTATCTGCCCGAGTGGGCGCACGACTGGCTCGAAATCATCGTGCCCGGGCTGCAGATCCTGCTCATCCTGCTGGCGGCATGGCTGCTGCAGCACCTGCTGCGCCGCCTGGTGCGCCGTGCGGGCGCGCACTACCAGCTGCCCGCCGACATGCTGATGCTGTTCAACGGCGTGCTGCGCTGGGCCATCCTGCTCGGCACCACGTTGTTGGTACTGGAGCGCATGGGTGTCTCGGCCACCGTGCTGTGGACAGCGTTCACGAGCTTCGCCACCGTCGGCGCCGTGGCCTTTTTTGCCGCCTGGAGCGTGTTGTCCAACCTGTTCTGCGCGTTGCTGATTTTTGCGGTGGGTCCGTTCCGCGTGGGCGATGTGATCGAGGTGCTGGACACCGCCGACAAGGAAGGGGCGCGCGGTCGCGTCACCGACATCAACCTGCTGTACACCACGCTCGAAGACATTGCCCCCGGCACTGCGGGCACGCTGCTGCAGATTCCGAACACGCTGATTTTCCAGCGCATGGTACGGCGCTGGAAACCCGGGCAGGAGGTCAAACCTGCCGAACCAGCCCAGGCCGCCCCAGACACCGACAGCTCCCCGCCTGCCTGACAGCGCACACCGCTATCTGGGCAGCATTTCCAGGGCCTGCTGGTACGCGGGCTGGAACATCAGGTCGTCCCAGGCCTGCGGCAGGGTTTGCGGCAACTGCGCCAGGCGGCGCGCCTCACTGTCGGCGCTGGGCTGCCACTGCCCCTGCTCCAACTGCTGCGCAAGGCCGTCGAGCAACTCGTCCACGGCGCGCCCGTCACCCAGGCTCTGGTTGCACAGCAGCACCAGGTCGCACCCGGCCTGCAGCGCCGCAACGGCGGCATCGGTGTAGCTGACCAGCTGGCCATCGAGGCGGCGCGCGCCCTCCATGCTCAGGTCGTCGCTGAAAATGGCCCCATCAAAACCCAATTTTTCCCGCAGGATGTCCTGCAGCCATTTGCGCGAAAAACAGGCCGGACGGCTGTCCACCCTGGGGTAGACCACGTGCGCCGGCATGACACTGGTGAGCGTGCTGCGCAGCCAGCCATAAGGCGCCGCATCGTCTTGCAGGATGGCCTTGAGACTGCGCCGGTCCACGGGGATTTCGGTGTGTGAATCGGCATGCACAAAACCATGGCCGGGAAAATGCTTGCCGCAATGCGCCATGCCCGCCTGCAGCAGACCGTGGGCCAGGCTTTTGGCCAGGAGCGTGACCACCCGCGGGTCGCTGTGAAAGGCGCGATCGCCAATCACCGTGCTGCCCCCCCAGTCCAGATCCAGAATGGGCGTGAAGCTGAAATCCACCCCGCAGGAACGCAGTTCGCTGCCCAGCACATAGCCCGCCGCCGTGGCGGCATTGGTGGCGGCCAGCGCCCCGCTGCCAAGCCCGCCCTTGCCGTCGCGCATCCACAGATCACCCAGGGCACGCATGGGCGGCAGGTGAGTGAAACCGTCGCTGCGAAAGCGCTGCACGCGCCCGCCTTCGTGGTCCACGCAGATCAGCAGATCGTCACGCACCGCCTTGATGGCACTGGTCAGTGCCAGCAGCTGGGCGCGGTTCTCCCAGTTGCGGGCAAACAGGATCACGCCGCCGGTCAAGGGGTGGGCCAGACGGCGGCAGTCCACGGCCGACAGGGTGGTACCGGCGACGTCAAGAATGAGGGGTGCGTGTTCTGTCATGGTGCGAGGGGTTTGATTGCTATATATTTTATAGCTATTAGCGCTTGATAGATAAGCCCTAGAGGTCTATTTTTCTTCTTTTTCTACAACACAGAAACTTGCAGCATAGTCGGATTCATCGGTCACGCTCAGGTGGGCCGTGAGGCCCCGGGTGTCAAACCAGTCCTTCAGCGCACCGTGCAGCACGATGACGGGCTGGCCGCTGGGCAAGGTGCCCACCTCGCACAGCCGCCAGGTCATGGGCATGCGCATGCCCAGGCCAATGGCTTTGCTGAACGCCTCCTTGGCGGAAAAGCGTGTCGCCAGATAGCGCACGCCCCGCTCGGGCCAACGCGCACTGCGCGCGCGCCAGGTGGCCAGCTCGGCCGCAGTCAGCACTTTTTCGGCAAAACGGTCGCCATGGCGCGCAAGGCTGGCGCGGATGCGGCGCACATCGCAGATGTCGGTGCCAATGCCGTAAATCATGGTTTTTTTGGATGAAATTGGCCTCCAGCGCTTATGTATCAAGCGCTGGCAGCTATCAATTCAGGAGTTTTCAAACCCGTTGTCTATGCAGGCCTGGTAGGCCTGCACCGTGGCGGCGTAGCCCAGCTCCAGCGCATCGGCAATCAAGGCATGGCCAATGGACACTTCCAGCACCCCCGGGACGCCGCGCACAAAAGCGGCCAGATTGTCACGGTTGAGGTCATGCCCCGCGTTCACACCCAGGCCCACGTCCAGGGCCGCCTGGGCGGCGGCGCGGTAGCGTTCGAGTTGCAGGGCCTGCCGTTCGGTGCCCCAGGCCGCGGCATAGGGTTCGGTGTACAGCTCCACCCGGTCCGCACCCACCGCCCGGGCCTGCGCCATCTGTGCGGGCACCGGGTCCATGAACAGGCTCACGCGCACACCCAGCGCCTGGCATTCGGCTGTCAAAGGCGCCAGGCGGGCGGCATCCTGCGGAAAGCTCCAGCCATGGTCGCTGGTGAACTGGTCTTCGCTGTCGGGCACAAAGGTGGCCTGGTGCGGGCGCACCTGGCGGATGAAGTCCATCAGGTTCTGCGAGGGATTGCCCTCGATGTTGTATTCCCGATCGGGCCAGTCTTTCATGAGCTGGGCCAGTTCGTGCACATCGCTGGCACGGATATGGCGTTCGTCGGGGCGCGGATGCACCGTGATGCCGTTGGCACCGGCCTGCAGGCACAGCCGGGCCGCGCGCAGCACACTGGGGATGCCCAGATGGCGCGTGTTGCGCACCAGCGCAACCTTGTTGACGTTGACCGACAGTGCGGTGCGGTGTCCGTGGGAAAGTGGATTCATAGGAACTTACGCAAGAGTGCGACAAGGAACAGCGCCCACCGTTGGCGCGATGGTGCACCACCAGCGCTCATAGTGATTGCATATCCATCATGAACTGGCGCGTGCGCAGCAACGGGCTGCCGCAATGGTATTGCAACAGGGTGCGCAGTTGCGGTTTGAGTTCGCTGGCCACCGGCGCGCAGGCACGCAGCAGTTCGGCAAAAGACGCGCTTGCCTGCAGCGCATCGTGCAGGTGCAGCCACCGCGCCCCCGACAGGCTGGCCCGCTCGCCCGGAGCAGCGGCGCGCAGACCGCCCTCGGCCACCAGGGCGTAGCGGGCCTCTGGCACCAAACCGCTGCCCGTGAGCGTCTGGGCATCCAGCGCCGGCAGCAGGCCGATTTCGCGCAGCAACAGCAATTCGAAGCTGCGCAGCACAGGCTCCAGCGCCTCGCCGTGTTCGCTGGCCAGCACGCGCACCACGGCACCGTAACTGTCGAACAGGTGGGTGTGCGGGTCATCGCGCGCGAGCAGGCGCAGCAGCAGTTCGTTCAGGTAAGTGCCCGAGAGCAGCGCATCCCCCGTGGGCATGATGTGGCCGCCCACCCATTCCGCCCCTTTGAGGGCGTGAATGTCGCCGGTGCCCGCATCGCTCTGGGTCCAGGTCAGGTGCAGCGGCTGCAGCGGCAGCAGCACCGGTCGGAAGTTGGAACTGGGCTTCTTCGCCCCCTTGGCCACCAGCGCTGTGCGGCCATGGTGGCGCGTGAACACTTCCAGAATCAGGCTGGACTCACTCCAGTCGTAGCGGTGCAGCACAAAAGCCGGCTCGTTGGAAAAGCGGCGCGCGGGCATTTTGCTATGATTTCAGAAGCTACCAACGCTTGCTGCATAAGCGTTAGAGGCCGGTTTCATTCAATATTCCAACCGGCGCAGCGCCAAACCCGTGGCCACCATGGAACGGGCTTCACCAGGCCATCGGTGGCGTCCCCCTTGAGAGGGAAGACGCAAAACGACGCAGGGGGTGTTTCACTCATACCCAAAGGAGCGCACCCGTGCTTCGTCATCCGCCCAGCCGCTGCGCACCTTGACCCAGATTTCGATGAACACCTTGGCGTCCATCAGCTTTTCCAGCTCCTGGCGGGTTTCGGTACCGATGCGCTTGAGACGCTCCCCCTTGTCGCCGATCACCATGGCCTTGTGGCTGTCGCGCTCGACCACGATGGTGGCGGCAATGCGCACCAGGCGCTTGTGCTGTTTGCTTTTCTCTTCACTGAACTGGTCGATGACCACAGTGGACGTGTAGGGCAGTTCATCGCCGGTGAAGCGGAACAGTTTTTCGCGCACCGTCTCGCTGGCGAGGAATTTCTCGCTGCGGTCGGTCAGCTCGTCCTCGGCGTACCACCAGGCCTGCTCGGGCAGGTATTTTTCGCAAATGCCGTAGAGCCGCTCGATATCGCCTTTGTTCTTGGCCGACATGGGCACGAACTCGGCGAAGGCATGGCGCTCCTGCATGCTCTTGAGCCAGGGGGCGATTTCGGCGCGGCGGTGGATGTTGTCCAGCTTGTTGGCGATGAGCAGCGTGGGAATACCGGCCTTGAACAGCGAAAGCACCTTGGCATCAGCCAAGGTGAAACTGCCGGCCTCGACCACAAAGAGGATCAGATCCACGTCGCCAATCGCACCCATCACCGTCTTGTTGAGCGATTTGTTCAGCGCCGTGGCGTGGCGTGTCTGGAAACCGGGGGTGTCAACGAAGATGAACTGTGTCTGCTCCCGCGTTCGGATGCCGGTGATGCGGTGGCGCGTGGTCTGTGCCTTGCGGGAGGTAATGCTGATCTTCTGCCCCACCAGGGCATTGAGCAGCGTGGACTTCCCCACGTTGGGTTTGCCGACAATGGCGATCACGCCGCAGCGCTGCCCTTTCGCATCGACCTCGACAGCACCAGCCGGCCGGGCTGCAGCCAACATGGATTCGAGGCTATTTTCGCCTTCAGCGCCCGTATTTACGTCGCTATCAGCTACATTTTTCGTAGCATTCTCGTTCATGAATGTCGTGCTTTCAGTGTGGCCAGCATGGCCGTCGCAGCGGATTGCTCGGCCGCGCGGCGTGAGCCACCAAGACCGCGTTCTGCCAAGGCCAGTTCGGCAATGGCACATTCCACATCAAAGGTCTGGCGATGCGCCGCCCCCTCGGTGGTCACCACGCGGTACTGGGGCAATTGCATTTTGCGGCCCTGCAGCCACTCCTGCAACGCGGTCTTCGCATCCTTGGCGGCAGCCTGCATCTGCGGATTGATCTCCACGGCATCGAGCAGGCGAAGCACCAGGGCCTCGGCCGATGCATAACCCGCATCCAGATACACGGCGCCGATCAGCGCCTCCAAGGCATCGGCCAGAATGGAGGGCCGCTTCTGCCCACCGGAGCGGGCCTCCCCCTCGCCCAGGCGCAGCACCTCGGACAGGCGCAGTCCCAGCGCCAGCTGGTGCAGCGTTTCCTGTTTGACCAAATTGGCACGCACGCGCGAAAGATCGCCCTCGGGCTGAGACCCCAGCCGAACATACAGGAGGCTGGCGACGGCGAGGTTGAGCACCGAATCGCCCAGAAACTCCAACCGCTCGTTGTGGTCCGCACTGAAACTGCGGTGCGTCACAGCCCGCTGCAGCAGGGCTGGATCCGAAAACCGGTGCTGCAGGCGTTCCTGCAGCGCAAAAAGAGCGGGCTGCACCTATTTGGTCGAATCTTCAAAACGGTAGACCAGGTAGGCCGGGCCCGCCAATGCGATCTCGCGCGAGTACTTGAAGGACACGACAATCTTGTCGCCTCGTTTGGTAATTTCGAGATCCTTGCCCGTGATCGAAGAAATGTCGTCGATGGCTGCGGCCCGATCAAAACTAGCGCGAATCTCTGGCACAGTGGATCCTTCTTTGGCCGCCTTGTTGGCGGCCTTCCCGATGGCGTGGTATTCCAGAAAGATCGGGACCGACTGTCCGCCGATGGCAAAAGCCGCGACGGCCAGCAGACCGACAAAAATCACGCCGATGAAAGACAGGCCGCGCTGGCGCGAACGACGGGCTGAATGGTGTGCATGCATGGATTTCCCCTCTAAATGGTGTGCTGTGACGGCGGAGGCTCAGTGAAACGAACCAATGCGTTTGAGGTTACCGAAATTCATCCAGACAAAAAAGGCTTTGCCCACGATGTTGGCTTCCGGCACAAAGCCCCAATAACGCGAATCGAGCGAATTATCGCGGTTGTCACCCATCATGAAATACTGCCCTTCAGGCACTTTGCACACCACACCTTCGACACTGTAACGGCAGTTGTCACGGTACGCAAAATTACTGGCCCCCTGTACAAAAGCAGGCACATCGGGGTTGTTGAGCAATCGATGGGGGTGCCCGGCCAATTGTTCTTCGAACTGCTTGAAGTAACGCATCGCGCTCTCGTCAAAGAAGTCGGGCTGCGCCGATGTCTCGATCACCTGCCCATTGATGGTCAGGCGTTTGTTGATGTACGCCACCTCGTCCCCCGGCACGCCCACCACACGTTTGATGTAGTCCAGGTTCGGCTGGGGGGGGTAGCGAAAAACCATCACGTCGCCACGCTGGGGGGGGGTTCCCTCCGTCACCTTGGTGTGGATGACAGGCAAACGCACGCCGTACGTAAACTTGTTCACCAGAATCAGATCACCCACCAGCAAGGTCGGAATCATGGAGCCCGAAGGAATCTTGAAAGGCTCGAAGAGGAATGAGCGCAACAGAAACACCGCAGCAATCACCGGGAAAAGCCCCGCCGTCCAGTCCAGCCACCAGGGCTGCATGAGCAAACGGGCCTTGTCGTCCTGCACATCGATGTCCACCTGCGCAATACCCATGCGGTCCAGCTCGGCGCGGCGCTGCACGGCGGCATCTTCGATGGCCTGGGCGGCCCGGCGGCGGCGCGGCAAGAAATACAGCCGCTCGGCAAGCCAGTAGCAACCCGTGACGACGGTCGTCAGAAACAGCAGCAGGGCAAAATTGCCCTCAATGGCCCCAAAGTACCAGGCCCCCATATAGCCGGCGAAGGCCGCCAGCACCAGCGACGTCAGAATTTGCATGGCCTGCATCAATCTTCCACCTGCAAAATGGCCAGGAAAGCCTCCTGGGGCACCTCGACCGAACCAATCTGTTTCATACGCTTCTTGCCTGCTTTCTGCTTCTCCAGGAGCTTGCGCTTGCGGCTGATGTCGCCGCCATAGCACTTCGCCAGAACATTCTTGCGCAGTGCCTTGATGGTCTCGCGTGCAATGATATTGGCGCCAATGGCAGCCTGGATGGCCACGTCGAACATCTGGCGGCTGATGATTTCGCGCATCTTGGCCACCACAGCGCGGCCGCGGTACTGGCTCTGGCTGCGGTGCACGATGATGGACAGCGCATCGACCTTCTCGCCGTTGAGCAGGATGTCGACCTTCACCACGTCCGACGCACGGTACTCCTTGAACTCGTAATCCATGGAGGCGTAGCCCCGGCTCACGGACTTGAGCTTGTCGAAGAAGTCGAGCACGATTTCGCCCAGCGGCATCTCATAGGTGAGCATCACCTGGCGGCCGTGGTACTGCATGTTCATCTGCACGCCACGCTTCTGGTTCGCCAGGGTCATCACCGGGCCGACATAGTCCTGCGGCATGTACAGATGCACGGTGACGATGGGCTCGCGTATTTCCTGGAGTTTTCCCTGATCGGGCATCTTGGCGGGGTTTTCCACCATTAATACCTCGCCGCCGGGCATGACCACCTCGTAGACCACACTGGGCGCGGTGGTAATCAGATCCTGGTCAAACTCGCGCTCCAGGCGCTCCTGCACGATTTCCATGTGCAAGAGCCCCAGGAACCCACAGCGGAAGCCGAAGCCCAGCGCCTGGCTGACCTCGGGCTCGTAATGAAGCGACGCGTCGTTGAGTTTGAGCTTTTCCAGTGCATCGCGCAGTTGGTCGTATTCGCTCGCCTCGGTGGGGTAGAGCCCCGCAAACACCTGGGGCTGGATTTCCTTGAAACCGGGCAGTGCTTCGGTCGCGGGGCCCGCGTTGTTCGGCAGCTTCTTTTCCAGCGTGATGGTATCGCCCACCTTGGCCGCCTGCAGTTCCTTGATACCGGCGATGATGAAGCCCACCTGACCGGCCTCCAGCCGGTCGCGCGGCTCGTTGGTGGGGGTAAAAACGCCCAGGTTGTCAGCGTTGTAGGCCGCCCCCGTGGCCATCATCTTGAAACGCTCGCCCTTGAGCAACCGACCGTCGACCACGCGCACCAGCATCACCACGCCTACATAACTGTCGAACCAGCTGTCGATGATCATGGCGCGCAGCGGGCCCTCCGGGTTGCCGCGCGGCGCCGGCACCTTGGCAACGATGGCTTCCAGAATTTCATCGATGCCCATGCCCGTCTTGGCCGAGCACGGAATGGCGTCGGTCGCATCAATGCCGATCACATCCTCGATTTCGGCCTTGGCGTTCTCCGGGTCGGACTGCGGCAGGTCCATCTTGTTGAGCACGGGCAGCACTTCCACGCCCAGG
>JAMLIQ010000073.1 GCA_023954095.1 Burkholderiaceae bacterium | reverse complement strand
CCCGGATACAGCAATGAGCTGTATTGACCCAGTAAATTCCTGCACAGGTGCCTTCCAAGCTCCTTGTCGGACTCGGTGGTGGAGACATTGGACAGGTAGCGTTTTCCGAGGTAGGGCTTGATCCTGGAGTCGAATCCACCGACGTTGTCGATGTGCGAGTGGATGACTTCAAGGACTTCTTTTTTGGCCTCTTCGTCATTGCAGGTCAGGTGGTTGCTGCCGCAGGCTGTCAAGCCGCATGCCAGTGACAGGGCAACGATGGCGGCAGTGGGTTGCCACGTCTATCACTCCTGGTCTCCTGCTGCTCAGCAAAGCAGCAGGTTAGGGTTAGTACGTGGGTCAGGTTTGGATGGAAATCCTGGGGGTTAGTGGGTCACTTCTGCGTGGAAATCAACACTTCTACAAATTAAAGATGGCGATGATGGTTGGCTCCAGTCCCTGAGCAGCGCACCATTTCTCAAGTTGATCGCGATTGATCGCTAGATACCCGCTGTCGTCATCGAGCGATGCGACAAACGTTGTTGGTGAAGTGCCCTTCAACCTATTGCCTGACTTGGCGAATCCATCACTCTGGATGAGTTCAAGCACTGCCTCATCCATCGACACGCCATGGGTTTCTTTAATGTAGTCAGCTAGGCTTTCGGAAAGCGTGGTTTCTCCTCCACCGAAGGCGACTTGGTTCACGAGCGACATTGCAGCAGGGCTGACTCGGGCAGGTTGCCAGGGTATTGATTGCGCTCTGGACAGCTTCGATTCTGGATGCTCGAACGGGATTACGATCCAGCCGAAAGTGTCGCCATGAATTGTTGCCTGCAGCGCGAATAACTCCTTTAGGTTCTCGCTCTCCATGTCGTCCCCAAACGGCATTCTGATGTTGCAAAAGAACGATATCTTGGTCCACAGCAGCTCAAGCAGAATGAGCGCGGCGTTGTGCCGTGTGGAAGCGGCGGCAACCCAGCTGTCTGCACTTCGATGCACCATGTATGGCTGGGCGTTGCACTTTACGATGTTGAAATCGCCCGAAGTGACAAGTGTTGGCAGAAGATCAATCGACGCGTTACTTTGCTTGCCAACTGTGCCATCCATGATTTTGAGCAGGCTGCGGCGAAGACCTGCCTCTGTTTTAAAGCCGTCATATCCCAGTACTACCGTAACGGGGACGTGGCGCTGACGTTCCAAGAACCCTATAAGGGTTTTCTCCTGCAGAGGCATTTCGTCCAGCGCTCTGTAGCTGTCTGGCCCTATCTTCCCCGTGATCCGTTCGTAGGAACGGATCGCGCTGCGGACTGAAGAAAAAGGCTTCTCGGCTTTAGTTCCGTAAGTTGCCTGCAAATGGAGCTTTTGCACTTCTGCTAGTTGGTTGATGGCATCGGTCAGGTCGGCTTTGGTCAGGGTCTTCTTGACCTCAATGACGCAAAGTACCTTTTCAATTGGATAACGGTACTCGGTGGTCAGGCCATACCGCTGTCCATCTCCTTGAACCAGCATGCAATCAAATTGGTTGTCTGATCCCTCGATGAAGCCAGATACCACCCGGAGATCCAGCCCGGGTGGAAGTACGAACTCTTTGTCGACCGCCGCCATGGTGATGGCCTCGTAGGCCTTTCCAAGCGTCGGCATATGGTTCATTCCGAAGCCTTCAAGCCGTTTCTGTTCTGCTGCGATGAAGGCACGCAAAATTTCGGAAGCATTTGCAATCATCCGGCGATTCTGGCACTGTGCGCGCTGGTGCAAGCTGGACTAGACCAACACCACGCAGCCCTCTTCAGCTCTTTGGTTTACGACCGCTTGAAACCGGGCTAGCCGCTGGTGCGCTGCCACCGTGCTCAGCCCGCCATTCAATAAGGGCTTGCGTCGTGGGACCAAGCGCCCTCGTCTTTGAGCTGATCTCGTACTCGACGCTCGGCGGTAACTCCGCAAACACGGTCTGAGATACCAAACCATCAGCTTCCAGCCCGCGCAATTGCACAGTCAACATGTGCGGCGTGAAGCCGGGTCACGCCGAGCTTGTCCGACGACGTTCAGTAAAAGCCAACATGCCATGGCATACCAAATGGCATACCATCCGAGCAAGAAAACAAAAAACCCCAAGTGAATCAATCACTTGGGGTTCTGTGTTGGCGGAAACGGAGGGATTCGAACCCTCGATGAGGCTCTACACCCCATACTCCCTTAGCAGGGGAGCACCTTCGGCCACTCGGTCACGTTTCCAATCCCGCTATTATGCCTCAGTTTGGAAGCGCCTTTACTCTGCGGGCTTGTCCAAACCGAAGGCCGTGTGCAGTGCGCGCACGGCCAGTTCCAGGTATTTTTCGTCGATGACCACCGAGGTCTTGATCTCGGACGTGGAGATCATCTGGATGTTGATGCCCTCTTCGCTCAACACGCGGAACATGGTGCTGGCCACGCCCACATGGCTGCGCATGCCGATACCGACGATGCTGATCTTGCAGATCTTGGCGTCGCCAACGACTTCCTGGGCACCCAGCACGGGCAGAACCTTTTCCTTGAGCAGCTCGACGGTGCGCGCATAGTCGTTGCGGTGCACGGTGAAGCTGAAGTCGGTCTTGCCGTCCTTGCTCAGGTTCTGGATGATGACATCGACTTCGATGTTGGCATCGGCCACGGGGCCCAGGATGCGGTAGGCGATGCCGGGGGTGTCGGGCACGCCGAGCACGGAAATCTTGGCTTCATCGCGGTTGAAGGCGATGCCGGATACGACGGCTTGTTCCATTTTTTCGTCTTCCTCAAAAGTGATCAGCGTGCCGGATTGGGCTTCTTCGTGGATGTCGATGTCCCAGGGCGTGAAGCTCGAGAGCACGCGCATGGGCACCTTGTATTTGCCGGCAAACTCAACCGAACGGATCTGCAGCACCTTGCTGCCGAGGCTGGCCATTTCCAGCATTTCCTCGAAGCTCACGGTGGTCAGGCGGCGGGCAGCGGGCGCCACGCGCGGGTCGGTGGTGTAGACGCCATCGACGTCGGTGTAGATCAGGCACTCATGGGCCTTCATCGCGGCCGCCACGGCCACGGCCGAGGTGTCGGAGCCGCCCCGGCCGAGCGTGGTGATGTGGCCTTGCTCATCGATGCCCTGGAAACCGGTGACGATGACCACCTTGCCGGCATTCAGGTCGGCGCGCACGCGCTGGTCGTCGATGGATTCGATGCGTGCCTTGGTGTAGCTGCTGTCGGTGCGGATGGGCACCTGCCAGCCGGCATAGCTGACGGACTCCATGCCCTCGGCCTGCAGCGCGATGGCCAGCAGCGCCGACGATGCCTGCTCGCCCGTGGCGGCGAGCATGTCCAGTTCGCGGTTGTAGGCTGGCGACACACGCGATGGCGCCAGCTCCTTGGCCAGGGCCAGCAGGCGGTTGGTTTCGCCGCTCATGGCACTGGGCACCACGACCATCTGGTGGCCGGCGCGTGCCCACTTGGCCACACGCTTGGCGACATTGCGGATGCGCTCGGGCGAACCCATCGAGGTGCCGCCGTATTTGTGAACGATCAATGGCATGGGGATAGCTTGGTGACGACACCGGTTCTTGCGGCGCAGGGTGAACAACGTTTTGGGGCGCCGCTGGTGGTCGTGCTGATGTGGGCCAAAACCTAGGGATTGTACCAACGGAGCAGCGCACCTTCGCGCGCGACAAATCCCCGGCCCACCTTGATGTGGATATGGTGCCCGCGCGTGGTGCAGGCGGCGACCTGGGACAGCAACTCATCGAGCTGCGCCGCAGCGGGTGTGGTCTGGTGTGCCTGGCGCAGCCAGTGGCGCAGGAGGTTGGCCTGCCGCGCGCGGCTCAGGGCCTGCAGCGCAGCAATGCGCGGCGGCAGGCCCACCGCTTCGAGGTCTTGCTGCGCGATCTCCAGCAACAGTTCACTCGCCTGCGCAGCATGGCCCGCGCTGCGGGGAAAAGTGTCACGGAATGCCGGAAAGACGGACTCCAGCACCGGCAGCAGGCGCGCACGGATACGGTTGCGGGTGTAGCGCTCATCCTGGTTGCTGGGGTCTTCCACCCACCGCTCGCCCCGCACCCGAAGCCAGGCCCGCAGTTCTGCCCCAGGCACACGCAGCAAAGGGCGGTGCCAGGCCAGACCGCTGCGCTGCCAGCGGGCAGGCATTGCGGCCAGCCCGGCCACCCCCGCGCCGCGGGAAAGCGCCAGCAGCAGCGTTTCCACCTGGTCGTCCGCATGCTGCGCCAATGCTATTGATTGAATAGCTGAAGGCGGCTGACTGGAAAGCGCTGCAGCCTCAAAAGCCCTGTAGCGTGCTGCACGGGCAGCATCTTCCGGGCTCTGGCCTGGCGCGGGACGGGCGTCCACATGCTGTACCGCCAGCGGCACCTGCAGACGCGTGCACAGGGCCGCACAGTGGCGTTCGAAATCATCGGCGGCACTTTGCAGCCCATGGTGCACATGGATGGCACGTACCTGCCCCGGCCAGCGCTCGGCACAGGCCAGCAGCAAGGCCGTGGAGTCGGCGCCGCCGCTCAGGCCCACGGCCAGCGGCAAAGCCGGGGAAAAGCAGGCCATGGCTTGCGTGAATTTCTCGGTCACGACGCCACTCCTGGGGCGGCCAAAACATTGTTCAGTGCAGACATGGGGGCGCATTGTGCGCCAGAGCCCTGTCCGGCCGTGCTACGCGGCGAGGCGAAAGCTCCCCACCACTTCGGTCAGGCGCACAGACTGGTCCTTGAGGCTTTGGGCCGCAGCGGCACTTTCTTCGACCAGCGCCGCATTTTGCTGGGTCATCTGGTCGAGCTGGCTCACGGCCTGTCCCACCTCGGCAATGCTGGTGCTTTGCTCGCTGGTGGATGCGCTGATCTCTGCCATGATGTCGGTCACCCGCTGCACCGACGTAACGATGTCGGTCATGGTGGTGCCCGCATCGTTCACCAGCCGCGAGCCATTGGCCACCTCCTGCACCGAGGCGCTGATCAGGCCCTTGATCTCCTTGGCGGCTTCTGCGCTGCGGCTGGCCAGGCTGCGCACCTCGCTGGCCACCACGGCAAAACCCCGGCCCTGTTCACCGGCCCGCGCCGCCTCGACAGCAGCATTGAGCGCCAGGATGTTGGTCTGGAACGCAATGCCATCAATGACGCCAATGATGTCGGAGATCTTGCGCGAGGCGGTATTGATCTGCTCCATGGTGGCCACCACGTCGCCCACCACCTTGCCGCCGTGCTGCGCCACGCTGGACGCCTGGGCGACCAATTGGTTGGCCTGCCGCGCAGCGTCGGCATTGTGGCGTACGGTTTCCGTCAACTGCTCCATGGACGCCGTGGTCTGCTGCAGGTTCGAGGCCGTCAGTTCGGTGCGGCTGCTCAGGTCCTGGTTGCCGGAGGCGATTTCCTCGGACGCCACGCGCACCGACCCGCTGGCATCGCGGATCTGCATCAGCACCCCCGAGAGCTTGGAGGCAAAGCTGTTGAAGTCGGTGGCGATCTGCGCCAGTTCGTCCTCGCCTTGCGCGTCGATGCGGCGGGCAAGATCTCCCTCGCCCGAGCCAATATCGCGCATGGCGTCACGCACCTGCGTCAGGCGGCGCAGGCGCCGCGCCAGAAGCGCGGCCAGCGCCACCCCGGCGACCAACAGCACCACAATGCCGGTGCCGATGGACACCTGCAGCATGGTAGTAATGGCCGCCAGCGCCTCGCTCTTGTCCAGGGCGATGGCCAGCATCCAGGAGGTTCCCTCCACCGGCGCCACCGCCAGCAGCATGGCGCGGCCATTCAGGTCCACCGCGCTCAGCCCCGTGCTGCGTGCCATTTGCGCCAGCGCTGCGGCCGATAACTGGCTCGAGAGTTCCGTGGCCGGCTTGAGGGCCAGTTTCACATCCGGGTGGGCGATGATGTTGCCATCGCCCCCCACCAGAAAGGCATAGCTGGACGGCGTGGGCTTGATGGAGGCCACATTGCCCACCACGGCCGACAGCGACACATCGCCCGCCAGCACCGCCTTGACATCGCTGCCCTGGCGCGCCGCCGTGGCAAAGGTGACCACCAGTCCTGCGCCCCCCGCGTCCAGGTAGGGCGCCGTCAGGATGGGGGCCTGCGCGCCCGCCGCTTGCTGGTACCAGGGCCGGGCTGTGGGGTCGTAATCGGGCGGCAGGTTCTGCGGCTCGGAGAACACGGTGCGCTTGTCGGCATAGCCGAAATAGGTGGTGTGGAAGCTGCCGGCTTTTTGCAGCAGGTTCAGGGCACGCGCAGCGTCCGGGTCGTCCAGCGCCGCCGCCGACGCCTGGACAATCAGGGCCTTGCTGCGCACCCAGTCGCGCAGGGCATCGGTATGGCTCAGGGCCAGCGCCCGGGACTGCGATTCGAGCGAAGCATAGGCCTGGCTGCGCACCGCCAGGTAGTTGGCTGCAGCCAGGGCCGCAAGCCCGGCGACCAGAAAGGCCACACAAATCAGAAGAATCTGGCCCCGCAGGGTCTTCATCAGCGCCATGGTCTGCTCCCTTGCCGCCACACCGTGGCAGTCTGCAAACCATCGTACATCTTGATGCACCTCAGTGCCCCAAGGGTTTTACCTCCTTGGTTCTGGCGCTGGGGCGCCGGTCAGCGGCTATCGGCCTTGGTGTCGGTAAAACGGCCATAGCTTTGCAGGCGTGCGTAGCGGCGCTCGAGCAGGTCCTTGGTCTTGAGGTCGGAGACCTGGCGGAAGGCATCGCCCAGCGCGCGCTTGAGCAGCGAAGACATCTGCTTGGGGTCGCGGTGCGCCCCGCCCACAGGCTCGCTGACGATCTTGTCTACCAGGCCCAGCGCCTTGAGCCGGTGCGCGGTGATGCCCAGGGCCTCGGCAGCCTCCTGCGCCTTCTCGCTGGTCTTCCAGAGGATGGATGCGCAGCCCTCGGGACTGATGACGGAGTAGATGGAATACTGCAGCATCAAGAGCTGATCGCCCACGCTCAAGGCCAGCGCGCCGCCCGAGCCTCCCTCGCCGATGATGGTGGTGATGATGGGTACTTCGAGCTGTGCCATCTCGTAGATGTTGCGGCCAATGGCTTCGGACTGGCCGCGCTCCTCGGCGTCGATGCCGGGGAAAGCGCCGGGCGTGTCGACAAAGGTGAACACCGGCAGACCGAACTTCTCGGCCGTCTGCATCAGGCGCAGCGCCTTGCGGTAGCCCTCGGGCCGCGTCATGCCGAAGTTGCGTGCGGCACGCTCCTTGGTGTCGCGCCCCTTCTGGTGGCCCAGCACCATGCAGGCATGGCCATTGAAACGCGCCAGGCCGCCCACAATCGATTTGTCGTCGGCAAAGTGGCGGTCACCGTGCATTTCGACGAAATCGGTGAAGAGATCGCGCACATAGTCGAGCGTGTAGGGGCGCTCGGGGTGGCGGGCAATCTTCGTGATCTGCCAGGGCGTCAGGTCGGAATAAATGTCCTTGGTGAGCTGCAGGCTCTTCTTGCTGAGCTGGTCGATCTCATCGGAGATGTCCACCGCACTTTCGGTCTGCACGTAACGCAGTTCCTCGATCTTGGTTTCGAGTTCGGCAATCGGGTTCTCGAAATCCAGGAATGTCTTCTTCGCCAAGTTGTTCTCCTTGTGCGCAATGCGCAAATGGTCGCAGCGACGCGCGTTGAGCAGGTTCAGTACGTCACCGGCAGCGGGTCCAGCGAGCGCCAAATATACCAAGTGGCCACGCTGCACCAGGGCTTCCAGGCCTCGGCCACCTCGCGGGCATCGCTGCGGCTGACCGGGTCGCCCGAGAAATAGTTTTTGCTGATGCCGTTGATCAGCCCCACGTCATCCAGGGGCAGCACGTTGGGCCGCATCAGGTGAAAGATGAGAAACATCTCCGCCGTCCAGCGGCCGATGCCGCGGATGGCCACCAGTTCGGCAATGATGGCCTCGTCGTCCATGCCATGCCAGCCGTCCACATGCAGCTTGCCGGCATCGAAATGCAGGGCCAGGTCCACCAGGTACTCGACCTTGCGCACCGACAGGCCGGCGGCGCGCATATCGTCGATCTTGAGCTTGAGCACATCGCCCGGCGTAATGGCCGGGGACAAAGCAGCAAAACGGTCCCACACGGTCTGTGCGGCCTTGACCGAGATCTGCTGGCCCACGATGGAGCGCGCCAGCGTGCTGAAGGCATCGCCGCGCGACTGCAGCGTGCCATCGCCCAACTGCGGAATCAGGCGCTTCATCACCCGATCCTTTTTCATCAGGTGCTTGCGCGCATCCAACCAGTAGCCGGGAGAGGCCAGGCCAGAGGCCTCGACTGCTATCTTTTCAGGAGCTGACACCGCAAGCACCATATGCCATAAAAGCCATTCTTATCCAAAAAATCATCACGTCGCCGCTTCCCAGGTGGTACCGGTTGGCGCGTCCTTGAGGACGATTCCGGCGGCCAGCAGCTCGTTGCGGATACGGTCGGCTTCGGCGAAATTCCTGGCAGCCTTGGCGGCGGCGCGCTCGGCAATGCGTGCGGCAATGGCCGCCTCATCAAAACCGGCACCGGCCTGCAAAAATGCTTGCGGATCGCCCTGCAGCAATCCCAGGCAGGCCCCCAGGGCCTTGAGCAGGCCCGCAGCGGCGGCAGATTGGCTGCGGTTGACTTCGCCCGCCAGGTCAAACAGCACGGCCACGGCTTCGGGCGTACCGAAGTCTTCGTCCATGGCGGCGCGAAAACGTGCCGCCCAGGGATCGGTCCAGTCAATCGCGGCGACATCGGCAGACTTCACCAGGCTGAGCGCCGTATACAGGCGCTTGAGCGCCTGGCGCGCATCGTCCAGGTGGGCGTCGCTGTAGTTCAAGGCGCTGCGGTAATGTGCACGCACCATGAAGAAACGCAGGGTCTCGGCGTCGTATTCCTTGAGCACATCCCGGATGGTGAAGAAATTGCCCAGAGACTTGCTCATCTTCTCGTTGTCCACGCGCACAAAGCCGTTGTGCACCCAGAAGCGCGCCAGCGGCTTCCCATGGGCTCCTTCGCTTTGCGCGATTTCGTTCTCGTGGTGCGGAAACTGCAGGTCCGCCCCGCCGCCGTGGATGTCGAAGGACTCGCCCAGGGTGGCGCAGCTCATGGCCGAGCACTCGATGTGCCAGCCGGGGCGCCCGGCGCCAAAAGCGCTGTCCCATTTCGCCTCGGGCGGCTCGTCCTGCTTGGCGGCCTTCCAGAGCACGAAGTCGAGCGGGTCATGCTTGCCGTCATCGACCGCCACACGCTCGCCTGCACGCAGCTCATCGAGCGACTTGCCCGAGAGCTTGCCGTAGCCGGGGAACTTGCGCACTGCGTAGTTCACGTCCCCGTTGCCGGCTCGGTAGGCCAGGCCCTTGCCCTCCAAGGTGCCGATCAGCGACAGCATCTGCGGCACGTAGTCGGTGGCGCGCGGCTCCACGCTGGGTGGCTCGATGCCCAGCGTGGCAATGTCGGCGTGCATGGCGGAAATCATCTCGTCGGTGAGCTGGCGGATGGTGATGCCGCGCTCGAGCGCACGCCGGATGATCTTGTCGTCGATGTCGGTGATGTTGCGCACATAGGTGACACGGTAGCCGCTGGCGCGCAGCCAGCGCTGCACTACGTCAAACGCCATCATCATGCGTGCATGGCCGATGTGGCACAGGTCGTAGATGGTCATGCCGCAGACATACATGCGCGCATGGCCGGGTTCGAGCGGGGAAAACTCCTCCAGTGCACGCGAAAGCGTGTTGTAGATGCGCAAACTCATGGAATCTCGGTCAGGGAAACGTGGTGGGGGTGGAAGGGGCCCGTTCATCCGGCGGCGCCAGGGCGAACGACCTTCCCGCCGGGTACGCGCCGGTCAGGTGCGCCTGGGGAATCGCCAGTGGCAACAGCGTACCGTCATGACAACCCCCTCAGCTACAATCCGCCGCAGTATAAGCCCGGCCCGGGTTCGGGCGCCGCCCACACCCCCATACCACTGCATGCCCATGAAGCACGTCCGACGCACCCTTCCCCGCCTCCTTCGTCTGCTGGCCCTGACGGCACTCGTAGGTGCGGGCCAGGCCTACGCCGACAACTATGCAGAAATTACCCAGCTGCTGAAGACCGGCAAGGCGGCCGAGGCTCTGACCAAGGCCGACCAGCGGCTCGCGGAATCCCCCCGCGACCCCCAGCTGCGCTTTCTGCGTGGGGTGGCCCAGGCCGATTCGGGCAAGCAGAACGACGCCATCGTCACCTTCACCAAGCTGACGGAAGAGTACCCCGAGCTGCCCGAACCCTACAACAACCTGGCCGTGCTCTACGCCAACCAGAACCAGCTCGACAAGTCGCGTGCCGCACTGGAGATGGCGATCCGCACCAACCCCAGCTACGCCACAGCGCACGAGAACCTCGGCGACATCTATGCCAAGCTGGCCAGCCAGGCCTACAGCAAGGCGCTGCAGCTCGACGGCAGCAACGCCAATTCCGTGCGCCCCAAGCTGGCCCTGATCCGCAACCTGTTCACGGCCGAAACCCGCGCAGCAGCCCGCCCTGTGGCTGCAACGCCCACCCCGCCCCCCGCACCGGCAGCCGTCGTCGCAGCAACCAAGGCAACAACCCCGGTCGTGGCACCGGCATCCAGCGCCACGCCCGCCCCGGCAGCGACGCCCCCCGCGCCAGAAGCTGCTGCGCCTGCGGCAGCGCCCCCACCCGCCAAACCGGCCGCAGTCGATACTGCGGTGCAGGATGTGACGGAGGCCGTGCAACGGTGGGCGGCTGCCTGGGCTGCCAAGGACATGAAGGCCTACCTGGCTTCCTACGGCAAAGAGTTTGATCCTCCAGGCCGCCAGACCCGCGCCGCCTGGGAAAAAGAGCGCGAAGCACGCATCGTGGGCAAGTCCAGCATCAGCGTGAAATTGTCGGACCTCGACGTCACCGTCCAGGGGCACAAGGCCACGGCCCGTTTCCACCAGGCCTACAGTGCCGACACCCTCAATGTGTCCAGCCGCAAAACGCTGGACCTGGTACAGCACCAGGGCCGCTGGCTCATTGTGCGTGAATCGACAGGCGGCTGATGCCCATGTCCGCGCCCGCCCTCCTTTGCCTGCCCCTGCACGCCCCCCGGGCGGCACTGCTCCAACCTTGAGATTGCGCATGTTTGTGGCTTCGACCACGGGCAGCCGGATGGCTGCAGTGGCCTGGCTGGCAGCCTCCTCCCTGCTGCTGGCACCTTCCGCCGGTGCCCAAGGCCCCGACCGCGGCAAGGCCCGCAAGGCCACCCGGTCCGCGGCCTCTGCGCCCGCGCCCTTGCGCGATGGCCAGGCCGAAACCCGGCTGCTGCAGATTTTCCGGCTGACCAGCGAAGGGCACCATCGCGAGGCACTGGCCCAGGCTGAACGCCTGGTGCGCGACTACCCCCACTTCCAGTTGGCCCAACTGGCCCTGGGCGACCTGCTGCTGGCACGCAGCCGCCCGTTGCAGCGCCAGGGCGCCATCGCCACCGAGCTGGACCTGGCCCGCACACCCGGCAGCGCCGCCGCACTGGAAGAATTGCGCACCGAATCACGCCAGCGCGTGGTGGCACAGCGCTCCCGCCCGCCCGAGCACAGCATTCCCTCGCAATTCCTGCAACTGGCACCCAATTACCGGCACGCCATCGCAGTCGATGCAGCGCTGTCACGCCTGTATCTGTTTGAGAACACCCCCAAGGGTCTGCGCCTGGTGGCCGACTACTACGCTTCAGTGGGCAAGCTGGGCATTGAGAAGGCGGTGGAAGGCGACCAGCGCACCCCGCTGGGCGTGTACTTCATCACCAGCCGCCTCGACCCCAAAACCCTGCGCGATTTCTACGGCGCGGGCGCCCTGCCCCTGAACTACCCCAACCCGCTGGACCAACTGCGCGGCAAGACCGGCAGCGGCATCTGGCTGCATGGCACGCCGTCCGACCAGTTCTCGCGTGCACCGCAGGCCACCGACGGCTGCGTGGCGCTGGCCAACCCCGACCTGGAGCGCCTGCTGCGCACCGTGGAGCCGCGCTCGACCCCCGTGGTGATTGCCCGGCAGCTCCAGTGGGTGCAGCCGCACAGCATCCAGGCCGAGCGCAAGTCCTTCGAGGCCGTGCTCGACGCCTGGCGCAGCGCCAAGACCGAAGGCAACATGCAGCGCCTGCTGGGTTTTTACGCCCCTGACTTCCAGAGCTACAAAAGATTGCCGCTGAACGAATGGGCGCCCGTGCTGCAAGCCGAGACCCGCGCGCTGCGCGGCCGGGAACTTCAGCTCAAGGACAAGTCCTACCTGCGCTGGACAGACAGCACCGACACCATGGTGGTAACGTTCGGCGAAGTGGCGGCGGGTGCGCGCACCGGTCCCGTCAAGCGGCAGTTCTGGGCCCGCAGGGGCAACCGCTGGCAGATATTTTTCGAAGGAGTGATTGGATGATTTCCAGAAGAAATTCGACTCTAGCGCTTACTGGTATTGCGCTATCAGCTATTATTTCAGTAGCGCCCGCCCATGCGGAGGACGCCCCCAAGGTCAAGCTGGCCACCTCGATGGGCGACATCGTGGTGCAGCTCGACCCGGCCAAGGCCCCCAAGACCGTCGAGAACTTTCTCACCTACGTGAAAGACAAGCACTACGACGGCACCATCTTCCACCGCGTGATCGACGGCTTCATGATCCAGGGCGGCGGCTTTACCGCCGACATGGTGCAAAAACCCATGCGCGCGCCTATCCCGCTCGAAGCAGCCAACGGGCTGAAGAACGACAAATACACGATTGCCATGGCGCGCACCAACGTGCCCGATTCCGCCACGGCACAGTTCTTCATCAACGTGAAGGACAACGCCATGCTCAATGCCCCCAGCCCTGACGGCCACGGCTACGCCGTGTTCGGCAAGGTCATCCAGGGCACCGAGGTGGTCGACAAGATCAAGGCTGTGGCCACCTCGAACAAGGGCCCCTACCAGAATGTGCCCAGCACCCCCGTCACCATCACCTCCGCCACGCTGGTGAAGTAACCCCCCACCAAGGAACCTGCCATGAGCAACCCCCAAGTCGAACTGCATATCACCGGCTACGGCGTCATCACCCTCGAACTCGACGCCGCCAACGCCCCCAAGTCCACCGAGAACTTCCTCGCCTACGTGAACAAGGGCCACTACGACAACACCATCTTCCACCGCGTGATCCCCGGTTTCATGGTGCAGGGTGGCGGCTTCGAGCCCGGCATGAACCAGAAGGGCACCGACGCGCCCATCGAGAACGAAGCCAAGAACGGCCTCAGGAACGCCAACTACACCGTGGCCATGGCCCGCACCAGCGACCCGCACTCGGCCACCGCGCAGTTCTTCATCAACGTGGCCGACAACGGCTTCCTGAACCACACCGCCCCCAACGCCCAGGGCTGGGGCTACGCCGTGTTCGGCAAGGTGGTCGGTGGCACCGACGTGGTGGACAAGATCAAGGCCGTGCCCACGGGCCGCAAGGGCTTCCATGACGACGTGCCCAAGGAAGACGTCGTGATCGAGAAGGCCGTGGCACTCTGATCTGCAAAAGATCACCGTGACCCCGACCGTGCCCCGGTTCGAGGAGCTGCATGCTCCTTCGCACTGGCGCACGGTCGATTTCATTTCCGACCTGCACCTGCAGGCCGCTGAACCCGCCACCGTAGCCGCATGGCGGGGCTACCTGCAAAGCACTCCCGCCGACGCGCTGTTCATCCTGGGCGATCTGTTCGAGGTCTGGGTGGGCGACGATGCACTGGACGAGCCTGGCAGCTTCGAAGCGTACTGCTGCGCCGCGCTGCAGGCCGCCGCACGGCGCCTGCCTGTGTATTTCATGCACGGCAACCGCGACTTCCTCGCGGGACCGGCCTTTTTGCAACACTGTGGCATCACCGGCCTGGCCGACCCCACCGTCCTGGCATTTGGCGGGCAGCGCATCGTGCTCAGCCACGGCGACCTGTTGTGCCTGGACGATGTGGACTACCAGCGTTTTCGCCTGCAGGCACGCAGTGCGGCATGGCAGCAGGAATTCCTGTCCCAGCCCCTGGCCCGGCGCCGCGCCCTGGCGCGCGGCATACGCCAGCAAAGCGAAGCGCGCAAGCAGTCGGGCGCCGCCTATGCCGACGTGGATGTGCCCGCCGCAATCGCCTGGCTGCAGTCTGCGCGGGCCCGCACCCTGGTCCACGGCCACACCCACCGTCCTGCAGAGCACGCCCTGGCCCCCGATCTGCGCCGGGTGGTGCTGAGCGACTGGGATGCCGCCGCCCACCCCCCCCGCGCCGAGGTACTGCGTGCCACGGACCAGGGGCTGGAACGCGTTCACATCGGCCCCATGTAGTGCGGATGCCCGCCTTCTTGAACCGTCTGCGCCACCGCCTGCGCGCCGCCCTGGCCCCGGTACCCGACATTCCGGCCACCTTCTGGCTGCAGACCCTGCAGCGCCACCCCTTCCTCTCGGCCCTGCCCCTGCCGGACCAGGCCAAACTGCGTGCGCTCAGTGCCCTGTTCCTCGACGACAAGCGGTTCCACGGCGCCCACGGCCTGCAGGTGACCGACGCCATGGCCATCGACATCGCCGCACAGGCCTGCCTGCCGCTGCTGCACTGGGGCGACGCAGCGCAGGCATTGGGCTGGTACGACGACTTTGTGACCATCGTCGTGCACCCCGGCGAAGCCGTGGCGCGGCGCGAGAGCATGGACGAGGCAGGCGTGGTACACCACTACACCGAGGTGCTGGCCGGCGAGGCCATGGAACGCGGCCCCATCATGCTCAGCTGGCCCCATGTGGCCGAAGGCGCTGCCAACGCAGGCCACGGTACCAACGTGGTGGTGCATGAATTTGTCCACAAGCTGGACATGCGCAGCGGCCAGGCTAACGGCTGCCCCCCGCTGCCTGCGGGTTTTCTGGGCACGCACAGTGCCCGGGCGGCGCACGAGGCCTGGTGGGCCGCCTGGGAACCCGCCTATGCACAATTCCGCGAAGCGGTCATCAAGGCCGAGCGCTTTGGCGCTGAATGGCCCTGGCTGGACGCCTACGGCGCCACAGCCCCGGCCGAATTCTTTGCAGTGGCCTGCGAGGCGTATTTTGTGAGCCGCGAGCGCTTTGCGCTGGAGTTTCCGGGGCTGGTGCCGGT
>JAMLIQ010000072.1 GCA_023954095.1 Burkholderiaceae bacterium | reverse complement strand
ATTCTGGCTCCTCGACCTGGGCTCGAACCAGGGACCTACGGATTAACAGTCCGGCGCTCTACCGACTGAGCTATCGAGGAACAAGCCTTAGATTATATACATAAAATTCTGGCAAAAGGCACATGTTGTCGGATTCAAGCGGGCTCTGGACGAAACCACAGCCAGGCCAACACGCAGGCCATGAACACGCACGCCATTGCCGCAATCCAGATCTTGGACGTTGTGGCAAACAGGATGACTCCGCACAAGGTCATCAGAAGCGTGGCGCTCCATTTCGAGCGGCGGTTGACACGTCCCCCATTGGCCCAGTCGCGTAGCATGATGCCGAATAAGGGGTGATACCACAGCCATTCGTGCAGGCGGGGTGAACTGCGTGCAGCAGCCCAGGCGGCCATCAAGATGAACACTGTGGTCGGTAGTCCGGGTACAAATACACCGATGATTCCCAGCAGCAGACACAAGATAGCAAAGGCCAGCAGGGCCCAGCGCGCCACGAGCGGAAGCGGGCGGTGTACGGGCGGGGCGGGCAGTCTGGCTTCTTGTCCGGTCGGTGAAGATTGGCCAGCAGTGGAAGGCATGGGAGGTATTGTGTGGGCTGGGACGTGGACAAATTGCATTGTGCCTGCAGGGTTGTGCTCTGGAGGCGAATGGGCCTATCCGTAGTACCGGTATGCTGCGGCTGGGCTTGCTCCTTGCGACGATGCGTTTGTCAGCAGCCCATTGAAGCCCACTCAATTCCAACCTATTTCTGACCATGGCTGTCCACAAAATACTGAAGATGGGCGATCCACGCTTGTTCCGTGCGGTTCGCCCCGTGACCGAATTCGGCACGGATACGCTGGAACATTTGATTGCAGATATGTATGACACCATGCGTGCAGCCAGGGGCGCGGGTCTGGCGGCACCGCAGATCGGTGTGGATCTTCAGGTGGTGGTTTTTGGATCAGATGAACCCAACCCACGCTATCCTGACCGGCCGCTGGTCCCTGCAACAGTGCTCATCAACCCAGTCCTTACGCCCCTGGGAAACGTAGAAGCCCTGGATTGGGAGGGGTGCTTATCGGTGCCGGGCTTGCGGGGCCGAGTGCCGCGCTGGACACGCATTCATTACACCGGCTATGACCGGCATGGAAATGTTGTGGAACGCGATGCGGAAGGATTTCATGCGCGCGTGGTGCAACACGAATGCGACCATCTCTCGGGTATTTTGTACCCGATGCGTATGCGTGATTTCACGCAGTTTGGATTTACGGAAGTGCTCTTTCCGGAGATGGATCCGGATCTCGATGATTGAGGGCTTCCAGCTCAGAGTTGGTCCAGAGCCGGGAGCCCGTTGTAAAGCAGACGCCTTCCGGACCTTCCAGAGAAAAGGTGGCACCGCTTCCTTGGGTGACGCCAATGATCAGTTGGCTGTTTTTCCAGTATTGGTATTGCGACTCACTGATGTAGAAGGGGCAGCCGCCAATCGTGCCGAGTTGAAGGTCATATTTTCCAGGCGTCAGCTCACCCTCCAGGTAACACATTGGCGCGCTACCATCGCAACAACCGTGGGATTGGTAGAACATCAATGCCGATCCGTGCGTTTCCTTCAGGCGCTCGATCAAAGCCAGCGCAGGGAGTGTTGCAATGACGCGTTCGGGCATGGCAATCCTTTGTGGGCATGCAGTACGAAGCAACAAGGGCGGTCTCAGACCGCCCTTGTTGCTTCAGAAGAAGCCGAGCGCCTTGGGGCTGTAGCTCACAAGGAGATTTTTGGTCTGCTGGTAATGGTCGAGCATCACCTTATGGGTTTCGCGCCCGATGCCGGATTCCTTGTAGCCGCCAAATGTGGCGTGGGCAGGGTAGGCGTGGTAGCAGTTGGTCCATACACGGCCTGCCTGGATAGCACGCCCCATACGGTAGGCCGTGCTGCCATCCCGCGTCCAGACCCCTGCGCCCAGGCCATAGGGTGTGTCGTTGGCGATGGCCAGGGCCTCGGCTTCATCCTTGAATGTCGTGACAGCCAGAACGGGACCAAAGATCTCCTCCTGGAAGATGCGCATCTTGTTGTGGCCCTTGAACAGGGTAGGCTGGATATAGTAGCCACCGGCAAGGTCACCGGGCAACTGTGCCCGATCGCCGCCGATGAGCACCTGCGCACCTTCTTCTTTACCAAGGGCAAGATAGGTTTCGATTTTTTTCATTTGCTCGACGGATGCCTGCGCGCCCATCATGCTGCTGGTATCCAGCGGGCTGCCTTGCGCGATGGCCTTGACGCGCGCCAGCGCGCGTTCCATGAAGCGGTCATATACCGACTCTTGAATGAGCGCACGGGAGGGGCAGGTGCAGACTTCCCCCTGATTGAATGCAAAAAGTACCAGCCCTTCAATGGCTTTGTCAAAGAAGTCGTCATCGGCATTTGCAACATCGGCAAAGAAGATGTTGGGTGACTTTCCGCCCAGTTCGAGTGTGGCGGGGATCAGGTTGTTGGCCGCTGCCTGTGCAATGACCCGGCCCGTGGCGGTGGAGCCCGTGAAGGCAATCTTGGCAATGCGGCGGCTGGATGCCAGGGGCATCCCGGCCTCGCGTCCATAGCCGTTGACGATGTTGACGACGCCCGGCGGCAGCAGATCGGCAATCAGTTCCATCATCACCAGGATGGATACGGGAGTGGATTCCGCGGGCTTGAGCACCACGCAATTGCCGGCAGCCAGGGCCGGTGCAAGCTTCCATGCCGCCATCAGAATCGGAAAATTCCAGGGAATGATCTGGCCAACGACGCCAAGGGGCTCATGAAAATGGTAGGCGATGGTATCGCCATCGATTTCGCTCAAGCTGCCTTCCTGGGAGCGCAGGCAACCGGCAAAGTAACGGAAATGATCGACGGTGAGGGGGATATCTGCGTTCAGTGTTTCGCGGATGGCCTTGCCGTTGTCCACGGTTTCGGCATAGGCGAGCAGTTCCAGGTTTTGCTCGATTCGATCGGCAATCTTGAGCAGCGTGTTGGAGCGCTCTGCAGGCGGGGTGCGGCCCCACTGGGCTGCGGCTGCGTGGGCGGCATCCAGTGCCAGTTCAATGTCTTCGGCTGTTGATCGCGCAGCTTGCGTGTATGCCTTGCCCGTAATGGGCGTAAGAACATCAAAGTACCCCCCTTTGACGGGTGCAACAAATTTTCCGCCAATGAAATTGTCATAGCGGGGCTTGTATTGAATCTTCGCGTCGGGGGAGCCTGGGGGGGCGTACAGCATGAAATGTCTCCTTTGAATGAATCGTATGACCATGAAGCAATCCACTTGCACCCGTGGACAGGCTTCCCAGCCCTTTTTGCACAATGCGTGCCAGTCTTGAAAGAAGTTCTAAAAGCGGCTGAAATGCCGGTTTTGGTGCATAGGCCGTGAAAAAGACCTGTGCCAACCTGTTCCAGTGTGTTGGCAGGTGGTACGGGGTGTTCCAAAACGGAACACCTCAAAGGATTTTTCTGCTCGAACAGGACGACACCTTGGCGCACAATGGCCCTGTCGCCATGTATGCCGCAATGGCGATGCCGGAGATGGCGTACCCATCCTGGCCACTGAACCATCAGGAGACAAACGGCCATGCCCCCTACCGTTCTATCGGATAGACCGGTGCCGCGACTGCTTCGGCAGGCGCGCCGCCAATTGATGAGCAGCGGCAGCCTGCCGCCTGACATGATCCTTCCGGAGTTGTCGCGCTCCTGGCTGCGAAGCTGGAACGCGGGTCTTTTGCCTTGCGGTCGATCGCCGGGGGTTCCTCACGCATCGGCAGCCCAGTTGGCGCGCGCGCTGGAACATCAACGTGAGTTGGTGGCGCATGCCCGTCCCGTGATGGAGTTTCTTTTCGACCAGACCCGTGATACCGACAGCATGGTGGTACTGGCCGGCGCCGATGGCATGCTTTTGCATGCCTCTGGCGATCCCCGATTTGTTGACAGGGCAGAGCGCGTGGCGCTGCGCCCCGGTGCCACATGGCATGAGCAATATCGCGGGACCAACGCGATCGGCACGGCTCTTACGGATGATCGCGCGCTGGTTGTGCATGCCGATGAGCATTTTCTGGAGCGCAATGGTTTCTTGACCTGTGCTGCTGCTCCGATTCATGCGCCCGACGGCCATTTGCTCGGGGCGTTGGATGTTTCCGGCGACTACCGTGGCTACCATCGTCATACCCTGGGTCTGGTGCGGTCTGCGGCACGGATGATTGAACATCGTTTGTTCGAAACGAAGCACGATTTTCGTCAGTGGGCGGGTTTGCGCTTGCATCTCCATGCGCAGCCCGAGGGCCTTGGCACGATGACCGAGGGTTTGCTGGCTGTGCGGGAGGATGGCATTCTGGTCGGTGCCAGCGTCTCGGCGCTCGATGTTCTGGGTCTGGCCTGGAATGATCTGGGCCGGGTGCCGCTGGAGGCGGTGCTGGTGGAGTCGCTGGATCGGCTGTGCGATTGGTGCCAGCGGTCAAGCCAGGTTCCGCGGGTCGTGCATACGGTAGCGGGGCAAACGCTCTGGCTGCGTGCGGAGATGGGACGTGCACTGCACTACACCCGCGGTGTGGAATGGCAGCCAGATGTCGCACCGCACAAGAAAGATGCACTTGCAGCGCTGGAAACCGGCGATGCCGTAATGCAGGCGGCAATCGCACGCGCCCGCAAGGTGATGGACAAGCCGATCCCGTTGCTTTTGCAAGGCGAGTCGGGCGTGGGCAAGGAGGTGTTTGCCCGGGCTGTGCATGACAGTGGAGCGCGCAGCGCAAAATCCTTTGTGGCTGTCAATTGCGCCGCCTTGCCAGAATCGTTGATTGAGGCGGAGCTCTTTGGTTACCAGGGGGGGGCATTCACCGGAGCTCGCCGTGAGGGGGCTCCAGGGCGCATTCGTGAGGCCCATGGCGGAACCCTTTTCCTGGATGAGATCGGTGATATGCCGTTGCCTCTTCAGGCGAGGTTGCTGCGTGTACTGCAAGAGCGTGAGGTGGTTCCCTTGGGCGGCGGGCAGCCTGTCGCGGTGGATTTTGCACTGGTCTGCGCAACCCACCGGGATTTGCCACTGGAGATGAAGGCCGGGCGTTTTCGCGAAGACCTGTACTACCGGCTCAATGGGCTGACCTTGCAATTGCCCGCCTTGCGCGAGCGGTCTGATTTTGATCACCTCCTGGATGCACAGCTGACCTGCCTTGTGCCAGATCGACCTATTGCGGTGGCACCGGATCTTCGGGACAGCTTGTGCCGCTATTCTTGGCCGGGGAATGTGCGTCAGTTGGCAAACGCTCTGCGAACAGCCTGTGCGCTGCTGGAAGAGCATGAATCCGTGATCGATTGGCACCATCTCTCTGACGATTTGGCACAGTCGCTTGGTTTGGGCCTGTCTTTCATGGGCAACCAAGGTCTGGAGAGTGGTGAAACAACCGAACCGAGGATGGCAAAACTGCAGGCGATCTCGCGGCAGGCCGTTGCCCAGGCCGTGGCGGCCTGCGCCGGCAATTTGTCCGAGGCCGCACGTGTGCTGGGGGTCAGTCGCAACACGGTCTACCGCCGCCTGCGGGAACGCTCGGGAAACGTGTGATTCAGGGGGGCGGCGGCGTGACCAGGTCCCAGATGGCGATGAACAATGCGGCAATGACCGGCCCGATGACAAAGCCATGCAGACCGAACAGCGTCATGCCTCCCAGGGTGGACACCAGCACGACATAGTCCGGCATTTTGGTGTCCTTGCCGACCAGGATGGGGCGCAGGATGTTGTCTACCAAACCGATGACGCCGATGCCATAGGCCGTCAGCACGCTGCCTTGCCAAACGGAACCCGTGGCAAAGAAATAGATTGCGACCGGACCCCAGATCAGACCGGCACCTACGGCAGGCAAGAGTGACAGAAAGGCCATCAAGACGCCCCACAGCACGGGCCCCTGGATTCCCAGTGCCCAGAAGATGAAGCCACCCAGAAAGCCTTGAGTGGCAGCCACCATGATGTTGCCCTTGAGTGTGGCGCGAATCACGGTGATGAACTTGCTGCTCAGATCATGTTTGTGGCTTTCCTCCAGCGGAATCGCTCTGCGAATGCGGGCTCCCAGTGCCTGGCCATCGCGCAGCAGAAAGAAAAGCAGATAGAGCATCACGCCAAAGCTCACCACAAATTGAAGGGTGTTCTGCCCGATATTCAATGCGCGTGTGGCGACCAGTTGGCTGGCCTGCACTGATACGGTGGACAGTTTGTGCTGGAGTGCCGCCACGCTGGTCAAGTCCAGGCTGTCGAGCAAACTGACAGCCCAGGCGGGCAGGGCGGCAATCACCTGCTGCACATAGGTGCCGAAATCCAGCTGACCCGAGCGCAGCCGCTCATACACATGGGTTGCTTCCTGGACCAGTGAGATGCTCAGCAGCGTCATGGGCAGGATCACCACGACGAGGCACAGCACCAAGGTCGAGAGCGCGGCCAGGTTCGGTTTGCTGGGCATGCGCTGCAGCACCTTGCGGTGTAGCGGCATGAAAAGAATGGCGAGCGCAAGCCCCCAGAAAACGGCCTCATAGAACGGCCAGAGGATGGCCAGGAATGCCACGGAGACGGTGACCAGGAGTAGCAGGAGCGTCTTGTTCTGAAGCGTAGGCTGGGTCATGGATGTGTGTTGTTTCTGCATCGGCACAAGGCGCTGAATGTACGCCAGAGCCGCCGCGTGTGGACGGCTTATCTGGTGTACCACTGAATACCGGTGCGGTGCCATATTCGGCCCGGCTCCTGCCTGCGGTTCTGATCGGTGGCACAATGGCGTCCGTACCAGGCCCTTCCCCAGCCACAGTCGCATCCGCCAATCGGTTCAGCCGTGTCGCGGAAGGTTTGTTAAACCACCAAATGCTTTCCCAAGGAAAGCGGAGGTCAGCGGAATATGAGCGAGACAACGTCCGTCTATCAAGCCTATCAAGGCAACACCTACCTCTTCGGCGGCAATGCGCCTTATGTCGAGGAAATGTACGAAAACTATTTAGCCAATCCCGGCAGTGTGCCGGACACCTGGCGCGAGTATTTCGATGCCCTGCAGCATGTCCCTGCGGTGGACGGCAGCAATGCCAAGGATGTGCCCCACATGCCGGTCGTCAATGCCTTTGCCGAACGTGCCAAGGCGGGAGGCACCAAGGTGGTGGTTGCCAGTGCCGATGCCGAGATGGGCCGCAAGCGCACATCCGTGCAGCAGCTGATTGCCGCGTACCGCAATGTGGGTCAGCGCTGGGCCGATCTGGATCCGCTCAAGCGCACCGAGCGTCCTGCGATTCCCGAACTGGAAGCCTCGTTCTATGGTTTCAGCGACGCTGATCTGGAAACGGTGTTCGATGCCAGCAACACCTTCTTCGGCAAAGAAAAGATGCCGCTGCGCGAGCTCCTCAACGCGCTGAACGAAACCTATTGCGGCACCATCGGCACCGAATTCATGTATGCCACCGACCAGAACCAGAAGCGCTGGTGGCAACAAAAGCTCGAAAGCATCCGCAGCAAGCCCAATTTCAGTGCAGATCGGAAAAAGCGCATTCTCGACCGCCTGACGGCTGCTGAAGGCCTGGAGCGCTTTCTGCATACCAAATATGTCGGTCAGAAGCGGTTCTCGCTGGAGGGCGGCGAGAGCTTCATCGCCGCGATGGATGAGCTGATCAACGCGGCAGGGGAACAGGGCGTCCAGGAAATCGTGATTGGCATGGCGCATCGTGGGCGCCTGAACGTGCTGGTCAATACGCTGGGCAAGATGCCCAAGGACCTGTTCGCAGAGTTCGATCACACCGCTCCAGAAGATCTGCCCTCCGGTGATGTGAAGTACCACCAGGGTTTCAGTTCCGACGTCAGTACGCGCGGTGGTCCGGTGCATTTGACGCTTGCGTTCAATCCCTCCCACCTGGAAATCGTCAACCCTGTGGTCGAGGGCTCGGTCCGGGCCCGCATGGACCGCCGGGCCGATCCGCATGGCAAGCAGGTATTGCCTGTGCTGGTACACGGCGACGCTGCGTTTGCAGGCCAAGGTGTCAACCAGGAAACACTGGCACTGGCGCAGACCCGTGGCTACTCCACGGGCGGCACGGTGCACATCATCATCAACAACCAGATCGGTTTCACGACTTCCGACCCGCGCGACATGCGTTCTACGCTGTACTGCACCGATATCGTGAAGATGATCGAATCGCCGGTTCTGCATGTCAACGGCGACGATCCGGAAGCTGTGGTGCTGGCCATGCAGCTGGCGCTGGAATTCCGCATGGAGTTCCGCAAGGACGTGGTGCTGGACATCATCTGCTTCCGCAAGCTCGGGCACAACGAGCAGGACACTCCCAGCCTGACACAGCCGCTGATGTACAAGAAGATTGGCCAGCACCCCGGCACGCGCAAGCTGTACGCCGACCGGTTGGCCACGCAGGGCCTGGGTGAAACTCTGGGCGACGACATGGTCAAGGCCTACCGCGCTGCCATGGATGCGGGCAAGCACACGGTAGACCCGGTCTTGACCAACTTCAAGAGCAAGTATGCTGTGGACTGGAGCCCGTTCCTGGGCAAGAAGTGGACGGATGCGGGCGATACCGCCATCCCCTTGACCGAATGGAAGCGGCTGGCCGAAAGAATCACCACCATTCCTGAGTCGGTGTCGCCCCATGCTTTGGTGAAAAAGGTGTATGACGATCGTGCCGCCATGGGGCGCGGTGAAATCCCCGTGGATTGGGGTATGGGTGAGCACATGGCCTTCGCTTCGCTGGTGGCCAGTGGCTACCCGGTGCGTCTGTCGGGCGAAGACTGTGGCCGCGGCACCTTTACGCACCGCCATGCCGTGATTCACGACCAGAAGCGTGAGAAGTGGGATGTGGGAACCTATGTCCCGTTGCAGAATGTCGCCGATAACCAGGCGCCGTTCGTCGTGATTGATTCCATCCTGTCCGAAGAAGCGGTGCTCGGGTTCGAATACGGCTATGCTTCGAACGATCCCAACACCCTGGTGATCTGGGAGGCGCAGTTTGGCGACTTTGCCAACGGCGCACAGGTGGTGATCGACCAGTTCATTGCCTCGGGTGAAGTGAAGTGGGGCCGGATCAATGGCATCACGCTGATGCTGCCGCACGGCTACGAAGGCCAGGGCCCCGAACACAGTTCGGCCCGCCTGGAACGCTTCATGCAGTTGGCGGCCGACACCAACATGCAGATTGTGCAGCCCACCACGGCAAGCCAGATCTTCCATGTGCTGCGCCGCCAGATGGTACGCAACCTGCGCAAGCCGCTGGTCATCATGACGCCCAAGTCGTTGCTGCGCAACAAAGATGCGGCCTCGCCATTGTCCGAGTTCACCAAGGGCAGTTTCCAGACGGTGATTCCGGAGCAGAACCAGGACGTGGTGCGCAACGCCGCCAAGGTCAAGCGCGTCATTGCCTGTTCAGGCAAGGTGTACTACGACCTGGTCAAGCGCCGCACCGAAATGGAAAGCCTGGATGTGGCCATTGTGCGCATCGAGCAGGTCTATCCGTTCCCGCACAAGGCCTTTGCGGCGGAACTCAAGCGTTTCCCCAAGGCGACCGAGATCGTGTGGTGCCAGGACGAGCCGCAGAACCAGGGCGCCTGGTTCTTCATCCAGCACAACATCCACGAAAACATGCTCGATGGCCAGCGGCTGGGCTATTCGGGCCGTGCGGCATCCGCATCGCCTGCCGTGGGTTACTCGCACCTGCACCAGGAACAGCAGAAGTCACTGGTCGATGGTGCCTTCGCCAAGCTCAAGGGTTTTGTTCTGACCAAGTAAGGCCGGAAACCCCGCACTCAGTACAAAACACCTTTCTGGAAAGAATTCAAAATGGCTATCGTAGAAGTCAAAGTCCCCCAGTTGTCCGAGTCAGTGGCCGAGGCCACCATGCTGCAGTGGAAGAAAAAGGCCGGTGAGGCCGTCGCCATCGACGAGATCCTGATCGAGATCGAGACCGACAAGGTGGTTCTGGAAGTGCCGGCGCCTGCTGCGGGCGTGCTGGCCGAAATCGTGCAGCCCGACGGCGCCACCGTCACGGCGGAGCAGCTGATCGCACGCATCGACACCGAAGGCAAGGCCGGTGCCGTTGCGCCCGTTGCTGCGTCGGCTCCCGCTGCGGCGGCTGCAGCCCCTGCGGCCGCTCCGTCGGGTAATGGAAAGAACGATGTCGCCATGCCGGCCGCTGCCAAGCTGCTGGCCGACAACCAGTTGCCGGTAAGCGCCGTGGCGGGTACCGGCAAGGACGGGCGGGTGACCAAGGGCGATGTGCTGGCTGCCGTGGCCGGTGGCGTGCAGTCCACCGCTTCCGTCATCCCTACGGGAGTTCCGACCAAAGCACTGCCCCAGGTGTCTGCCCCCGTGGCCAAGCCCGATCTGGGCGACCGTCCCGAGCAGCGCGTGCCCATGAGCCGTCTGCGCGCCCGCGTGGCCGAACGCCTGTTGCAATCGCAGTCGACCAACGCCATCCTGACCACGTTCAACGAAGTGAACATGGCGCCGGTGATGGAGATGCGCAAGAAGTTCCAGGATGCGTTCACCAAGGAGCATGGCGTCAAGATCGGGTTCATGAGCTTCTTTGTGAAGGCCGCCGTGCATGCCCTCAAGAAGTTCCCGGTGATCAATGCCTCGGTTGATGGCAACGATATCGTCTACCACGGCTATTTCGACATCGGTATCGCCGTGGGCTCTCCCCGTGGGCTGGTGGTGCCCATCCTGCGCAATGCCGACCAGATGAGCTTTGCCGACATCGAGAAGAAGATCGCAGAATTCGGCCAGAAGGCCAAGGATGGCAAGCTGGGCATCGAAGAAATGACCGGCGGCACCTTCTCCATCAGCAACGGCGGCACGTTCGGCTCCATGCTGTCCACGCCCATCATCAACCCGCCGCAGTCGGCCATCCTGGGCGTGCACGCCACCAAGGACCGCGCTGTGGTGGAGAACGGCCAGATCGTCATCCGCCCGATGAACTACCTGGCCATGAGCTACGACCACCGCATCATCGACGGCCGCGAAGCCGTGCTGGCCCTGGTCGCCATGAAGGATGCGCTGGAAGATCCGTCGCGCCTGCTGTTCGACATCTGAGCCACCTTGTGGCCCGACCCACCCGCGCAGCGCCTCGGCACCACTGCGCCTGGTGGGTTTTTTCACCCTATTGAACGAGGTTTCCCCATGAACAAACAATTCGACGTCATCGTCATCGGCGGCGGTCCCGGCGGCTATATTGGCGCCATTCGTGCTGCCCAGCTCGGCTTCAGCGTAGCCTGCATTGACGAGTGGCAAAACGACAAGGGTGGTCCCGCGCCCGGCGGCACCTGCACCAACGTGGGCTGCATTCCCTCCAAGGCGCTGCTGCAGTCATCCGAACATTTCGAGCATGCCAACAAGCATTTCGCCGACCACGGCATCACCGCCACGGGGGTGAAGATGGACGTGGCCAAGATGGTCGGCCGCAAGGATGCGGTGGTCAAGCAGAACAACGACGGCATTCTGTACCTGTTCAAGAAGAACAAGGTCAGCTTCTTCCATGGCCGAGGCTCTTTCGTGCGCGCGGTCGAAGGCGGCTATGAGATCAAGGTGGCCGGCAGCACCGAAGAATCCCTGGTCGGCAAGCAGATCATCGTGGCCACGGGCTCGAATGCCCGCGCGCTGCCGGGTGTGGCGTTTGATGAAGAGAACGTTCTGTCCAACGACGGCGCCCTGCGCATTGGTGCGGTGCCGAAGAAGCTGGGTGTGATCGGTTCGGGCGTCATCGGGCTGGAGATGGGCTCGGTCTGGCGGCGCCTGGGCGCCGAGGTGACCATTCTGGAGGGTCTGTCCACCTTCCTGGGCGCGGTGGATGAGCAGATTGCCAAGGAAGCCAAGAAAGCCTTTGACAAACAGGGTCTGAAGGTCGAACTGGGTGTGAAGATTGGCGATGTCAAGACCGGCAAGAAGGGCGTGAGCGTGGCGTACACCAACGCCAAGGGCGAGGCTGCAAACCTGGAAGTGGACAAGCTCATCGTGTCGATCGGCCGCGTGCCCAACACGGTCGGCCTGAACCACGAGGCCGTAGGTTTGCAGCTGGACGAGCGCGGCGCCATCGTTGTCGATGCCGATTGCAGGACCAATCTGCCGGGCGTCTGGGCGGTGGGCGATGTGGTGCGTGGCCCCATGCTGGCCCACAAGGCCGAGGAAGAGGGCGTGGCCGTAGCCGAGCGCATTGCAGGCCAGCACGGGCATGTCAACTTCAACACCATTCCCTGGGTGATCTACACCAGCCCCGAAATCGCCTGGGTGGGACGCACCGAGCAGCAGCTCAAGCAGGACGGCGTGCAGTACAAGGCGGGCACGTTCCCCTTCCTGGCCAATGGCCGCGCACGCGCCCTGGGCGACACCACCGGCATGGTCAAATTCCTGGCCGACGCCGTGACGGACGAAATTCTGGGTGTGCACATCGTCGGCCCCATGGCCAGCGAGCTGATTGCCGAGGCCGTCGTGGCTATGGAATTCAAGGCCAGCAGCGAGGACATCGCCCGCATCTGCCATGCCCACCCGTCGCTCTCCGAGTCCATGAAAGAGGCAGCGCTGGCGGTGGACAAACGCACCTTGAATTTTTAAGCGTTGTTATTTTTCATGAAATATGGCTCTAGCGCTTACCTGGTAAGCGCTAGTAGCTATTTTATTTATAGCGTGGAGGGGTGCCTTTGTCCTCGTCAGTAATCCAGGCCTACGAGGCCGAACTGGCCAGCAAGGGTTTTCAGAGCGACCCCGCCCAGCTGCGCGCAGTGCAGGCCCTGCAGCGCTGTGCCGACGAGTGGGCGGCCTACAAGACGAAACGCTCCAGCGCCCTGAAAAAGCTGATCAACCGGCCTGACATTCCGCGCGGGGTGTATATGTATGGCGGAGTCGGGCGTGGAAAGAGCTTTCTCATGGACTGCTTCTTCAACGCCGTACCGCTCAAACGCAAGGTACGCTTGCACTTCCATGAATTCATGCGTGAGGTGCACCGTGAACTGGCGGGCCTGCAGGGCACGGCGAACCCGCTGGATGTGCTGGGTGCAAGAATCGCCAAGCGCTACAAGCTGATCTGCTTCGATGAATTCCATGTGGCCGACATCACCGATGCCATGATCCTGCACCGTCTGCTGGCGGCGTTGTTTGAGAATGGCGTGGGCTTTGTCACCACCTCCAATTTTCAGCCCGACGGCCTGTACCCTGATGGTCTGCACCGCGACCGTATCCTGCCTGCGATTGCGCTGCTGAACCAGCGCATGGAAGTCATCAACGTGGACAACGGTACCGATTACCGACGCCGCACGCTGGAACAGGTCAAGCTCTACCACACCCCGCTGGGGCCGCAGGCCGATGCCGAGATGGCGCACGCCTTTGATCAGCTCGCCGAGATGCACGACGAAGATCCGGTGCTGCACATTGAGGCCCGCGAAATCATGGCGCGGCGCAAGGCGGGTGGCGTGGTGTGGTTTGACTTTCGCACCCTGTGCGGTGGGCCACGCTCGCAGAATGACTATCTGGAAATTGCAACGCAGTTCCATACGGTACTGCTCTCGGACGTCCCACACATGCCTGTCAGCATGGCTTCGCCGGCGCGGCGCTTTACCTGGCTGATCGATGTGTTGTACGACCGGCGCGTCAAGCTCATTCTCTCGGCTGCAGTGCCTCCCGAGCAGCTCTATACCGAAGGCCCTCTGGTGCACGAGTTTCCGCGCACTGTCTCTCGCCTCAATGAAATGCAGTCCCGAGAGTTTCTCGCGCTGGAGCGGCGCATGGTGGATACGGGGTTGACATGAAGCGGCTGCTCTCCATGGTGTGTCTCGCCGCCAGTCTGGTGGCAACGGCAGCCGGGGCCCAGGTGCTGCAGGAAAGGCCGCTCGGGGCATCGGCACCTGCAGAGCAGGAGGCCCATGCGCGCGCTGCCGGGCGTGAAGCCGTGCGCAAGGAGCGCGAAGCCATTGCCCGGTCATTGCGGCAGGCGGAGGCAGGCTGCTATCAGCGCTTTGCCGTGGAAGATTGCCTGCGTGATGCGCGGCGCCATGCGCGCGATGCGCAGGCCACGCTGCGCCAGCGCGAGGCGGTGTGGGACGAAGCCGAACGCCAGGAACGTGCCGCCCGGCGCCAGCAGGACATCCAGCAGCGCCAGAACGAACGTGCCGTCCCGGCGCCGGTGCGGCCTGCTGCGCCCCGGGGGCGCCTTGATCCTGAGGCGGATCAGGCCAAGGCAGCACAGCGTGCCGACCACCTGGTGCAAAGGCAGGAGGATGCACGCAAAGCCCAGGCGCAACGCCGTCAGGCAGTGCAGCAACAGGCCGCCCAGGCGCGCGCGCGCCACACCGAAAGAGTGCAAGCCGCTGCGGCACGCAAGGCGCGCATACAGCAGCGCCAGGCGGAGGATGCAGCAAAGGGGAAAAAACCGGCAGCCCCCCTGCCACCCTGAGCGACAGTCGCCCGGGGCGCAGGGCCGCACCGAAGATCAGGCTTTTGCCGCAGGTGTGCCGAGGGGAGGCACCAACGGCGCAACTTTTTTCTCTTCCTGCAGGGCTTCGATCTTCACGATCACGAGTGACAGGTTGTCGCCGCCCCCCCGGGCGCGGATGCGTGCCTTTTCGATCAGGAACTCGGTCGCTTCACGGGGGGTGAGGGAGTCCACCACGGAGCCCAGCTCGGTGGGCGAGAAATAGTGCCAGACACCATCGCTGCAGGCCAGCAGCACATCGCCCGGATGCAACTGGTGAATCATGTGGGTGGTGATGGGTGGGTCGCTCTCGGTCCCCAGGCAGCCCACCAGAATATTGGAATGCGGGTGGTTGTTGGCCTCGGCCTCCGTGATCTCGCCGCGGTCCACCAGCGCCTGCACGTAGGAATGATCGCTGGTGCGGTGCATCATGCGGCCGTTCTGGAAATGGTAGATGCGCGAGTCGCCCGCGTGGGCCCAGTGGCAGTCCCCCCGTGGATTGATCAGGAAAGCGGTGATGGTGCTGTGGGGTTCCTGCTCCGATGTGATGGCAGTGAGCCGGATGACGATGTGCGCTTCCTGCACCAGCGTCTTGAGCATGGCCACTGCATCATCGGTATCGGGAGAATAGCGTTCGAACAACTGGCGCGCGGTCAGCATGACCTGGTCAGAGGCTTTGCGCCCCCCGCTGCGTCCCCCCATGCCATCGGCCAGCACTGCGAGAACGCAGCCGTTGTAGCGTGGATGCGAGAGCAGGGCGACCTGATCCTGCTGGTATTCCCGGTCACCTTTGTGGATGCCGGTCGAGGCGCTGAGGCGAATCGGTTTGGACATGCCGTTGATTGTGGAGGAGACGCGGGGCGCCGGAGATGGGACAGATCATCGGAGCGCGTATTATCCAGCGCTGTGTGGCGTTTTTACCATGCCGCAATGCCCCCAGGGGCCCCACTGCCTTGGATTTTCCGCCCCCAACTACCCCAAGCCACCCTGCCTCGCTCGCCCTGAGCGTCGAGCGGGCCTTTGCGCTCGAGGGCGCGCTGTCGCGCACCGAGACCGATTTTCGTCCCCGGCCTGGTCAGTTGCGCATGGCGCTCGCGGTGGCGCGTACGGTAGAGCAGGGCGGGGTGCTGGTGGTTGAAGCGGGCACGGGCGTCGGAAAGACCTTTTCCTATCTGGTGCCCGCGTTGCTCAGCGGTGAGCGGGTGCTGCTTTCTACAGCCACCAAGGCACTGCAAGACCAGTTGTATGCGCGCGATCTGCCGCGCCTGGTGCAGGCCCTGGGCCTGCCCGTGCGTACGGCCTTGCTCAAGGGGCGTGGCAGCTACCTGTGTCTGCACCGCTTGGAACAGGCGCGCCAGGGCAGTGCGGCCCACGACGGCAGTGTGGCGCAGACGCTGGCCCGCATCGAACAGTGGGCCCAGAC
>JAMLIQ010000071.1 GCA_023954095.1 Burkholderiaceae bacterium | reverse complement strand
TCCAGCGCGGTGTAGCAGTTGGCCACCGTCTGGGCTTCCACGCCCTGCGAGGCGTCCACAACGAGCAGCGCCCCTTCGCAGGCCGAGAGCGAACGGCTCACCTCGTATGAGAAATCGACGTGGCCCGGCGTATCAATCAGGTTCAGGTTGTAGACCTGACCGTCCAACGCCTTGTACTGCAGAGCAGCTGTTTGGGCCTTGATGGTGATGCCGCGCTCTTTTTCGATGTCCATCGAATCGAGCACCTGGGCTTCCATCTGCCGCTCGGCCAGTCCCCCGCAGCGCTGAATCAGGCGATCGGCCAGGGTGGACTTGCCATGGTCAATGTGCGCAATGATGGAAAAATTTCTGATGTGCTTCATCAACGAAAACGTCAAATAAGAAAGAGGCAAGACCACCGCAACAAAAAAGGGCGCGTCGGCTGGTGACGCGCCCTGAACCAACAATCTTTGGCAACTGCGATGGTTGGAGCCTCATTGTAGGCAAAAAGCCACGTGAAAAGAGGGAGGGCAATGACTCCACGCAGGCCACCCTGTGAAACCATAGCCTGATATGCACCGCTGCACTGTGGCGAACATGGAATTCGCCGTGGACAGCCGGTGCAATGAAGGGAGTGTCCTGCCACAGCGAATCGAATGTCTCCGATAGATACACGCCTGCGCAAAAACACCGTGCATTCTACCCAATCGATGAACGGACACATCCGCTTCTACCGCCGCATCAACGCCTCGCCGTAGATACTTCTGTCTCCTGCGGATAGGCACCGACTCTTTCGGCTGGCACACCGGTTGAACGCAGCGCTTCACCGGGAGTCTGTCGGGCCTGGAATGTGCCGACTGCCAATCGACCACTGGGCCGATTTTACGGAAGTCTACGGCTATGGCTTTCGGCACTCCACACCCAACCGCGCCTAAGGACGAATCAAAGCGTACTGCGCCCATTCACCCCGCTGGTACAGCACATTGACGGGCTTGGTCTTGTCCGCCTTGGACAGGATTGACTCAAAATCCTTCACGCCATGGACTTCCGTGTTGGCAATGGCCCGGATGATGTCGCCTTCGCGCAATCCTGCGCGGGCAGCAGCATCGGTAGCCACATCGACCCGCACCCCACCCTTGAGCTTGAATTCCTTTTTCTGCGCAGCTGTCAGGTCAGAAACCGTCAGCCCCCACTGGTGCGCAACGCTCGATGATTTGGGTTTGGCATTGCGCTCACTGGCCTTGATGGCCGGTTTGTCGCCATCAATCTCGGCAATGACAATCGACAGATCAAGTGTGCTGCCCCGGCGAAAAACCGTTACCGTGCTCTTGGTGCCAGGTTTCGTATTACCCACCAGGCGCGGCAGGTCTGCAATCCGCTCGATGGCCTTGCCGTCAAAGCGCACAATGATGTCACCGGCCTCCACCCCTGCCTTTTCTGCCGGGGAGCCGCTTTCCACCCCAGTCACCAAAGCCCCTTGCTGTTTGCCCAGACCCAGGGATTCCGCCACGTCGCGCGTTACCTGACCGATCTGCACACCGATACGCCCCCGCGTCACCCGTCCACTGGAACGCAGTTGCTCACTGACCCGCATGGCTTCGTCAATGGGAATGGCAAACGAAATGCCCATGAACCCCCCCGAACGCGAGTAGATCTGGCTGTTGATGCCCACCACCTCGCCACGCATGTTGAGCAAGGGACCGCCGGAATTGCCCGGATTGATCGCCACATCGGTCTGAATAAAGGGCAAATAGTCCCCGGTGTCGCGCTGCTTTGCGCTCACGATGCCTGCGGTGACAGTGTTTTCCAGACCGAAGGGAGACCCGATGGCCATGACCCATTCACCGACCTTCAGGCGGCTGACGTCGCCAATGCGCACAGCCGGCAACCCCGAGGCTTCGATCTTCACGACGGCCACATCGGTGCGCTTGTCCGCGCCCACAATTTTCGCCTTGAATTCACGTTTGTCCGTCAAGGTCACGATCACCTCGTCGGCCCCGTCAACCACATGCGCATTGGTCATCACATAGCCATCGGCGCTGAGAATGAAACCGGAGCCCACGCCGCGCGGTTGTTCTTCTTCCTGCTGCGGGCGGTTCGGCCGCTGCTGGCGGGGCATGTTCGGAATGGGGACGCCAAAGCGCTTGAAGAACTCAAGCATGTCTTCGTCCATGCCATTCATGCCGCCACGTGCGGAAACTTTTTCCATCGTGCGAATATTCACCACAGAAGGGCCGACCTGTTCTGCCAGATCGGTGAAATCCGGCAATCCACGCACCGATGCCGGAGACGGTGCCACCTGTGCCATGGCGACAGGAGCCATTACGGCACCACACGCCACTAACCAGACGGCAGCCAGACCTGCGCCATGTTTTCTTGTCCAGTCGAAAATTTTCATTGTTGGCCTTTCAGGGATTCAATACACGTTCTGCTTCGCCTGCAGATGCAGTGAGAAATCCATCCCTGGATTTGGTTCCATCGGATAGGACGCTGTTTCACTGCAGCCGCACCAGACGATTCGCAAAAAATGCCAATGTGGCAGGCGGCACCTCGCCCACCGCCGTCAGCCAAAAACCGTCATCCAACTGTTTGATCAGCACATGTGCTGCGCCCCGTGATCCCTGGACGGCCGCCACTGCCCTGTGGCGTGACGCCTGACGCTCGATGAACAGGGACACCGTGACCAACCCGTCCGAGAAAAAACATTGCAGCCGTTCGTCTCCCGGTCCGCTGGAGACCGGTACATGGAGATAGCAGCCGACAGGCACAAACCCGTCTACAGGCTCCCGCAAACCCCAGCCCTGCTCGCTGGCCGTCGTGGCACGCATCCGCACGCTCCGGTCCTGGTAGCCAGCAAGATCGAATCCCTTTCGCGCACCTCGCTCTGCCTCGGCGCCCGCATCGAGCTGGACTGCCGAAAAAGCCGTCTGCTCCAGCACCCGGCCACCCGGTTCGAGCGTCTGCACACGCAGCACCAATCCAGATGCGCGCTCACTCCAGAAACGGTACCCGAAACGCAGGGCATCACGCGGCTCGAACCACACCACATCAGCGTCCATTCCGGCAACGCGCTCCTGCCCAAGGAGGTGCGCGGTGTAAGGCGGAACAAACAAATCGCCCGGTGGACCGGGCGGCGCCTGGAGCAGGTCCCTTCGCTCGGTGCGGACCGTCCGCGACTGGTGCATGAAGGTACGCACTACGCCGTCGTGGCGGTAGACCGTGCTCGCCGCACCATCCAGCGCATCGATACGTTCGAACTGTTGACCATCACGCACAGCATGCCAGACCCGGGAAACCGCCATGGCTCCCGAGGCATGGAGTTCGACGACCGTACCCGTGTAATTGCGGCTGCGGGATGCCTCCTGCATGCGTACCAGCCATTGCTGGGCCGTGCGCTGCGTTGTATCGAGCGGGCCAAGCGCCTGTCCACCCTGCACACTCAGGGCAAAGACACAAAGGGCGATGCCCCAGAGGTATCTGGCACGATCCGAGAGAATGGCTCCTGCCCAGCGGCTAACGCCCTGCCCGCCTGCCCGCACCGCCATCCCGCTCTGCCGCATGCCGTCTATCCATCAGCGCGAAGGAGATTCAAAAGTGGCGTTGCGCAGGAAACCCGCAGGCATCTGCAGGGCGGCAGCGCCCCCGTACTGTTTGTGGGCTGCAAGCAATTCGTCCAGCCGCGGATCGCGCAACATGACCTGAGCATCCTGGCCGTTGCTGACCATCACCTGCTGCGTAGCGGCCGGTTGCGCTGCCGCCAGGCGGGGGGCATTGTCCGCATCGCGCACATGGCTCAGGACGTTCCACCCCATGACGGATACTGCCGCCAGAGACGCCAACCCCGCCACCATCTTCCATCGAAAAACCGAGGCATTGGCCGCATTCTGGCGAGAATTGCTCTGCACCGGCTCGGTACCGGTCAATGTCGGGCGCGCAAGAAGAGGCTCCTGGGCCAGGCTCTGGTGCAGTCGAGACAAAAATGCGGCGCTGTCCGAAGAACGCGCAAGCTCCGGGGAACGCAGCACATCGCCCACCAAATGATAGACCTGCCAAGTCTCACGCCCCGTATCCTGGGCCGCAAAACTCAAAGCTTGTGCCAGCTCATGGCCTTGCAATTGGCCGTCGGCCAACGCAGAAAGCTGTTCGTTCATTTTCAGATCGTCGTTCATGGTGTCACCTGCCAAACCCATACGTGCATGAAAATATTGCCTGCTCCGCACTCACCAGCGTTTGCCCGTGCGGTTCTCGAGCAACGGCCGCACCCGTGCAGAAATGGCCTCACGGGCCCGAAAGATGCGTGAGCGCACAGTCCCGATCGGACACGCCATGACCGTGGCAATCTCCTCATAGCTCAAGCCTTCTATCTCGCGCAGCGTTACCGCCTGACGCAAATCCTCAGGCAGCGCATCCATGGCGGCATTCACCTGGGCCGCAATCTCCTGGGCTGCCAGCACGGTTTCTGGTGTTTCGTCGGTGGTTAGTTCGTGACCGATACGAGAAGTTTCATTGTCGTCATCACCGGATCGCATGCTCCCCTCGTACACCAGGGGGTTGCGCTTGAGGTCCATCAAGGCTTTCTTGGCCGTGTTCACCGCAATACGGTACAGCCAGGTGTAGAACTGCGCATCCCCGCGAAACTGGTGCAAGGCCCGGTAAGCACGAAGAAAGGTCTCCTGGGCAATGTCCTGTACCAGATCGGTATCGCGCACCATGCGCCCGATGAGCCGCTCGATACGGCGCTGGTACTTGATGACCAGCAGATCGTAGGCCCGCAGATCGCCAGCCACCGTGCGCTCCACAAGCTGAAGATCACTATCGGTGGCGGGAGGATCAAGAGAAGGAGGTGCGGGCGGAGTGGCAGTCATGGAGAAAAAAGTTCACACCGGGTCAGCGCGTCCGGAAGCATGTACGGCTGCATCGGAAACGCCCGTTTCGGCGCGCGAATATACCGCACGGCGCAGATCAAGCCAGTGAGCAGCCGCACAGCCCCGCTCCAGCCAAATCCACTGCGCCTGGCCTACATGGGGCATCAGACAGACTGCCATACAGCGCTGCAGATCAAGGTGAAGAGTCAGCGCACCGCGCACGCTACCGCCCCCGGGCCCATGCAGCTCCCAGGCGTGGCCATCCCACGCCAGGGCACCTATCGGCATCCGGATCCAGAAGCGACAGACAGCAGCGGTGGCCGCAAGCCACGTCAGCCAGGCCCCCAGAAGCACTCCGCGTGGCCACTGCGCAACGCCCCACAGCATCCAGGCCGCCAGACCCACCCCCCCAGCGGCAGACAGGCAGGCCAGTGTGCCAGCAAGCCATGCGCTGCGGCGCACAGGGTAACGCATGGCCGGTGCATGGCGGCGAGCGGCACGCTGATTCATCAGCGGCATGTCAAAGCAAAGGCCATGCCTGGCAATCACCACGGCCCGGGTGGCGACGCAGCAAATCAGATGCGCCGGAACACCAGCGTTCCGTTGGTGCCACCAAATCCAAAATTATTCTTGACGGCGACATCAATCTTCATATCCCGCGCCGTATTGGCACAGTAATCGAGGTCACACTCGGGATCCTGGTTGTCCAGATTGATCGTCGGCGGAACCTTCTGGTGGTGCAGTGCAAGAATTGTGAAAATACTCTCGACCCCTCCTGCACCACCGAGCAAATGCCCTGTCATGGACTTGGTGGAGCTCACCACCATCTTTCGGGCGTGGTCGCCAAAAGCCGCCTTGATGGCATTGGTTTCATTGATGTCACCCAACGGCGTGGACGTGCCATGCGCATTGAGGTAATCCACCTCATCGGCATTGATCCCGGCATTGCGCAGGGCAGCCTGCATGGCGCGGCGCGGGCCATCCATGTTGGGCGCCGTCATGTGCCCGGCATCGGCACTCATGCCAAATCCGCTCAGCTCAGCATAGATCCGGGCTCCGCGTGCCTTGGCATGCTCATATTCCTCGACCACCACGACGCCAGCGCCTTCGCCCAGCACAAAACCATCGCGGTCCTTGTCCCATGGGCGTGACGCCGCCTTGGGATCGTCATTGCGGGTGGAAAGTGCGCGCATCGCGGCAAAGCCACCAATCCCCAAGGGAGAGACCGTCGCCTCGGTGCCCCCGGCAATGACCACATCGGCATCGCCATATTCGATCATGCGCCCTGCCTCACCGATGCAGTGCAGGCCCGTGGTACAGGCTGTCACGACGGCCAGATTTGGCCCTTTAAAGCCAAACCGCATGGACACATGCCCAGCCACCATATTGATAATCGAGGCAGGGACGAAGAAAGGCGTGATACGCCGCGCCCCCCGGTTGACGAACTCGGCGTGGGTGTTCTCGATCAGTGGAAGCCCGCCAATTCCCGAACCAATGACGCAACCGATGCGGGTAGACAGGTCTTCACTCAAGGCCGCTCCGGTAGGCAGACCGGCATCCTGGACGGCCTGCACAGCTGCAGCAATGCCGTAGTGGATGAACGAGTCCATTGCACGCGCATCTTTGGCGCTGATGTAGGACTCCAGGTCGAATCCCTTGACCTCGCCGGCAATCTTGCAGGCGAAGTTCGATGTATCGAACTTGGTGATGAGGTCAATGCCGGACTGCCCGGCCAGGAGATTGGCCCAGGCATCAGCCACCGTGTTTCCCACGGGGCTGACACAACCCAGGCCGGTCACGACGACGCGACGACGGCTCATGCGTTAAACCTTGTACTGATCGCTGAAGGGCGCCAGGCGCGCCGCTCAGGCCTTCGGGTGGGTGGTGGCGTAGTCGATGGCGTTTTGCACCGTGGTGATCTTCTCGGCGTCTTCGTCCGGAATCTCGATGCCGAATTCGTCTTCCAGCGCCATCACCAGTTCCACCGTGTCGAGCGAGTCGGCACCCAGATCGGCCACGAAAGCTTTTTCATTGGTGACTTGAGACTCTTCCACGCCGAGTTGCTCGGCGATGATTTTTTTGACACGTGCTTCGATATCGCTCATGGTTTCCCTCTGGGGGTTGTGAATGGAATCCGCGATTCTAGCCGTTTAAGAGAGGTTTCCCCAAAGGCCCGCCGTACGGATGAACCGGCGTGATTTTCTGTCAATTACATATACATGCCGCCATTGACATGCAATTCCTGCCCGGTAATGTAACCAGCCTCGTTCGAGGCGAGGTAGGCCACGGCATGTGCAATGTCTGCAGGCTTGCCCAGATGGCCCAAAGGGATCTGGTCGAGCAAGGCTTTTTGCTGCGCTTCGGGCAGACCGGAGGTCATGTCGGTGTCAATGAACCCCGGCGCCACGCAATTGACGGTGACATTGCGGCTGCCCAGTTCGCGGGCCAGCGCACGGGCCATGCCCGCCACGCCCGCCTTGGCCGCTGCATAGTTGGCCTGGCCAGGATTGCCCGACGCACCCACCACGCTGGTAATGCTGATGATGCGCCCGAAACGCTGCTTCATCATGGGTTTGATGGCGGCGCGGCTGACCCGGAAGACGGCCTTGAGATTGGTATCCACCACGGCGTCCCAGTCATCGTCCTTCATGCGCATGGCCAACTGGTCACGGGTGATGCCGGCGTTGTTCACCAGCACATGCAGACCACCCTGGCCTTTCACAATGCCGTCGATCAGTGCTTCGACCGCAGCGCCGTCGTTGACGTTCAGGTTGGCACCCCGGCTGCCGGGGTACGCGGCCAGCGCCTGGCTGATGCGCTCGGCGCCTTCATCGGTGGTCGCGGTACCAATAACCTGGTAGCCGCGCACGGCCAGCTCCAGCGCAATGGCTGCGCCAATGCCGCGCGAGGCGCCCGTGACCAGTGCCACGCGGGGGGTTGCAACGGTTTCACTCATGCCAGCAGTTCCTTGATTTCGGTGAGGGTGGCGCTGTCGTACAGGGCGGCACCCGTGAGTTCGGCGTCAATGCGCCTGGTGAGGCCCGCCAGCACCTTGCCGGGGCCGCATTCAATCATATGGGTGATGCCGCGCGCCTTGAGAGCCTGCACGCACTCCACCCAGCGCACAGGACCAAAGGCTTGGCGATAGAGGGCGTCGCGGATCGCATCTGCGTCCTGCTGCACAGCCACATCAATATTGTTGAGCACGGGAATCTGCGGTGCTGCCAGTTCTGTGGCGGCCAAGGCGACGCGCAGCTTCTCGGCGGCGGGCTTCATCAGGCTGGAGTGAAAAGGCGCCGACACCGGCAGCGGCAAAGCACGCTTGGCACCTGCGGCCTTCAATACCTCGCAGGCCTTCTCGACCGCAGCCTTGCTGCCGGCAATCACGGTCTGCGCCGGGTCGTTGAAATTCACCGCCTCGACCACTTCAGTGCCATTCTGGCCCATGGCGCCCGTCACTTCTGCGCAACCCGCTATTACTTTTGCGGCATCGAGTCCCAAGATGGCCGCCATGGCGCCCGTGCCCACAGGCACAGCCTCCTGCATGGCGGCGGCGCGCAGGCGCACCAGGGGCGCAGCTTGCGCCAATGTCAGCACGCCAGACGCCACCAACGCGGAGTACTCGCCCAGCGAATGTCCGGCCATTGCCGACGGCAAAGCGCCGCCCTCGGCACGCCAGACGCGCCAGGCCGCCACACCCGCGACCAGCATCACCGGCTGGGTGTTGGTGGTCAGCGCCAACTGCTCCTTGGGACCGTCCTGGATCAGGCGGCCCACATCCTCGCCCAGGGCGTCAGACGCCTCCTGCAGCGCCTGCACCACGGCCGGGTGGTCCGCCCATCCATCGAGCATGCCCACAGCCTGCGAACCCTGGCCCGGAAAGACAAATGCAAAGGTTTTCATGCGTATTCAATATGAGTAATGAAATATGGCCGCAGCGCTTATCAGTAAAGCGTCACAAGCTACATTTTCAGGAGCACAGCACCCCAGGTGAACCCGCCGCCTACGCCTTCGAGCAATACGGTCTCGCCCGGCTTGACCTGGCCCGAACGCACGGCGTGGTCGAGCGCCAGCGGGATCGATGCGGCCGAGGTGTTGCCATGCTGATCCACGGTCACCACCATCTTGTCCGTGGACAGTTTGAGCTTGCGCGCCGTGCCCTGCATGATGCGGATATTGGCCTGGTGGGGAATCAGCCAGTCAATATCGGCTTCGGTCAGTCCGGCCTTGTCCAGTGCAGCGCGGGCAGCGCTCTCCAGCACTCCCACAGCCAGCTTGAAGACCGCCGGGCCATCCATGGTGAGCAGCGGCAGACCGCTTACCTGGCCGCCCGAGACATGGCCGGGAACACACAAGATGCCCACGTGGCGGCCATCAGCGTGCAGATCCGAGGCGAGGATGCCCGGCGCATCCGAAGCCTCCAGCACCACGGCCCCGGCACCATCGCCAAACAGCACACAGGTCGTGCGGTCGTTGAAATCGAGCAGGCGGCTGAAAATCTCGGAGCCCACCACCAGCGCACGCTGCGCTGTGCCTGCGCGGATCATGGCATCGGCCACTGTCAGCGCATAGACAAAACCGCTGCACACGGCCTGCACGTCAAACGCAGGGCATCCAGCGGCTCCCAGTTTGTTCTGCAAGATACAGGCGGTGGAGGGGAACACCATGTCGGGTGTGGACGTGGCGACGATGATCAGATCAATATCGCTGGCCTCCAGCCCGGCCGCCTTCAAGGCATGGCGCGCGGCATCCAGGGCCATGTCACTGCAGGCCACCTCGGGGGCCGCGAAATGGCGCGCCCGGATGCCCGTGCGCGCCACGATCCAGTCATCCGACGTTTCGATGCCTCGCGCAGCAAGATCGGCCACCAGGTCGGCATTGGTCACCCGGCGTGGTGGCAGGTGGCTGCCAGTACCGGTAATACGGGAGTAGCGTTTCATCAATGTGGCGCTGGTGGCGTGAGGCCTTCCACAGAGGTATCGGCAGGCAGCAGAAACGGAGCTGCACTGGCAATGCGAAGGCGCACGCGGTCCAGAAGGTTGTTGCGGGCTGCATCATACGCCCGGATCAAAGCCTGCTCAAAAGCCATCTCGTCGGCCGAGCCATGGCTCTTGAAGACCAGGCCGCGCAGGCCAAGCAGCGCCGCGCCGTTGTAGCGACGGTAGTCAACGCGCTTTTTAAAAGCAGATAGAACCGGATAGGCAATGATGGCTGCGAATTTCGTAAAAATATTGCGTGAAAACTCCTGCTTGAGAAATGCCCCCACCATCGCGGCCAGGCCTTCGCTGGTCTTGAGCGCCACATTCCCCACGAACCCGTCGCACACCACGATGTCGGCGGTCCCTTTGTAGATATCGTTGCCCTCGACATTGCCCGTAAAGTTCAGATTACCGGAGTTGGCAGCAGAACGCAGAAGTTCTCCTGCTTTCTTAATCACTTCGCTGCCTTTGATGGCCTCTGCACCAATGTTGAGCAAGCCCACCGTGGGCTGCTCCTTGCCCTTGAGCACCGAGTCCAGCGCAGACCCCATCACAGCAAATTCCAGCAAATGGCGCTCGTTGCAATCCACGTTGGCGCCCAAATCCAGCACCGTGGTTGCCCCCCCCAGCATGTTGGGCAAGGGATAGGCGATAGCCGGACGATCGATGCCTTCCAGCGTCTTGAGCACGTAGCGGGCAATCGCCATCAAGGCCCCGGTGTTGCCCGCCGACACTGCCGCCGCAGCCGCTCCGTCCTTGACCTGCTGGATGGCCACGCGCATGGATGAATCCTTTTTGCGCCGCAAAGCAACCTCAAGGGAATCGTCCATGGCCACCACTTCGCTGGCGGGAACCAGGGTTGCGCGCTCATGGGAGAAGCCTTTCAAGGCTTCGGGCAGGCCTACCATCAGCAACCGCGCGTCAGGATGGCTCTCCAGAAAATGACGGCATGCCGCCAGCGTGACATGGGGGCCATGGTCGCCGCCCATGCAGTCAACAGCCAGTGTGATCATGGAATGGAATTCTGGCCGACTGCGCGGCCTGTGGATACAAAGGGTGCACCCAAAGCAAAGGCCCGTGCTACGGGACGGTAGCTACGGGCCCTTGGGGATGCGCCGCAGGGGCGAATCAGGCTTCGGACTTGTTCTTCAGCACCTGGCGGCCACGGTAAAAGCCGTTGGGGCTGATGTGGTGGCGCAGATGGATCTCGCCGGTGGTGGGCTCGACAGCGATGCCGGGCACATTCAGGGCGTTGTGCGAGCGGTGCATGCCGCGCTTGGAGGGGGACTTCTTGTTTTGCTGAACGGCCATGATCGGCTCCTGGTCTTGAATAAGGGTTGGTAAAAACGCGATCAGCCCATTAAAAGACACGAGGGGGATTCGCGCGAAGCCCTCGATTATAGTCTTATTTGTCTGACTTGCCCACGCGCAGGCTGGCCAGCGCCGCAAAAGGATTAGGGCGTTCGGCCGTGGCGGCCTCGAAATCGTCGTCGCTCGACTGCATCGGCACTTCGGTCGGGCACTCTTCATGGCGCGGAACCACCGGCAGCGCCATGAGCAATTCGTCCTCGATCAGCTCATGCAGATCGAATTCGCGGCTGATGGCCAGCAGGTCTTCCTCCACCTCATCGTCCAGCGCTTCGGCGGTGGCCTCGTCGGCCACGAAACGGAACCACTGGTCCACCTGCAGAGGCACGTCCACCGGCCCCATGCAGCGTTGGCACTGCATGGGGAATGTGGCCTGCACCTGCAGATGCATCCACATCTGCCCACCCTCCGCCCCGGGTTCGGGGCGCAATTCGCCCACGGCTTGCCAATCCACGCGCAGATCGGGGTGCAGGCCCTTGGCCTCCTGCGCCAGGCGTTCGTATTTCAGCAAGGAATCATGCCCCGACAAGCGGGCACCCGCCTGCACGAATGCCTTGACGTCCAGCCGGTCGGGAGAGAATTCCTTGGTCATGGGTGCAGTGTAAGAGAATCAGCCCATGCATCAATCCCCCGCTTCACCGAGAGCCCTGGTTTTGGGCTCAACTTCTCCCTACCGGCGCGAATTGCTGCAGCGCCTGCGCCTGCCTTTCACCGTGGCGGCCCCGGCCGTGGACGAAACGCCTCAGCCGGGCGAAGCCCCACATGCACTGGCCCTGCGCCTGGCCTTGGCCAAGGCCCAGGCGGTGGCCGCCCAGCACCCCGAGGCCGTCGTGATCGGCTCCGACCAGGTGGCCGACCTGGACGGGCAGGCACTGGGCAAGCCCGGCACGCACACGCGGGCCACGCAGCAACTGCGCCAGATGAGCGCACAGACCGTGATTTTTCAGACCGCCGTGGCTGTGGTGTGCCTTGCCACGGGCTTTGAGCAGGTGGAACTGGCGGCCGTCGAAGTGCGTTTTCGCCCGCTGAACGACGGTGAAATCGAGCGCTACCTGCAGGCAGAACAACCCTACGACTGCGCCGGCAGCGCCAAGAGCGAGGGCCTGGGCATCAGCCTGCTCGACGCCATCCTCAGCGACGACCCCACGGCCCTGGTGGGCCTGCCGCTGATCCGCACCTGCCGCATGCTGCGCGCCGCCGGGCTGGCTCTGCCATGAGCACCATGTCCAGTCCACCCGGCACCCTGTATCTGGTGCCCGCGCCCCTGGATTTTGGCTGCACCACCCAGGCCCCCCTGCAGGACGCCCTGCCCGCAGGCACCCTGCAGCAGGCCGCCCGGCTGACGCACTGGATCTGCGAAAACGCCAAAAGCACGCGCGCCTACCTGAAACGGGTCGATGCACTGCACCCCCTGGCCTTGCCCCTGCAGGAGCAGCACATCACCGAACTACCGCGCGAAGTGCACAAGAAGGGCGACCATGGCGGCAAGGGCGCCGCCCTGTTCGACGCGCGGCCCCTGCTCGCCGCCGCACTCGCGGGGCACGACATGGGTCTGGTCAGCGAAGCGGGCATGCCCGCCGTGGCCGACCCAGGCAGCTCGGTAGTGCGCGCCGCGCACACCCTGGGCTTGCGCGTGGTGCCGCTGGTGGGGCCGGTCTCGCTGCTGCTGGCCCTGGCGGCCAGCGGCCTGGGCGGTCAGAACTTTGCGTTTGTCGGCTACCTGCCGCAAGACGCGGACGAACGGACCCAGCGCATCCGCGCACTGGAAGCCCTGGCGCTCAAGACCGGGCAAACACAGCTCTTCATCGAAACCCCGTACCGCAATGCCGCCCTGCTGCAGGCCCTGCTGCACACATTGCAACCGAACACACGCCTGGCCATCAGCAGTGGCATCACGCTGCCCGACGCCCACACGCGCAGCCAGCCGGTGCACGCCTGGCGCCAGCACCCTGGGGGGCCCGACAAGCACGCGCCGGCGGTTTTTGCGATCGGGGCTTGAGTTCCAGCGTCCGGCCATGCCGGGCCGGCTTGCACATCAATGGGCGTGCGCGGCGCCGCTGACCAGCATCACTACGCCCATGCCCAGCAGCAGCCAGATGATCTGTGCCACGGTCTGGCGCGCAGTCAGGCGTTTTTGCAGTTGCGGAATCAGGTCGGCCAGCGCCACATAGATGAAGCTGCTGGAGGCCACGGCCAGAAAATACGGCAGGCTATCCTGCAACTGGCCCACCAGAAAATAGCCCACCACGCCGCCCAGCGCAGTCACCGCTCCCGCCAGCGACACCTTGACCAGGGCAATGCGCCGACTGGCGCTCGATTGGCGCAGCACCACCAAATCACCCATGTGGTGCGGCACCTCGTGCGCCAGCACCGACACGGCAGCGATCAAACCCAGGCGCATGTCGGCCAGAAAGGCCGACGCAATCAGCACGCCATCGCCAAAGCAATGCACGCTGTCGCCGGTCAGCACCGTCCAGCCGCCGGAGCGCGGGGTGTCGCTGTGGGCGTGCCCATGGTGGTGTGCATGGTCATGGCCTGCGTGGCTGTGCTCGTGCCCGTGGTGCCACAGCTCGGCCTTGTCGAGCAAAAAGAAAAACACCAGGCCGACCAGCAACGTGGCGAACAGTTCGTGTGCCCCGGCCTGGCTCTCAAAGGCCTCGGGCAGCAGGTGCATGAAAGCCGTGGCCAGCAAGGCGCCCGCCGCCAGACTGAGCAGGTGCTGCTGGCCCACACCGCCCTCGCGCGAGCCCAGGCCGGCACGCATGAGCAAGGCGGCCACCCACACACTGCCAATGCCCGCCGCCAGGGTGGACAAAATGATTGCTATCAACAACATAGCTGGATGCGCTTTATTTATATGCCTTAGCGGCTGTTTTCTATCAAATACAACACGTGCGCCATCCGCCTGCCATCGCCCAGCGCGGGAGATGCCCTGCCGCGGCCTCAACCCACGCCGTGGGCCTTGAACCAGGCCAGTGCCTGCGCCCAGCCATCTTCGGCCGCCGCCTTGCGGTAGCTGGGACGGTAATCGGCGTGGAAGGCATGGGGCGCATCGGGATAGACCACAAACTCGGACGCCTTGGCTGCGGCAGAGCCTTGCGCCAATACGCCCTTCATCTTATCAATCGTGTCAAGGGGGATACCGCCATCCTGCCCGCCATACAGCCCGCGCACCGGCGCCTTGAGCTGGGCGGCAATATCCACCGGATGCTTGGGCGTGAGTGCCGTGGCATTGCCCACCAGGCGGCCGTACCATGCCACACCCGCCTTCACCGGGCCGTGCGCAGCATACAGCCACGTGATGCGCCCGCCCCAGCAGAAGCCGGTGATGGCGGCACGCGCCGTGTCGCCGCCATGCTGCCCGGCCCAGGCCAGCGCACCGTCCAGATCGGCCATGACCTGGGCATCGGGCACCTTGGAGACCAGTTCGGCCATGAGCTTGCCGACTTCGCTGTACTGGCTGGCATCGCCCTGGCGGGCGTACAACTCCGGCGCAATGGCCAGATAACCTGCCCGCGCAAGGCGGCGGCAGACATCGGCGATGTATTCGTGCACACCAAAAATTTCCTGCACCACCAGCACGACCGGCAGGCCCGCTTGACCGGCGGGCGCCGCCCGGTAGGCGGGCACCTGAAACCCGTCCACCGTGTAGTGAATACGCCCGGCATCAAGCCCGTCGGCCGGGGTGGCAATGGCCGTTTGCGCCATCAATGGCACAGCGGCGGCGGCATAGCCCAGGCCCAGCGCCGTATGCAGCACGGTGCGGCGACGTGCGCCTGTCTCGGTGCTGCAGCCCGGCAGCAGGGCATGAATTTCAGAGTGGATCTCTTCAAGCGGCATGGCGGTTTCTCCGGACAAAGGGGTTGAATGCCGATCAATGGCATACCAGTCTAGGCGCAACAGCGCTTGCGTGCTGCCTGCGGACTGACAACCCCTGGGCATGTGCAGGGCAGCACCCGTGCCCAACCAGACCTACCAGCGGATCGGCTGGAAAAATCTGAGAGAAAGATTCCTCAAACGCTTTATGGGTGAGCGCAGTCAGCTATCTATATAAGAGCAATTCAAAATACCCCCAGCGCCAACCCTGCAGCCAGCGCCTCGCCCAGCGCACGGCAGCGCTCCAGATCGTCGGCGCCAATGTGCTTGGGCGCCAGGATGGCCTCGGGCGTCTGGGCATGGGTACACACGATCAACGGCTCGGCCACCGCCTTGAGCCGCCAGCCGGTGGCAATGCGCGCCACCTGCCGGGCGGCATTGCTGCCATCGCTGCCCGCACACACCAGGCTGGCGTAGGGGCGGCCGTTCACCCTGTCCAGCACCGGGTAGTAGCTGCGGTCAAAAAAATCCTTGACCTGCCCGCTGATGGCCGCCAGGTTCTCGGGCGTGGCAAACAGGTAGCCGTCGGCTGCCAGCACATCTTGCGGACCCGCTTCTGCGGCGTGCAACAGCCGCACTGTGCAAGCTTCGTCCGTCGCGGCCCCAGCCCGCGCCGCTTCGGCCATTTGCTGCGTACCGCCCGTCAGGGAGTGGTAGACGATCAGCAGCGTCTTGCGCATGCCCGCACCCTGCTACAAAGCCATGGACGGCCGTTCCGCCATGGCGGCGCGCCAGCGCAGCAGGTGCGGATGCTGCTCGCCCGGCTTGCGCTTGACGATGCGTGCGAAGTCCACCGCCACCACGGCGGTGATGTCGGCCACCGAAAAGCGCTCGGTTGCCACGAAGTTGCGGCCCGCAAGGCGCGCATTGAGCGTATCGAAGAACTGGTCGACCCGCGCCAGCCCGCGCTCAACCAGTGCCGGAATCTGAGGATAGTTCACCGCTCCGGGCAATGCCCGGTTCGCCATGGCAGGCGCGCTGTTGCGCAGCGCCTCGGCAATGGCCAGCAGGCCTTCGAATTCCATGCGCCAGTTCCAGCTGGCGATCTCGGCCTTTTCTGCGGGCGTGGTGCCCAGCAGGGGCGGCGCGGGGTAGCGCGCCTCCAGGTATGCCGTGATCGCGGCGTTGTCAGCCAGCAGCCCGCCCTCGTCGGTGCGCAGCGCGGGCACGGTGCATTGGGGATTGATCTGCCGGTAGGTCTCGCCCAGTTGCTCACCGGTGCGCAGGTCCACAGGCACGGTGTCGTAGGCAACACCCTTTTCGGCAAGCAAGATGCGGGCGCGGCGCGGGCTGGGGGCCGTGGCACAGTCGTACAAAGTCAGCATGGCAAAGTCCTTGGCAGCATGGAGGGGTCAGGCTGCGGCGTTGCGCTTGTCCTGCGTTTGGGTATCGAAATCGCTGGCGTCATGGCGCTCGTGCAACTGGCTGGCGGGGTCGCCAAACACACGGTTCACCTTGCGTCCGCGCTGCACCGCCGGGCGCTGGGCGATCTTTTCGGCCCAGCGCACCACG
>JAMLIQ010000070.1 GCA_023954095.1 Burkholderiaceae bacterium | reverse complement strand
GCTTTGCAGGCGGCCCTGGCTGTCGTAGTGGTACTGGTGCAGGCCGTCGGTTTGTAGGTTGCCTGCGGCGTCGTATTGGTGGGTGCCGCTGGTGCTGGCGGTGCCGCTGGTGCTGCGGGTGGTTTGCTCGAAGCCCAGGAGTTTGTTGTGGCTGCTTTCTGTGCGGTAGCTGCGGGTGGTGGTGGTTCCTGCGCGTTCGCGGGCGTCGCGCCGGGTTCGGCCCAGCGTGCAGGGGATGCGTCGGAAATTGAAGCGAAATTGGGCTCTGGCGCTTGATGGGAAAGCGCCAGCAGCTATTAATTTAAGAGCAAGTGGCAACTTGGGCCTTGGGGCTTAGTTCGGCTGATTCCAGCAGTTGCCAGGGATGTGGGAGGCGTTTTGTCCAGAACGTGTCACTTCTTTTTTCTCCAGATTGTCAACCGCAGTACATGTGCGATTCAGGCAAAAGGCAAGACCTGACCCCAATCTCTTACTTCTTGACTCCAATCTCTGTGTTCGATTTGATTTTATCTTGAAATCATTTTTCTTAAAATTAAAAATATTATTGCCCATAAAAATCCGAAACCCACAGAATAAACAATCCCCCCAAGAAATTTATCCGGAGCATTAGAGCACAGACATGTCGGAAGAATCAACGCCCCAATTATTGCACCAATCAACGAGACCACCAAAGGCACCCGTATGGCGTTCAATCTGCCCCTGGAAAACATGAGGCAAATTAATGTAGAACCCAAAAGAACCCCGGTGAAGTTAAGAAACACCTCCATTCGCATCACCTATTAATACCATTTATGTATCTTTTCTTCCGACCAATTGAGCTGGAGCTATTGCCAAATAGTCAATGATTTTCATAGCCTAATTGATATCCATTCCCACCAACAACTGGAACATCGGTAAGTATATTGCTTATAGATTTTGCAATATTATCATCACCAGATGCATTATTGCATCCCTCCAAATATATGGAGCCACCAGATGATAATTTTTCCTTCAAAATTTTCGCTAGGTTTGCAACTTTTTTGGGGCCTGCAAAAACATCTAAATTAGGCAATATTTCATCTGTGCAGTTATTTCCAGATGAAATACACTGAGATTGCGAACTTCCATGTCCGCTAAGTTGCAATAGTTTAATTGAATCACTGGGTGAAGAATATATAGCCTCCAGAAGTTCTTGTGCTGTAGGGTTTTCAAATATCTGCTGTCTACCATTGACATAGTTAATTGTCAGTCGAGAAAGGCCAAATGGATCGATAGAATTCAACGGATTCCCCGCTACATAGCCGAACCGATTCCACCCCCCATCCAGCCCAATCGGGTCGGTTTGGGTGTAGCGTCCTGTGCGCGGATCGTACGAGCGGAAGTAGTTGTAATGCAACCCGCTCTCTTCATCAAAGTACTGCCCAGGGTAGCGCAGGTTGAAGCGCACGGGCGCGATATTGGTGCTGCCCGTCGTGGGGTTGGTGGTTTCATTGGTGAACCGTTTTGCCCCCAGCGTGGGTGCCTCGTCCCCGTAGGCGCTGTAGGCCCATTGCCAGGCGGCCTGCCCGTCGGCCTGCGTCAGGCGCCGGGGCGTGCCCAGGTGGTCGGTGTGGATGGCGTACAGGCGGTTGTCGATCTCTGCGGCCATGGGGATGGGGCCTTGGGATGTGGGCAGATAGATGTATTGGCTTTGCCCTGCGCTCTGGCTTCCGCCCATGCCGTATTCGCCCAGCAGGCTGCCGTCTTCGTCGTACACATAGGCCCATCCCAGGTGCTCTGCATCGCTCTTGGCGGGGTTCCACAGGCGGGTGAAGAAGTCCACCAGGGTTTGCAGCAGGCCGGGGTCTTCTTCCTCGTCGTCCAAGGCGCCGTCCTTGCTGCTGGCTGCGGCGTACAGGGGCTCGGTCTTGAAGACGCGTTGGCCCAGGGCGTTGTGCGCGTAGCGGGTGGTGGGGGCGTCTGGGCCCTGGCCTGTCTGGCTGCTTTGCAGGCGGCCCTGGCTGTCGTAGTGGTACTGGTGCAGGCCGTCGCTCTGCAGATTGCCTGCGGCGTCGTACTGGTGGGTGACGCTGGTGCTGGCGGTGCCGCTGGCGCTGCGGGTGGTTTGCTCGAAGCCCAGGAGTTTGTTGTGGCTGCTTTCTGTGCGGTAGCTGCGGGTGGTGGTGGTTGCGGCGCGTTCGCGGGCATCGCGCTGGGTACGACCCAGCGCGCAGGGGATGCGTCGGAAATTGAAGCGGAATTGGGCTCTGGCGCTTGATGGGCAAGCGTTAGTTGCTATCAATTTTGGAGCGATTGGCATTTTAGGGGGCGGGATCAATGCAATCATCCGGGATGCGACAAGTAGGCTTCCCTCAGCGCCTGCCCCAAGTCCGCCACCAGATCGTCCGGATGCTCAATCCCCACGCTCAGCCGGATCAGCCCTTCGGTCACGCCGCCTGCGGCCCGGGCCTCGGCGGAGACAAAGCTGTGCGTGGTGCTGGCCGGGTGGCAGGCCAGGCTGTCCACGTCGCCCAGGGACACGGCCTGGGTGAACAGGCGCAGGCGGTTGAGTACGGCTGCGGCGGCCGCGCGCTCGCCCTGGGCCAGCTCAAAGCTCACCATGCCGCCAAACCCGCCCTGCAACTGGCGCTGCGCCAGTGCGTGCTGGGGGTGGCCCGGCAGGCCGGGGTAGTGCACGGCGCGCACGGCGGGATGCGTGGCCAGATAGTGCGCCACGGCAGCCGCCCCCTCGCAGTGGGCGGCCATGCGCAGCGGCAGGGTTTTGATGCCGCGCAGAAACAAAAACGCCTCTTGCGGCGCCAGGTTGCCGCCCACATGGCCCAGGCCGGTCTTGCGCACGGCGCCCACCAGCGCCTCGGAGCCGGCCACCAGGCCGCCCGTGGCGTCGCCGTGGCCGCCCAGGTATTTGGTCATGGAGTGCAGCACCAGGTCGATACCCAGCTCCAGCGGGCGCACCAGGCAGGGCGTGCAGAAGGTGTTGTCGGCCACGGTGATGGCGCCATGCGCGCGCGCCAGCGCAGCGACCTGGGCCAGGTCGTGCAGGCGCAGCGTGGGATTGGTGAGGGTTTCGACCCAGACCATGCGGGTGGCCGGTGTCAGGCTGGCTTGCAGACCACGCGTGGTGGCGTCCACCATCGTGATGCCCCAGCGCTCACCCAGCGAGCGCAGCAGGCCTTCGGTCCCACCATACAGCGGGCCCAGGAACACCAGTTCGTCCCCCGGCTTCAGCAGCCCCAGCAGCACCGCGGACGATGCCGCCGTGCCGCTGGCAAATGCCACGGCGGCTGCGGCACCTTCCAGGTCGGCCATCTTGGCCTCCAGCGCGGCCACAGTGGGGTTGGCGAAGCGGCTGTAGCGGTAGCCCGGCGCCTCGCCGGAAAAAATGGCGGCGCCCCGCTCCAGCGTGCCGTAGCCAAAGGCGGTGGTCTGGCTGATGGGGGTGGCGATGGCGCCGGTGGTGGGGTCGGGGTGCTGTCCGGCGTGGACGGCGCGGGTTCGCAAGTGGCTCATGCGGGGCTTCCTGGCAGGTTCAAGGGCAAGATGGAAGCCCCATTTTGCTCCTACTACAGTAGCATTCCGCGCAATACCATCAGGCCATGGAGGCCATTTCGGCTTTGAGTCTTAGCGCCGGGACGACAGCAGGCGCACGACGGCCGCAGCCGTCGCGCGGGCCGTGCCCCGGTGGGCGGCCGCAAAGCGCAGGGCCGCATCGCGCGCCTGGTCCAGGCGCACGCTGTCGCGCGCCAGGCCACAGGCGGCTTCCAGGCCCTGCGGCATGCCTGCCACGCGCTGGGCCGCGCCAGCGGCACAGGCATTCTCCGCCGCGTCGGCGAAGTTGAAGGTGTGCGGGCCCAGCACCACCGGGCAGCCGCAGGCGGCCGCCTCGATGAGGTTCTGGCCGCCCAGCGGCGCAAAGCTGCCGCCCAGCAGCGCCACGTCGGCCAGGCCGTAGTACAGCGCCATTTCGCCCAGGCTGTCGCCCAGCCACACGTCCACGTCCTGCGGCGGCAGCGCCCAGGTGCTGCGGCGCGACACGCGCAGGCCGGCGGCCTGCAGCAGTTGCTGCACCTCGTCGAAGCGCTGCGGGTGGCGCGGCACGATCAGCCACTGCACGCCAGCGCAGGCCGTTTCAGGCACCGCATGCGCTTCTGTTTTGATAGCTGATGGCGCTTGCCCTGATTGGCCTGGAGGCCATTTTTGCTTCAAGACCTCGAGCCACAGGGCCTCCTCGCCCTCGCGGCTGCTGGCCAGCAGCACGACGGGGCGCGTGCCCGTGGCGCGCCAGGCGCGGCCCTGCTCCACCTGGGCGGCATCGGGCACCACGTCGAACTTCAGGTTGCCCAGCACCGCCTGCACGGGCGCGCCGATGGCGCGCAGGCGCTCGGCATCGGCCTCGGTCTGCGCCCACGCGGCCGCCAGGCCGCCGTAGGCCGGGCGCGCCAGCCAGTGCATGCGCCGCGCCTTGCGCAGGGATTTTTCGTTGAAGCGCGCATTCGCCAGCACCAGCGGAATGCCGCGCTGGCGGCAGCCCTCGACGAGGTTGGGCCAGACCTCGGTCTCCATCAGGATGCCGATGGCCGGGCGGAAGCGCGCCAGGAAGCGCGCCACGGCGCCGGGCGTGTCCCAGGGCTGCCAGACCTGCACGTCGCCGGGCTGCAGGAGCTTCTCGCCCTCCTTGCGCCCCGTGGCCGTGCCGTGCGTGAGCAGCAGGCGCATGCCCGGAATCTGCTGGCGCAGCTCCTGCAGCAGGATAGCGGCGGCGCGCGTCTCACCCAGCGAGACGGCATGGATCCAGACAAAGCTGCGCAGCAGGTCGGTGCTGTTCTGCAGCAGCAGGCTGTCGATGGGCCGGGGGTAGCGGCCGAAGCGCTCGCCCACGGCCTGGCCGTAGCCGGGCTCGGCCACGGCGCGCAAGCGCAGCTTGCGGCGCAGCAGGGGCTGTACCGACCAGGTCAGCGCCGAATACAGCCGGAGCGCGATGTTCGCCATGCGCAGAAAGGTCAGTGCGCCGCCGCGCCGAGCTCGGCGTCCGGCTTCACCCGCCGCAGCAGCGCGAGCATGGCCGCCTCGATGCGGTGCAGGGCTTCGGGCGTGTGGCCCTCGAAGCGCAGCACGAGCACGGGCGTGGTGTTGCTGGCGCGGATCAGGCCGAAGCCGTCGGGCCAGTCCACGCGCAGGCCGTCGATGGTGTTGATCTGCGCGGGCGCGGCGAAGGTTTCGGGCGCCAGGGCCTGCAGCTCGGCCGTGAGGCGGTGCGGCTCGCCCTCGGCGCAGGCCACGTTGAGCTCGGGCGTGCTGTGGCTGCTGGGCAGGCCGTTGAGCACGGCGCCGGGGTCGGGGTGGCGGCTCAGGATTTCGAGCAGGCGGCAACCGGCATAGGTGCCGTCGTCGAAGCCGAACCAGCGCTCCTGGAAGAAGATGTGGCCGCTCATCTCGCCGCCCAGGGGCGAATCGACCTCCTTCATGCGGGCCTTGATGAGCGAGTGGCCGGTCTTGTACATCAGCGGCTGGCCGCCGGCTGCTTGAATAGCGGGCGCGAGGCGCTGGGTGCATTTCACGTCGAACAGGATGGTGCCGCCGGGCACGCGCGCGAGCACGTCCTGGGCAAACAGCATCATCTGCCGGTCGGGGAAGATGTTCTGGCCGTCCCTGGTGATCAGCCCCAAGCGGTCGCCGTCGCCATCGAAGGCCAGGCCCAGTTCGGCGTCGCTCTCCTGCAGGGCGGCAATCAGGTCGCGCAGGTTCTCGGGCTTGCTCGGGTCGGGGTGGTGGTGGGGGAAGTTGCCGTCCACCTCGGAGAACAGCTCGGTCACTTCGCAGCCGATGGCGCGGAAGATGGCGGGCGCCGACGCGCCGGCGATGCCGTTGCCGCTGTCCACGACGATCTTCATCGGGCGCGCGAGCTTGATGTCGGAGACGATGCGCTCGCGGTAGGCGGGCAGCACGTCGGCCTGGCGGATGAAGCCGCCTGGTTCGATCTGCCAGCGGTCTGCTTCCATGGTGCGGCGCAGCTGCTGGATTTCCTCGCCAAAGATGGCGCGGCCATTGAGCACCATCTTGAAACCGTTGTAGTCCTTGGGGTTGTGGCTGCCCGTGACCTGGATACCGCTGTTGCACAGCGTGCTGGCCGCAAAGTACAGCATGGGCGTGGTGCTCAGGCCGATGTCGATCACCTCCATGCCCGCCTCGGCCAGCCCCAGCATGAGGGCGGCGGACAGCGCCGGGCCCGACAGGCGCCCGTCGCGCCCCACGGCCACGGCGGTCTGGCCCTCGGCCCGCGCGGCGGCGCCAAAGGCGCGGCCCAGGCCCCGGGCCACTTTTTCATCGAGGGTAGAGGGCACGATGCCCCGGATGTCATAGGCTTTGAAAATGGCGGGCGAGAGTTGCACGGGGGTCGCTTTCACGGGGATACAGAACCGGCGCCGATTGTAGGTGCCCCTCGCCGGCCCGGCGCTGGCACGGCGAAGCACATGTCCGAAAACGGCCAGCACTGGCGCGCATGGCGCCTATCATGCAGACATGCCCAGCGCCGCCCCACCCCGCACAGACCCTGCCGAAGACGAGGGGCGCTACCTTGCGCTGCGCACCCGCGATGCACGTTTTGACGGGCAGTTCTTCACCGGCGTCACCTCCACCGGCATCTACTGTCGCCCGGTCTGCGCCGTGCGTACGCCCCGGCGCGAGAACTGCCGTTTCTTTGCGCTGGCCGCGCAGGCCGAGAGCGCCGGTTTCCGGCCCTGCCTGCGCTGCCGCCCCGAGGTGGCGCCCCAGGCGCTGGCGTGGTCGGTGCAGGACGCCACCAGCATCCTGGTGCAGCAGGCGGTGCGCCTGCTCGATGCGGGCGATGCCTGGGGCGATGGCCAAGGCACCACGGTGGCCCAGCTGGCACAGCGCCTGGGCGTGAGCGACCGGCACCTGCGCCGCATCTTCGAGTCGGCATTGGGCATCTCGCCCCTGCAATACCTGCAGACCCGCCGCCTGCTGACGGCCAAGCAATTGCTGACCGACACGGCCATGCCCGTCACCCAGGTGGCGCTGGCCAGCGGCTTTGGCAGCGTGCGCCGCTTCAACGCCGCATTTGCGCAGCACTATGGCCTCAACCCCACGCGGCTGCGCAGCGCGGGCACGGCGCCCGGCGCGGGGCATCGGGGCAGTGTCCGCCTGGCCTACCGCCCGCCCTTCGATGCGGCGGCGCTGCTGGCCTTTTTTGCACAGCGCCAGTTCGAGGGGGTGGAGTGGGCGCAGGCCGACGATGCCCTGACCCTGCGCCGCACGGTGCGCCTGCCCGTCGGCGCCCAAAGCATTACCGGCTGGCTGGCGGCGCGGTTTGACACGCAGCGCCACCTGGTGCTGCTGGACACCTCCGAAAGCCTGCACCCCGTGCTGCCCCAGGTGATTGCCCGGGTGCGCGCCCTGCTGGATCTGGATGCCGACCCCACGGCCATCAATGCCGCGCTGCACGGCGAGTTTCCCACAGGCGACGGCCTGCGCGTACCCGGCGCCTTTGATGGCTTCGAGCTGGCCGTGCGCGCCGTGCTGGGCCAGCAGATCACCGTGGCGGCTGCGCGCACGCTGGGCCAGCGCCTGGTGGAACGCTTTGGTGAACCCCTCACCACGCCTTGGCCCGAACTGCACCGCCTCTTCCCCACTCCTGCCGCACTCGCACAGGCCGAGGGCGATGCGCTGGGGCAGCTGGGCATCGTGCGCCAGCGCCAGGCCGCCATTGTGGCGCTGGCGCGGGCGGTGGCCAGCGGCCAGATCGCCCTGCACCCCGGCGCCGACGCGGCGGCCACCGCCGCCGCCCTGTGCCAGCTGCCGGGCATCGGCGACTGGACGGCGCAGTACATCGCCCTGCGCGCGCTGCGCTGGCCCGACGCCTTCCCGGCAGGCGATGTGGCGCTGCACAAGGCCCTGGGCGTGCAGGGCCACAAAAACCCCGCCCGCGCCGCCACCGAGCGGGCCGCCGCCTGGCGCCCCTGGCGCGGCTATGCCGTGCTGCGGGCCTGGGCGGGCACGGGGCCCATGGCGCCCTCACCTCCTTCAACACTACTGAATCAATAGCTGCTGGCGCTTGCCTCTCCTGCGCTAAAGCCTGTTTTGGTATCTAATTCAAAGCCTGCCATGCAATTCCATCCCTTGACCGTGCAGACATGCACCTCCACTCCGCTCGGTACCGTCCGGCTGGCCGCCTCACCCGCCGGGCTGTGCGGCCTGTGGTTTGACGGCCAGCGCCACCTGCCCCATCAGCTCGATGGCCCCGGTGCCTGGCCCCAGGCACCGGGGCAGCCCATTCTGCAGGCCGCCATCGCACAACTGCAGCAATACCTGCGTGGCGACCGCACGCAGTTCGACCTGCCGCTGGACATGGCGGGCGGCACCGCCTTTCAGCAGGCCGTGTGGCAGGCGCTGCTATCGATTGCACCGGGGCAGACCACCAGCTACGGGGCACTGGCCCGGCACATCGGCCGCCCGGCCGCCGTGCGCGCCGTGGGCGCTGCCGTGGGGCGCAACCCCTTGAGCGTGGTCGTGCCCTGCCACCGCGTGTTGGGGCAGGACGGCAGCCTGACAGGCTATGCCGGTGGGTTGGAGCGCAAAACAGATTTACTACGCCGCGAAGGCGCCATCGCATGACGGCACAGTCCAGCCACGCACCTGTCTCCTCCTGGATCGGTGAATTCGCCCTGCTCTCGGCCCTGTGGGGCGCTTCGTTTCTGTTCATGCGCATGGGGGCGTCGGAGTTTGGCCCCTTGCCCACGGCCGGGCTGCGCGTGCTGCTGGCCACCCTCTTTCTGCTCCCCATCCTGCTGCACCAGGGCCAGTGGCCGGCGCTGCGTCGGCACTGGAAACCGGCGCTGCTCGCCGGTCTGGTGAATTCGGCCATTCCGTTCGCGCTGTATTCCTGGGCCGTGCTGCACATCACCACCGGGCTGGCCTCCATCCTGAACGCCACGGTGCCGCTGTTTGGCGCGCTGGTGGCGTGGGCCTGGCTGGGAGACCGCATCAACCGCCTGCGCTGGCTGGGCCTGGGCATTGGTTTTGTGGGCGTGGCACTGCTGGCCTGGCGGGCGCCGGGGGGCGCGGGCATCAAGTCAGCCGCGGCGCCCTGGGCCATTGCCGCCTGCCTGGGGGCCACCACCTGCTACGCCATCGCGGCCAGCTACGCCCGCAAGTACCTGATGGGTGTGCCGCCGCTGGCCACGGCCACCGGCAGCCAGCTGGGAGCGGCGCTGGGCCTGGGCGGGCCCATGCTGTGGTTCTGGCCGGCCACCATGCCGGGAGCGCAGGCCTGGGCCGCCATTGTGGCCATTGCCGTGCTGTGCACGGGCATTGCCTACATTCTTTACTTCCGCCTGATTGCCCATGCCGGGCCCAGCCGCGCGCTGGCAGTGACCTTCATGGCCCCGGTTTTTGCCGTTTTCTACGGTGTGGTGTTTCTCCATGAGACCGTCACGCCCTGGATGCTGGGCTGCGCCGTGGTGATTATTTCCGGCACTTTATTGTCCACAGGACTCATCGGCGCACGCAAGTTGCCTGCCAAAGCCGCAGAACGGCCCTAAACTCGCGGCATGTCGGCTGCGCCACGCCATCCTTCCAACGCAGAGAACCCTCAGGGTGGCATGGCCACACCCGAGACAGCCCGCGCAGAGGCGGTTGCCAATGCGCTGAACGCCTCGACAGACCTTACCGCGGCCATCTACCAGGTGCTGCCCGACGCCGCGGGATTGACCCGGCTGTCCGACGGTACGTACCTGGAGGTCAATCCCGCCTTCTGCCGCCTGCTGGGCATGCGGCGCGAAGAGGTGATTGGCCGCACCTCCACCGAACTGAAAGTCTGGGCCAGCGCAGCGGAACGCGCCCGGCTGATCGATGCGCTGCAGCACAACGGCCAGGTCGATGACCTGCCCATGGTGGCCAACGGCCGCGACGTCGCGATCCCCGGGCGGATGTTTGCGCGCCGGGTGCAGATCAATGGCGAAGAATGCCTGGTGTTCGTCTTCCACGACACCACGCAGGAACAGCGCACCCATGCCGAGCTGCTCGCGGTCAACACTTCTCTGGCCCAGGCCGGCCGCATGGCGCGGCTGGGCGCCTGGGAGGATGTGCGCGGCCAGGGCCTGGTGTACTGGTCCGACGTCTGCTACGACATCCATGGCCTGCCGCCGGGGTCGGCACTGCCCCGCCGCTACATCGAGACTTACGTGGCCCCCCCGTGGCAGGACGCCATGCGGGCCAACTTTCGCCAATGCATCGCCGAGCAGACTGAATGGAGCATGGAGATCCAGATCATCCGTGCCGATGGCAGCCTGCGATGGGTGCGCACTCGCGGAGAGCCGGTGGTGGAAAACGGCCGCGTCGTCTGCATCCAGGGGGTGATGCAGGACATCGACGAATACCACCGGGCCACCGAACGCCTGCACCAGTCGGAAGAACGCTTCTCGCGCATGTTCCAGCTCGCGCCCTACCCCATGGGCATGACGCGCCGTGACAATGCCACCTTCATCGAAGTCAATCCCGCCTGGGAGGCCATGTTTGGCTTCAGCCGCGAGGAAGCCCTGGGCCGCTCCACCATTGACCTGGGCATCTACACCGCCGAGACCCGCGCGCGCATGGTCGATGTAGCCAACGCCACGGACATGCTCAAGGGCTACGAAATCTTGGCCACCACGCGCAGCGGCAGCCAGCTGACCTTGCTGCAGTCCATGCGTGGCACCCAATTTGACAACCAGGACGTCTGGCTGTTCGCGCTGCACGACATCACCGACCGCAAGAAGGCCGAAGAACAGGTGCGCGAGCGCGAGGCCCTGCTCTCGCTGACCCTCTCGGCGGCCAATCTGGGGCTGTGGGACTGGAACCTGCACACCGGACTGATCACGGGCGACCAGCGCTGGCGGGCCATGCGCGGGCTGCCGCCGGATGCGCCAGGCGCGCCCTGGACGGACGACCTGGAACCCGAGGATGTGCTGCAGATCACCACCGAGGTGACGCGCCACACGGCCGAACCGGACACCCCGTTCGACGCCACCATCTGCATCCGGCGCCCGCACGAAAAAGACCGCTGGCTGCGTTCCCTGGGCAAGGCCGTTCGCTTTGACGACAGCGGACAGCCGATGCGCATGCTGGGGGTCTCCATCGATGTGACGGGCCAGCGCGAACAGGAAATCCTGCTGCGCCGCCTGGCCCATTTCGACCCCCTGACCGGCCTGCCCAACCGCGTGCTGCTGGCCCGCAAACTGGCTGAAGGCATGTCGCTGGCCCATGCCGAGGGCTCGCTGCTGGGCGTGGCCTACCTTGATCTGGATGGCTTCAAGCCGGTCAACGACCGCCTGGGCCACGATGCCGGCGACCGCCTGCTGGTGATTGCCGCGCAGCGCCTGACGCGTGCCCTGCGCCCGCAGGACTGCGTGGCACGCCTGGGGGGAGACGAATTCGTCATTCTGATGCCCGGACTGTCGAGCAACAACGAATGCAAGCATGGGTTGAACCAGGTCATGCAGAGCATTGCCGCGCCCTACCAGATCGGCAACCACCGCGTGTCGGTAACGGCCAGCATCGGCTACACCCTGTATCCAAGCGATGATGCCGACGCCGACACCCTGATGCGCCACGCGGACCAGGCCATGTATGCCGCCAAGCAGGGCGGACGCAATCGCTTCCATGAGTTCGACGCCACGCAGGAACGCCAGTCACGCCAGTTGCGCGAACAGATCCTGGAGTTGCGCGACGCGCTGGCCCAGGGGCAGTTCGTGCTGTACCTGCAGCCCAAGGTGGACATGCATCTGGGTACCGTGGTGGGCGCAGAAGCGCTGGCACGCTGGAAGCACCCCGACAAAGGGGTTTTGTCACCGGCCGCCTTCATGCCACTGCTCGAAGGCACTGAAATCGAGGTGGCGTTTGGCGCCTGGGTGGTGGATGCGGGGCTGATGCTGGTGAAAATGCTGATGGAGCATCAGTTTCACCTGCCCATCAGCCTCAACATCTCTGCACCGCACCTGCAGCAGCCCGGCTTTGCCGACTGGATGGCGCAAAAACTGGCCAATCACCCGCAGGTGCCCCCGGCGCTGGTCGAGATCGAGATCACCGAAACCGCGGCGCTCTACCACGTGGACCATGTGGCCGACACCCTGAAGGTGCTGCAGAACATTGGCATGGGCACCTCGCTGGACGATTTCGGCACCGGGTATTCGTCGCTCACCTATCTGCGCCGCCTGCCGCTGTCCACCCTCAAGATCGACCAGAGCTTTGTGCACGGCATGATGAACGACGCCGGCGACCTGGCCATCGTCCAGGGCGTCATCGGGCTGGCACGCTCGTTTGGCTACCGCATCATTGCCGAAGGCGTGGAAACCGCCGACCAGGGCCAGATGCTGCTGCAACTGGGCTGCCACATGGCCCAGGGCTACCACTTTGCCCGGCCCATGCCGGTGGAAGATTTCATCCCATGGGTCAAGAACTGGCAGGCCCCGGCCCTGGCGAACCGACCGCATACGGGTTAAATCCATATAGAAAAATAGCCTCCAGCGCCCGTCCATCAAGCGCTAGAAGCTATATGTTTGATAGCAACTCAGCCCCATGCGGGGCCCGTCACTTCTCCTTGCGCGATCAGCCTTCGACCATCGCCTTGACCTGCTGCAGCGCGGCCGGGTCTTCCATGGTGGTCAGGTCACCCGGGTCGCGGCGCTCGGCCACGGCCTGCAGGGCGCGGCGCAGCAGCTTGCCGCTGCGCGTCTTGGGCAGCGTGGTCACGAAGAACACGCGCGAAGGCCGGGCCACGGCGCCCAGTTGGCCGTCCACCACCTTCATCACCTCGCCTTCGAGCTTGAGGCGTGCGGCGTCGCTGTCCAGGCCCGTGGCGTCGCGCGGCACGGCGAAGGCCATGGCCACCTGGCCCTTGAGCTGGTCGGCCACGCCCACCACGGCCACCTCGGCGATGTTGGGGTGGGACGAGATCGATTCCTCGATCTCGCGCGTGCCCAGGCGGTGGCCTGCCACGTTGATCACGTCGTCGGTGCGGCCCAGGATGAAGTGGTAGCCGTCGGCGTCACGGATGCCCCAGTCGAAGGTGCTGTAGACCAGGCGGCCCGGAATGCTTTTCCAGTAGGTGTTGACGAAACGCTCGTCGTCGCGCCACACGGTCTGCATGCAGCCGGGGGGCAGCGGGCCCTCGATGGCGACCACGCCCTTCTGGTTGGGCTCGGTCAGCTCCTTGCCCGTCACTTCGTCGATCAGCTTGACGTTATAGCCATACATCGCCTTGCCGGGACTGCCAAAGCGCGTGGTCTGCTGCTCCACGCCATTGGCCAGCGTGAGGATGGGCCAGCCCGTTTCGGTCTGCCAGTAGTTGTCGATGATGGGCACCTGCAGCGCATCGCTGATCCACTGCGCCGTGGGCTCGTCCAGCGGCTCACCCGCCAGCCACAGGGCCTTGAGGGTGGAGACGTCGTACTTCTTGAGCCAGGAGGCGTCCTGCTTCTTGAGCACACGCACCGCCGTGGGGGCCGAGAACATGTGCGTGACCTTGTACTTCTCGACGATGCTCCACCACACACCGGCGTCGGGGCGGATGGGCAGGCCCTCGTACATGATGGTCGTCATGCCCGCGATCAGGGGCCCATAGATGATGTAGCTGTGCCCCACCACCCAGCCGATGTCGCTGGTGGCGAAGTAGGTCTGCCCGGCCTGGGCATCGAAGATGTGCTTCATGCTGGCGGCCAGCGCCACGGCGTAGCCGCCCGTGTCGCGCTGCACGCCTTTGGGCTTGCCGGTGGTGCCGCTGGTGTAGAGCGTGTAGCTGGGGTGCGTGGAGTCCACCCATTCGCAGGGCACGCTGGCGTTCAGGTGCTGCTCGCGCAGTGCGCTCCACAGGTGATCGCGCCCGGCCACCAGGTCCATGGGCGCCAGGCCCCGGTCCACCAGCAGCACGCTGGCGGGTTTGTGGCGCGACAGGCGGATGGCTTCGTCGAGCAGCGGCTTGTAGGGCACACCCTTGCCGCCGCGCGAACCGGCATCGGCACTGACGATGGCGACGGGTTCGGCATCCTCGATGCGGGACGCCAGCGAGCCCGAGGCAAAGCCGCCAAACACCACCGAATGCAGCGCCCCGATGCGGGTGCACGCCAGCATCGCAAAGGCGGCCTCGGCAATCATGGGCATGTAGATGAGCACGCGGTCGCCCTTCTTCACGCCCAGCGACTGCAGGCTGGCCGCCATGCGCTGCACCTCGGCGTGCAGTTCGGCAAAGCTGTAGCTGCGCTCGGTATCGGTTTCGGTGGAAATGGCCACCAGCGCAGGCTGGCTGGCGCGGTCCCTGAGGTGCCGGTCCACGGCGTTGTGGCAGATATTGGTGGTGCCGCCGACGAACCAGCGCGCAAACGGCGGGTTGCTGTAGTCGCACACTTGCTGCGGCGGCTCGTTCCAGTCAATCAGGCGGGCCTGCTCGGCCCAAAAGATGTCGCGCTGGTCGATGGACCGGCGATAAAACTCCGCATAACTGCTCATGGTGTGGTCTCCTTGGCCTCGCTCCCTGCCGGGAGGCAGGTTTTGAATTCATAATTATTCATGACGGGCTTGCGGGAAGCTGACTGCACCAGCCACCCCACCGCCCCGCACACAAGCCGCCGCTCAGTCGCCGCAGCAGATCCCGAGGTCGCGTGCGGTCTGCAAGGTATCGCTGTCCATGGGCACGCCCTTCATGCGCCCGGCCACCTCGGACAGCGGTACATACACCACGTTGGGGAACGAGAGCGAGACCATCACGCCAGACAGCCCCTCGTCCAGGGCGCGCACGGCGGCCGTGCCAAAACGCAGCGCGGCCAGCCGGTCAAAGGCTGTCGGGCTGCCGCCGCGCAGCAGATGCCCCAGCACCACGACCCGGGCATCCTTGCCGGTGCGGCGGGCCAACGCCTGCGCCACCTGCTCGCCCATGCCCCCCAGGCGCTCCACATGCCCGGCCCCGGCCGACGCCAGCACGGCACGCTGGCCCTCGCGCGGATAGGCGCCCTCGGCCACGACCACAAGGGAATATGAGCGGCCCAGCGCATCGCGCTCCTGCACCTTGGCGGCCACGGGCTCCAGGTCGAACGGGATTTCGGGAATCAGAATGGCATGCGCCCCACCTGCAATACCGGCGTGCAAAGAGATCCAGCCGGCATACCGCCCCATCATCTCGACCACCATGATGCGCTGGTGGCTCTCGGCCGTGCTGTGCAGGCGGTCCAGGCACTCGGTGGCAAAAGTCACCGCCGTATCGAAGCCGAAGGTGGTAAAGGTTTTGTCCAGATCGTTGTCGATGGTCTTGGGCACGCCCACCACGCGCAGGCCTTTGCGGTGCAGTTCATGGGCAATGGACAGCGTGCCGTCCCCGCCGACCGATACCAGGGCATCGATACCCTCGCGAGCAAAACAGGCCAGCAGGTCATCGGAGCGGTCGCTCTCGCCCATGCTGCCGTCGGGTTGCCGGGTCGGAAAGTGGAACGGATCACCCTTGTTGGTGGTGCCCAGAATGGTGCCCCCCAGGTGCGAGATACCGCGCACCCGCTCATGCGTCAGCGGCACCAGCCCCCCCTGGGGATAGCGCTCGGGCTGCAGCAGGCCGTTGAAGCCATCGCGGATGCCCACGCACTCCCAGCCCCGGTGGGAGGCCGCCGAAACGGTGGCCCGGATCACGGCATTGAGCCCGGGCGCGTCACCGCCGCCGGTGCTGATCGCGATGCGTCGAAGGGGTGGGTTCAAGGCGGGTCTCCTGCCGTGGTCCGGGGGAATGAGGCGGCGTATTACCCAGCCAGGGCGACGTACATGTTCTGTACATCGTCGTTCGCGTCGATGGCGGCCAGGAAAGCCTCCACTTCCTCGAGCTGCTCGGCGCTCAGGTTGGCGGGGTTCACGGGGTTCTTGGGCTTGTAGCCCAGCTTGGCCGACAAGACTGTAAAGCCCTGGGCGGGCAGCGCGCGGCTGACCACATCCAGGTCTGCCGGTTCGGTGATGAACAGCGTCGTGCCCTCTTCATCGCCCGGCTCGACATCCTGGGCACCCGCCTCGATGGCGGCCTCTTCAGGGTCGGCTCCGGCTGCAGCAGGCTCGGCTTCGATCATGCCGACATGGTCAAAGTCCCAGGCGACCGAACCCGAGGTGCCCAGTTGCCCCTTGCGGAACAGCACGCGCATTTCAGGGGCCGTGCGTTTGACGTTGTCGGTCAGGCACTCGACCATCACTGCCACCTGGTGCGGGGCAAAGCCTTCGTAGATGACATGCTCGTAACTGACCGCCTCGCCGCCAATCCCGGCACCCTTCTTGATGGCACGCTCGAGCGTATCCTTGGGCATGGACACCTTGCGTGCCTGCTCCACCACCAGGCGCAAACGCGCATTGCCGGCCGGGTCTGCGCCGCCGCGTGCCGCCACCTGAATTTCCTTGACCAGCTTGCCAAAGAGTTTTCCCTTGGCATCAGCCACCTGTGCCTTGCCTTTTGCCTTCCACTGTGCGCCCATATGCGAATTCCTTGCGGTGCTGGCGCGCGGCGCCAGACTCGAAAATTTGAAGAATGATGCTTATACACCCGCCAGTCACGCTGCCAGCCGGTTAACCTCGCCCGGCTGCGATTGAATCATGGAGAATTGATGCTCAACACCCTGTGGCTGGGATTTTTCGTCACCTCCGCCCTCGCCGCGCTGGTGCAGTGGCTCGCTGGCGGCAACGCGCAGGTCTTTTCCGCCATGGTCGAGGCCCTGTTTGCCATGGCCAGGCTTTCGGTCGAGGTGATGCTGCTGCTGTTTGGCACCCTCACCCTCTGGCTGGGC
>JAMLIQ010000007.1 GCA_023954095.1 Burkholderiaceae bacterium | reverse complement strand
CAAAGCAAATCCTTGCTGGTAACCATAAGATGATGCAGTTGCAGGACATTCTCTATTCGCAGGGTTTTGGTACCCGCCGTGTTTGTGCCGGGTTGGTACAGCAGGGATGGGTGGATGTGCTGCAACGCCATCTAGGTGACTCTCCTGCCCAGTGTCGCGATTCCACCACGGCATTCGATACGGAAGGATTGCAGCTGCGTGTCCAAGGCGAGTGGTGGCCATACCAAGAGAAAGCATATCTGATGCTGCACAAGCCAGCCGGCACAGAGTGCTCTCAAAAGCCATCGACTTATCCCAGTATCTATACCCTTCTGCCGTCGCCTCTGCGGCAAAGGCCGACCAAATCGGCAGTACAAGGGGTCCAGGCCATCGGGCGCCTCGATCAGGACACTACCGGTTTGATTTTGCTCAGTGATGACGGGCAGTTCATTCACCGTATGAGCTCGCCAAAAAAGCATGTGCCAAAACTCTACGAAGTGCGCCTGAAACATGAGGCATCCGCCGAGCAGGTTGAGCGCTTGTTGGCGGGCGTTGTTCTCGATGATGACCCGGTACCGGTGCGGGCGGCAGCCTGTCATCTAGCGGAAGCGACGCTGCTGCACCTGACGCTTACCGAAGGAAAATACCATCAGGTCAAACGCATGGTTGCGGCGGTCGGCAATCGCGTTGAGAGCCTGCATCGTTCCATGATCGGAGGCTTGCGGTTGCCTTCCGACCTGGCGCCAGGCCAATGGCGATGGTTAGATGAGCGTGATCTGGCGAGTTTGAAACCCTCGTCCTGACAGAACGGTCAGAAGATCGGCATCGACGACTTGCGTTAGCATTGACGCAACGTCAACAACACAGTGTGCTGAAGAGGCTCCGGTGGTTTCAAGACACCGGCCATCCGTTGCCGCACCGACAGAACGCCAGCATGGCCACCACTTTCAGCATCCGCGACCTTGCCAAGGAATTCGATCTCACAACGCGGGCCATGCGTTTCTATGAGGACATGGGGTTGCTTCAGCCCGAGCGCACGGGGCCGGGTGGACGCACGCGCACCTACAGCACGCGGGACCGCACCCGCCTCAAGCTGACGTTGCGTGCCAAGCGTCTCGGGCTTTCCCTCACGGAAGCCAAGGACATCATCGACCTGTACGACAGCCCGCGAGACACCGGCGTCCAGTTGCAGAAGTTTCTGACTGTATTGGCCCAGCACCGCAAGCAGCTTGAGGAACAGATGGCCGATCTTCAGGCGAATCTGGACGAAGTCAAAGAGCATGAAAAGGAAGCACGCGCCTTGTTGGCCAAAGCAGAGAAAATGCCGCATAATTGACGTTTACGTAAACGTCAATTTGGAGTGCGCATGATGACTTCTCGGTTCGAACCCCGGGATCCGTCCTATGCAGAGCGGGTGCAGCAGAGTTTTGCACGCCAGGGAATCATGAAGACGCTGGATGCCCGCCTCGGCCTGCTGGCGGCAGGCGCGGTTGACATCCACCTCGACTGGGCGCAGGGGCTCACCCAGCAGCATGGATTTCTGCATGCCGGAGTTGTTTCCACCGCATTGGACTCTGCCTGCGGGTATGCCGCCTTTACCTTGATGCCCGCAGAGGCCGCAGTGCTGACCATCGAATTCAAGATCAACCTGCTAGCACCCGCACGGGGCGAGCGATTCCGCATGGAAGGCCGGGTGCTCAAGCCCGGCCGCACCATTTCGGTGTGCGAAGGCCGCGCGTACGCGCAGCAGGGTGGGAATGAAATACTCGTCGCCACCATGGGTTGTACCCTGATGGCCGTGACCGATCGCCCGGATATCCAGGGCTGAAACACCAACTTGCCTCAACACAGGAGAACACGATGAGCATTCCCGGCAACCTCCCTGGCCTGAATTTTCAACTGGGTGACGACATTGACGCCTTGCGCGATGCCGTGCGTGACTTTGCGCAAGCTGAGATTGCACCGCGCGCCACAGAAATAGACCACTCCGACCAGTTTCCCATGGATCTGTGGCGCAAGATGGGCGAGCTTGGAGTGCTGGGCATCACGGTGCCGGAGGAGCACGGTGGAGCCGGCATGGGCTACCTGGCCCACATGGTGGCCATGGAAGAAATTTCGCGTGCCTCTGCTTCGGTGGGTCTGAGTTATGGCGCTCACAGCAATCTGTGCGTCAACCAGATCAACCGCAATGGCACTGCAGAGCAAAAACAGAAGTACCTGCCGCGGCTGATCAGTGGCGAGCATGTGGGGGCACTGGCCATGAGTGAGCCAGGCGCCGGTTCCGACGTCATCAGCATGAAACTCAAGGCCGAGGACAAGGGGGGCTACTACCTTCTCAACGGCAGCAAGATGTGGATCACCAACGGCCCCGACGCGGACACGCTCGTGGTATATGCCAAGACCGAACCAGAAATGGGTGCGCGTGGCGTCACGGCCTTCCTGATCGAAAAGGGGATGAAGGGTTTCTCGATCGCGCAAAAGCTCGACAAGCTTGGTATGCGTGGCAGCCATACGGGCGAGCTTGTGTTCCAGGATGTCGAAGTGCCTGCGCAGAACATTCTGGGTGGCCTGAACATGGGCGCCAAGGTGCTGATGAGCGGTCTGGACTATGAGCGGGCCGTGCTGACGGGCGGCCCGCTGGGCATCATGCAATCGGTGATGGACAATGTGATCCCCTACACCCATGACCGCAAGCAGTTTGGCCAGAGCATTGGTGAATTCCAGCTGATCCAGGGCAAGGTTGCCGACATGTACACGGTTCTGCAGGCCGGGCGCTCGTTTGCCTACACGGTCGCGAAGAATCTCGACATGCTCGGCACCGAACACGTGCGCCAGGTCCGCAAGGATTGCGCCAGCGTTATCCTGTGGTGCGCAGAAAAAGCCACGTGGATGGCGGGCGAAGGCATCCAGATCTTTGGGGGCAACGGGTACATCAACGAGTACCCCCTGGGTCGCCTGTGGCGCGATGCCAAGCTGTATGAGATCGGTGCCGGTACCAGCGAAATCCGCCGCATGCTGATTGGCCGCGAACTGTTTGCCGAGACCTGCTGAGCCAATGGCTGCGCATGACAACCCTTCGAGGACAACACCGTGACCACCGACTCGATTGAAGACCTGTTTGTCCATAACCGGGAATGGGCTGCCCAGATGCAGCGAGACCGGCCGGGTTTCTTCACCCAACTCATGGCGCAGCAAAAGCCCCGCTACATGTGGGTGGGTTGTTCGGACAGCCGTGTGCCGGCCAACCAGATCACGGGGCTGGAGCCTGGCGAGGTTTTCGTGCACCGCAATATCGCCAACGTGGTAGTGCCGACCGATCTGAACTGTCTCTCCACCATCCAGTACGCAGTCGACCAACTGCACGTGCAAGACCTGATGGTGGTGGGGCACTATGGCTGTGGCGGCGTGCTGGCCGCACTGCAGGATCTGCGGGTCGGGCTGGCGGACAACTGGATCCGCCACGTCAAGGATGTGCGTGACCGCCACCGAGAGCTGATCGCGGCGATGGAGCCCGAGTCGCGCCACGACGTTCTGTGTGAACTGAACGTCATCGAGCAGGTCATCAACGTGGCCCAAACCACGGTGATGCAGGATGCCTGGGCGCGGGGCCAGAAGGTGCATCTGCATGGCTGGTGCTATGGACTCAAGGACGGGCTCATCAACAACATGCACATCACGCTGGCGGGTAACCAGGGGATTGACTCGCTGTACAAGGCGGCGATCGACGGCGTACGCGCTGCGCGGCGCTAAAGTCAGGGGGGCCTTTGCTCCACAGGACGCCCAGCCCATGTTTCCGCAGCGCCTCGATTCACCCCAAGCCTATGGCATCGCGAAAGCGATGATGGACGGTTTCAACCGGCATTACCGCCTGTTTCGTACCGAATCGGCCCGTTCCAAGCACCGCTTCGAAACGGCCGACTGGCATGGCCAGCAGCGCGCCCAGCGCGAGCGCATCGAATTCTATGATCTGCGTGTCAAGGAATGCACGATGCGGCTGGAGAAGGAATTCAAGGCCGACAGCCTGCCCATGGATGTATGGCACCAGGTCAAACTCCATTACATCGGCTTGCTGGTGAACCACCACCAGCCTGAACTGGCCGAGACGTTTTTCAACTCGGTCACCTGCCGCATCCTGCACCGCACGCATTTCCATAACGATTTCATCTTTGTGCGCCCGGCGGTCAGCACCGAATACATCGAGAACGAGGAGCCCGAGGCACGCCCGACCTACCGCTCCTACTACCCCTCACGGGAAAACCTGTTCGAAACCATGCTGACCGTGGTGGACCACTTTCAGTTGCAGCGCGAGTTCGAGGATCTGCATCGCGATGTCCGCCATGTGCTGGCCGCCATACAGGGGCGGCTGGACAAGGCGCGCCTGCGCGCCAATTTCCAGATCCAGGTGCTCTCCAGCCTGTTCATCCGCAACAAGGGCGCCTATGTGGTGGGCAAGATCATCAATGGTTTTCACGAGGTGCCGTTTGCGTTTCCCATTCTGCACAACGATGCAGGTCAGCTCTACATCGATGCGGCGCTGTTTGGCGAAGACGACCTGCAGATGCTGTTCAGTTTTGCACGCGCCTATTTCATGGTGGACATGGAAATCCCCAGCGCCTATGTGCAGTTCCTGCGCAGCCTGATGCCCCGCAAGCCCCGCACCGAGCTGTACAACGCGCTGGGTCTGGCCAAGCAGGGCAAGACGCTGTTCTATCGGGATTTTCTCTACCACCTCAAGCATTCCAGCGACAAGTTTCGTATCGCCCCCGGCATCAAGGGCATGGTCATGCTGGTGTTCGACCTGCCCAGCTTTCCGTTCGTGTTCAAGCTCATCAAGGACTACTACCCGCCGCAGAAAGAGACGACGCGTGAGCAGATCAAGGGAAAGTACCTGCTCGTCAAGCAGCACGATCGTGTGGGGCGCATGGCCGATACGCTGGAGTACAGCGAAGTCGCCTTCCCGCGTGTGCGCTTCGACGATGAGCTGATTGCCGAGATTGAAAAGTTTGCTCCCAGCCAGCTGGAGATCAGCGACCGCGATGGTGACGGCCAGCAGGAAGTCATCATCAAGCACCTGTATATCGAGCGGCGCATGATTCCGCTCAACATCTATCTGCAGGAAGCGTTCGACACCGGCATGCAGGACCCACGTGCGCAGCAGCAGATGGAGCGCAGCGTCATCGAATACGGCAACGCCATCAAGGACCTGGTGGCCGCCAACATCTTTCCCGGCGACATGCTCTGGAAGAACTTTGGTGTCACACGCAACGGCAAGGTCGTGTTCTATGACTACGACGAGATCGAGTACATCACCGACTGCAATTTCCGCAAGGTGCCCCAGCCACGCAACGAAGAAGAAGAAATGAGTGGCGAGATCTGGTACACGGTCGGCCCGCACGATGTGTTTCCCGAAACCTTTGGCCCCTTCCTGCTCGGCAACGACGCCGTGCGTGAAGCCTTCATGCGGCACCACGCCGACCTGCTGGATGTGGAGTTCTGGCAATCGCACAAGGAACGCATCCTCGCGGGCCACGTGTATGACGTGTTCCCCTACGACGTGAGTCGCCGCTTCTCGCACGCGCACGAGGACCGCGGCATCTGACGCTTTTTTCACTTTTCATCCAGGAGAGATTTCCATGACTACAGCATCCCAGGACCCCATCGTCATCGTCGGCGCGGCGCGCACCCCCATGGGCTCCTTCCAGGGCGACTTTTCGTCCCTCGCAGCGCACGACCTGGGCGGCGCCGCCATTGCGGCCGCCGTGGCGCGTGCCGGCGTGGCGCCCGATCAGGTGGGCGAAGTGCTGTTTGGCAACTGCCTGATGGCCGGGCAGGGCCAGGCGCCAGCGCGCCAGGCCGCTTTCAAGGGTGGCCTGCCCAAAGAGGCGGGTGCCGTCACGCTGTCCAAGATGTGCGGCTCCGGCATGAAGGCGGCCATGTTCGCGCACGACATGTTGCTGGCCGGCACGCACGACGTCATGGTTGCCGGCGGCATGGAGAGCATGACCAATGCCCCCTACCTGCTGCAGAAAGGCCGCGGCGGCTACCGCCTGGGCCACGACCGCATCTTTGACCACATGATGCTCGATGGCCTGGAAGACGCTTACGAGCCAGGCCGTTCCATGGGCACCTTTGGCGAGGACTGCGCCGCCAAATACAGCTTTACGCGCCAGCAGCAGGATGCCTTTGCCACCGCCAGCGTCGAACGCGCCAAGGCCGCCACCGCCTCGGGCGCCTTTGCTGCCGAAATCACCCCCGTCACCGTCAAGACCCGTGCGGGCGATGTGCTGGTGTCGGTCGACGAAGGTCCGGGCAAGGTCAAGCTGGACAAGATTCCGAGCCTCAAGCCCGCCTTCAAAAAGGACGGCACCATCACGGCCGCGTCCAGTTCGTCCATCAACGACGGCGCTGCTGCGCTGGTGATGATGCGCCAGTCCACCGCCGACAAGCTCGGCTGCAAGCCGCTGGCGCGTATCGTCAGCCATGCCACGCACGCACAGGAGCCCGAATGGTTTGCCACGGCCCCGCTGGGCGCCACGCAAAAGGCGCTGGCCAAGGCCGGATGGGCTGCGGGGGATGTCGACCTGTGGGAAATCAACGAAGCCTTTGCCGTGGTACCCATGGCGCTGATGAAAGAGCTGGACCTGCCGCACGACAAGGTCAACGTCAACGGCGGCGCCTGCGCGCTGGGCCACCCCATCGGGGCCAGCGGTGCCCGCATCATGGTCACCCTGATGTATGCACTGCAGGCGCGCGGCCTCAAGAAAGGCCTGGCCACGCTGTGTATTGGCGGTGGCGAAGCCACCGCCGTGGCGCTGGAAATGCTGTAAGTCGGCCCAGTGCAATCAAATTGATAGCTAATGGCGCTTGCTGGACAAGCGCCAGAGGCCAAAAACATTTAAAAAAATGACAACCGTTCTGGTCCTGGGGGCATCACGGGGCATCGGTCTTGAACTGGTACGCCAGTACGCCGCCGATGGCTGCCGCGTGATCGCCACCGTGCGCGACGATGCCGGGCGTGCGCGCGTGCAGGCGCTGGGCGCCGAGGCGTTGACGCTGGATGTTGCCAGTCCGGCCAGCGTCAGCGGCCTGGCCTGGCAGCTTGACGGCGAGAAGATTGACCTGGCGTTCTATGTGGCCGGTGTGATCCGCCGCCCTGGCGCCCGCACGCCGCCCACGCAGCCGGATTTTGATGCCGTCATGCACACCAATGTGCTCGGTGCCATGCAGGCCATCCCGCAGGTGGCGCCGCTGGTCGAGGCCGCGGGCGGCGTGTTTGCCTTCCTGTCCTCGTCCATGTCGCAGATCGGCAGTGTGGGCGAGAGCAGCTCATGGCTTTACCGCACCAGCAAGGCCGCGCTCAACATGGCCGTGGCCGCCGCACAGCACGACTATCCCGGCGCCACGCTGCTCACCATCGACCCCGGCTGGGTGCAGACCGACATGGGGGGGCCGCAGGCCGCCCTGACCGTGCAGGCCAGCGTGCAGGGCATGCGCCAGACGCTGGCCGGCGTGACCGCGGCCGACAAGGGCCGTTTGCTGCACCACGATGGCCGCCGCGCCGCGCACTGGTAGTACGCACTTACTTTTACAATACCGAGACAAGCCCATGCTGTTGACCCAAGACCAGGAAATGATCCGCGACGCGGTGCGCGACTTTGCGCAAGAGCAGATTGCGCCCCACGCCGCGCGTTGGGACAAGGAACACCACTTTCCCAAGGACGTGCACCAGGGATTGGCGGCGCTGGGTGCCTACGGTATCTGCGTGCCCGAGGAATTTGGCGGCGCCCAGCTTGACTACCTCACCCTGGCACTGGTACTCGAAGAAATCGCGGCTGGCGACGGCGGTACCAGCACCGCCATCTCGGTGACCAACTGTCCCGTCAACGCCATCCTCATGCGCTATGGCAACGCCCAGCAAAAGCGCGACTGGCTCACACCGCTGGCGCAGGGTCAGATGCTGGGCGCGTTCTGCCTGACCGAGCCCCATGTCGGCTCCGACGCCTCGGCGCTGCGCACCACGGCGGTGAAGGACGGCGACGAATACGTCATCAACGGCGTCAAGCAGTTCATCACCAGCGGAAAGAATGGCCATGTCGCCATCGTCATCGCCGTCACCGACAAGGGCGCCGGCAAAAAGGGCATGAGCGCCTTCCTGGTGCCCACCAGCAACCCGGGTTACGTGGTTGCACGATTGGAAGACAAGCTGGGCCAGCACAGCAGCGACACGGCGCAGATCAACTTCGACAACTGCCGCATCCCGGCGGAAAACCTCATTGGCGCCGAGGGCGAGGGCTACAAGATTGCCCTGGGCGCGCTCGAAGGCGGGCGCATCGGCATTGCCGCACAAAGCGTGGGCATGGCGCGCAGCGCGTTCGAGGCGGCACTGCAGTATTCCAAGGAACGCGAGAGCTTCGGCACCGCCATCTTCAACCACCAGGCCGTGGGTTTCCGGCTGGCCGACTGCGCCACGCAGATCGAAGCCGCACGCCAGCTCATCTGGCATGCGGCTGCGCTGCGCGACGCGGGGCGCCCCTGCCTGAAGGAAGCCGCCATGGCCAAGCTGTTCGCCAGCGAAATGGCCGAGCGCGTGTGCAGCGCCGCCATCCAGACGCTGGGCGGCTACGGCGTGGTGAATGACTTCCCGGTCGAGCGCATCTACCGCGATGTGCGCGTGTGCCAGATCTACGAGGGCACGAGCGACGTGCAGAAGATCATCATCCAGCGGGCGCTGGCTTGAAAATTGCTCCTTTATTTATAGCATATTGCGCTTGTTGCATAAGCGCTGGAGGCCAAAAACACCTGAATTCTTCCGATATTCTGTGAGGCGACCTGACGCCCAGGCGACTCTACCGGGTGCCTTGTGCGGGTCGCGCCCGTTGCGCGCGGGGGCGGGGTGTTCTTACGATCGGCGCTTGTCTATCGCTGTACAGGAGCACCGCATGCCTTTCGCGCACGTCAATGGCCAGAAGTTGTATTACGAAGATACGGGCGGAGACGGCCCGGCCATCGTTTTCTCGCACGGCTTGCTCATGGACAGCAGCATGTTCGCGCCGCAGGTGCAGGCCCTGCGCGGCCAGTGGCGCTGCATCACCTGGGACGAGCGTGGCCATGGCCAGACGGCCGATCCAGCGCGCTGCGGCCCCTTCACCTACTACGATTCAGCCGACGACCTGGCCGCGCTGCTGGCGCACCTGGGCGTGCAGCAGGCCGTGTTGGCAGGCATGTCGCAGGGGGGCTATCTGTCGCTGCGCTGCGCGCTCACGCACCCCGCAGTGGTGCGTGCGCTGGTGCTGATCGACACGCAGGCCCTGCAGGAAGACCCGCAGAAAATGGTCGGTCACGAGGCGCTGGTCAAGGCCTGGCTGGAGGGCGGGCTGTCGGACGACATCGCGGCGGTGGTGGCGCACACCATCCTGGGCGACGGCTGGGCCGACGCGCCGCTGTGGCAAGCCAAGTGGAAGCAGGTGACTGTGCCCAACCTGTTGCAGTGCTTCACTACCCTGGGCAGCCGCGATGACATCAGCGAGCGGCTTGGCACCATCCGGGTGCCCGCGCTGGTGGTGCATGGCGCGCTCGACCATGCCATCGACCTGCAGCGCGCGCAGGCCATGGCTGATGCTCTGCCCGATGCACGCATGGTGGTGGTGCCCGGCGGCGGGCATGCCAGCAATCTCACGCACCCCGGGCCGGTCAATGCGGCCCTGGTGGATTTTCTGCAGGGTCTTTGAAGGGGGCTGCGCGGCCCTCAAATCTCGTCGAGCGGGCGCTGGCGCGGGCGCAGCACCACGGTGATCTGCCCATTGACTTCGATGGTGGCACGCTGCACCTCGTGTGCGTGCAGGCATCCCCCGGCACGCAGGGCCGCGGCCAGGTCGCTGGGGGAAATGCGTTCGCGCTCCATCAGCGCCTCGTCCACCTTGCCGTCCTGCACCAGCACGCGGGCATGGCCGTCAATCAGACGCTCGAGGCGGCGAAAGCGGTAGGTCAGCCGCGCCAGCGCCACATGGCACAGCAGCAGCGTGCTGGCCGAAATCAGCCCGCCAACCAGCGAGTTGTCGCCCGCATTCATCGAGTTCTGCACGGCGTTCGACAAAATCAGCAGCAGCACCAGATCAAACGGTGCGTACTGCCCCGTCTGCCGCTTGCCCGTCAGGCGCAGGAACACCAGCAGAAACAGGTATACCACCACGCCGCGCAGCACGAACTCCCACCACGGCACGCTCAGATTCCACATGAAGCATCTCCTCGCGGACCGGTGCCGCAGGGGGAGTCTAAGAGCGCAGGCAGGTTTGCAGGCAACATCTGCAAGAATCGGACAGGCCCCACCCTGGGGCACTCACCGAAAGGAATTTCCCCATGTTGCGCCGTACGTTCCACCAGGCCACCGTCGGTATCCTGTGCCTGGCCGCCCTGCGCCAGGCGCACGCCCTGTCGCTGGGCGACCTCTCCAATGCCGACGCCAGCAGCGGGCTCAAGGCCGCGCTGGGCCAGGGCGCCCAGGCCGCCGTGGCCCTGCTGGGGCGCACCGACGGCTTTCTGGGCAACCCCCAGGTGCGCATTGCGCTGCCCGGCACCCTGGAAGACGCGGCCCGGCTGCTGCGCAAATTCGGCCAGGGCAAGCGCATCGACGAACTGGTCACCACCATCAACCGCGCTGCCGAGGCGGCCGTGCCCCTGGGCAAGGATTTGCTGGTGGGTGCGGTGCAGGCCATGACGGTGACCGATGCCCGCAAAATCCTCACCGGCGGGGACACCTCGGTCACCCAGTTTTTTGCCGAGAAAACCCGCCTGCCGCTGGGCGAGCGCTTTCTGCCCGTGGTCACGCAGGCCACCGAGCAGGTGGGCCTGGCCCAGAAGTACAACGCGGTCGCCAGCAAGGCCGCCAACTTCGGCCTGATCGGCAAGGAAGACGCCAACCTGTCCCAGTACGTCACGGGCAAGACGCTCGACGGCCTGTACCTGATGATTGGCGAGGAAGAAAAGAAGATTCGCCAGAACCCCCTGGGCAGCAGCAGTGCCATCGTCCAGAAAGTGTTTGGCGCGTTGCGCTGATCCCTGATGCCGTCCGCCCCGCCCGACCCCTCTGCCGCCTGCCCCTGTGGCCGTCTTTCGGCCCGGCGCGTGCCACAAGCCTTTGGCGACTGCTGCGGGCGCTACATCGACCACTTCGACACCGCTGCTGCGCCTGATGCCGAGCACCTGATGCGCTCGCGTTACAGCGCCTTTGTGCTGCAGCGTCGCAATTACCTGCAGGCCACCTGGCATGCCAGCACACGCCCGGCCACGCTGGATCTCGAGCCGGATGCACGCTGGCTGGGGCTGGAGGTGCGCAGCCACCGTGCGCTCGATGCCGTGCATGCCGAGGTCGAGTTTGTGGCCCGCTACCGCGTCGCGGGCCGCGCTGTGCGCCTGCACGAGCGCAGCCGTTTTGTGCGTGAGGATGGTCGCTGGTATTACCTGGAGGGCGATCAATTTTGAAGAAAAACACCTTTCGGCGCTTGTTGGACAAGCGCTAATAGCTATGAAATTTGAAGCAATCCTGTTCGACTGCGATGGCGTTCTGGTCGACAGCGAACCCATCACCAACGGCGTGCTTTGCGCCATGCTCAACGAGGCAGGCTGGGCGCTCTCCAGTGAAGAGTGCATGCGCCTCTTTATAGGCAAAACCGTGCGCAGCGAGGCGGCCCGCATCGAGGCCCACACCGGCCAGCCGCTCACCGATGCCTGGATGGCCGAGTTCTATGCGCGCCGCAATGCACGGCTCGATGCCGAACTGCTGGCCATCGATGGCGCCGTGGCCGCCGTGCAGGCGGTGCACGCCGCACTGGGTGGACGCATTGCCTGTGCCTCGGGGGCTGACCGGTTCAAGGTGGAAATGCAGCTGCAGAGGGTGGGCCTGGCGCCGTATTTTGCCGGGCGCATTTTCAGCGGCCACGAGATGCCTGCGACCAAGCCCGCACCCGACGTGTACCTGGCGGCTGCCGCCGCCCTGGGCGTGCCACCGGCACGCTGCCTGGTGGTGGAAGACACGGTGACCGGCGTGACCGCCGGGGCGGCTGCGGGCGCCACCGTGGTGGGCTACAGCCCGTCGCCCGTGGGGCATGGCACGCCCGAGGCCCTGCGCGCGGCCGGGGCGGTGCGGGTGATGGCGCATATGGACGAACTGCCCAGGCTGCTGGTCAGCTGGCCGTAGCGTCGAGCGCTGACGTCCATGCGCTGTCGGGTGCCCAGCGGCGCACCCAGTGGGGCAGTTCGTTCGCAGGCATCGGGCGTGCAATGCCATACCCCTGGGCGCATTCGCATCCCAGGGGCAGCAGCGCCGAACCATGGGCAATGGTCTCCACGCCCTCGGCAATGACTTCGCGGTGGAAGGCGCGGGCCAGGCCGATCACACCCTGGACGATGGCCAGGTCGTCGGGGTCGGTCTGCATGTCGCGCACAAAGCTCTGGTCGATCTTGATGACTTCGGCGCCAAGCCGCTTGAGGTAGGTGAGTGACGAGTAGCCCGTGCCGAAGTCGTCCAGGGCAAAGCGCACGCCCATGGCCTGGCAGCGGCGCATGATGGAGGAGACCTGCGCCATATCCTCCAGTGCGCTGGTCTCCAGGATTTCCAGCTCCAGGTGGCTGGCGGGCACCTGGGGCTGCGCGGCCAGCAGGGTGGCCAGGCGGTGGCTGAAGCCTTCCTTTTGCAGGTGCTGCGCGTCGATGTTGACACTCACCGGCAAATCCAGCCCTTGGGATTTCCACGTGGCCATTTGCTGCAGGGCGGTGGCAATCACCCAGTCGCCCACTTCGAGGCGGATGGCATGGTCGTGCATCGTGGGCAGAAAAGCCGCTGGCGGCAGCAGGCCGCGCTGCGGGTGGTTCCAGCGGATCAGCGCCTCGGCGCCGATCACCTGGCCGGTGCGCATGTTGACCTTGGGCTGGTAGTGCAGAACAAACTCCTGCGTAGCCAGCGCCTGCTGCAGGCGTGCCACTTCCTCGCGCTGCGTCTTGGCGGCAGTGTCCTGCTCCACATCGAACAGGTGGTAGCGGTTCTTGCCGGCCTGCTTGGCCTGGTACATGGCCTGGTCGGCATGGCGGATGAGCAGGTCAGGCCCCACGCCATCGGCAGGAAACAGCGTGACCCCAATGCTGGCGGACACCTGGAACAACCGGCCGCCCAGGCGTACCGGGTCGGCTGCGGCGCGCAGCATGCGGTCCAGCACGGGGTGGCAGTCGTGCAGGTGTTCCAGGTCCGAGAGCACGGCTACAAATTCGTCGCCCCCCATGCGCGAGAGGGTGTCACCCTCGCGCAGGGACGATTGCAGGCGCTGTGCCAGTGCCACCAGAAGGTCATCGCCCTGCTCATGGCCATGCAGGTCGTTCACGGCCTTGAAGCCATCCAGGTCGATGAAGGCCACCGCCAGGGAATGCCTCCTGCGCTGGCAGCGTGCCATGGCCTGCTGCAGACGGTCGGACAGCAGCACGCGGTTGGGCAGGCCGGTCAGGGCGTCGTAGTGCGCGATGCGTTCGAGCTTGCGTTCGTTTTCCTTGATGGAGGTGATATCGGTGAACAGCGCCACATAGTGCGTGGTGGCGCCCAGCGGGTTGCGTACCGCGCTGATGGTGATGATTTCGGCAAACAGCTCGCCGTTCTTGCGGCGGTTCCACACTTCGCCCGTGAAGTGGCCTTGCTCGGTCAGACTTTTCCACATGGCCGCATAGAACTCGGGCCCCTGGCGGCCCGACTGCAGCATGCGCGGGTTGTTGCCAATGGCCTCTTCGCGGGAATAGCCGGTGATGCGGGTGAACGTGTCGTTCACGTCGATGATGGTGCCCCGTGTGTCGGTGATGGTGATGCCCTCACGGGCATGGGTGAATACGCTGGCCGCCAACTGCAGGCGTTCATGGGCTTCGCGGCGTTCCGTGATGTCGTGGAACGAGCCCATCAGCGCCACGCCCCGGCCCTGGGCGTCGCGCTCGGTGACGCGGCCCCGCCACAGGCCCCAGATCCAGTGCCCATCGCGGTGCCGGATGCGCTGCGCCACCTCGAACTGCTCCGTCTCGCCCTTGAGGCAGGCGGTCAGGGGGGAGGCGAGGGCGAGCAGGTCTTCGGGGTGGGTGCGGCTGCGCCATTCTTCGATGGGTACGCGTCCCGTGCCGGGGGAAGGATCACCGAAAATCTGCGCGAGGGTGTCGTCACCCTGGACCATGCCGGTGCGCAGGTCCCAGTGCCACAGGCCCATGCGTGCAATCTGCATGGCCAGGTCGAGCCGGTCCTTGGCGGCCTGGAGCTGCTGGCGCTGGGTTTGCAGCTCGGTCTCGGTGTGCAGGCGGTCGGCCACCATGGTATTGAAGTCCCGGGCCAGGTCGGCCAGCTCCGTTGGCCCTTGGGGCTCTGCGTAGGCCTGCCGGTCGCCCTGGCTGAAGGCCCGTGCCGCCGAGGCCAGCGCGCGCACGGGCTGCTCGATGCGCCGCGCCAAGGCCACCGCCAACAGGCACAGTGCCAGCACCGCCAGCATGCCCACGCCCACGCTGATGATGGCACGCTGGCGCACCTGGGCCGTGATGGCCGCGCTGGGCAGCCCGAAGTACGCGACCCAGCCTGTCTGGGGGATTTGCGTGGTGGCATAAAAGCGCACTGTGCCTTCCAGGCCCGGGCCTTCGAAAACACCGTTCCTGGAGGCCGCGATGCGGCGGGCCATCTCCCAGTCGGGCTGTGTGCCAATGGCACCCTCCGGGTCCTGGTTGCGCCAGAGCAGCACGCCCCGGGCGTCAAAAATGCCGTAGCGGCTGTCTTCGGGCAGGTTTTTTGCCCACAGGCCCAGGTCCAGCGCCTGCAGCTCCATGGGCAGGCGCACCGCACCCGCCAGTTGCCCCTGCGGATCGAGGACCGGCATGCTCAGCATCGAGACCCAGTGGCCGGTCGCTGGATTGCGGTGGGGCTGGCCGATGTGAAAGCTTTGCGTGGCGGCCAGGGCCTGGAACCAGCCGGTATCTCCTGCATCGGGAACCGGATTGCCGGACACAGGTGCTGCCGCGCAGACGGGCTGTCCCTGCCGATCGGTAAAGACCAGGTTGGAGAAGGCTGGTGTCAGCGCATGCAATTCGGCCAGGATGGCACTGCACTGCGAGGCCTGCAAGCTGCGTATCGAGGGGCGTGACGCGATGCGCAGCAGAGTCTCGTGGGCATGTTCGATCTTGCGCCCCACGTCGGCGGCGATGATGGCCGACAGGGGGCGCTGCGCATTCATGGCCTGGTTGTGCGCCTCGGTGGCATCGCGGTAGGTGGCATAGCCCAGCAGTACGGCCAATGGCACCGTCAGTGCCAGAAGCGGCAGCAGCAGGTGGGTGCGGAGCGGGGCTTGCATGGGGTTGGGGCTGCAGGTGCGCAAATAGTGGCCAGCTAACAGAATAGGGTGAGGCGCGACAGCATGTGGTGGACGACACGGCAGCGAAGGCCCGGCAAGCGCAAGCCGCGGAGTCCAGGAGGGGGAAGGCCTTCGTTGCAAAGTGTAAAGGTGAACGCTGCAGCGTACTCTGCGCCTTCTCCTGGCCTGTTGCGAATCCGCACAGGTCTACGAGAAAACCCGGCCTGGAGCGGGGTGCCACGGGCCGGGTTCAGTGCGGATGCAGAGAAAAAGCGGAAAACGGCTACCCGCCCGCTCCGTACATCTGCTGGGGCAGCCAGAGGATGATCTGCGGGAACAGCAGGCACAGCGCGACCATGGCCATCTGCAATAGTACGAAGGGGATCACACCCAGGTAAATGTCGCGGATCGTGACGTCCTTGGGCACCACCCCCTTGAGGTAGAACAGCGAGAAGCCCACGGGCGGGGTCAGGAACGAGGTCTGCAGCATGAGCGCCACCAGAATCAGGAACCAGGTCATCTCGATGCCGCTGTGCCGGATGGCTGGTGCCAGCAGGGGCAGGATGATGAGCACGATCTCGAACCAGTCCAGAAAGAATCCGGCCACAAACACGACCGCCAGCACCAGTATCACCAGCCCCGTGGGGCCCAGGCCCGTGCCTTTGAAAAACTCGGTGATGAGTTCATCGCCCCCGATCATTCGCAGCACGTAGGCGAACACCGTGGCACCAATGAAGATGGCGAAGATGAAGCAGGTGGTGGTGGTGGTGGCGATGCCCACCTCCCGGATCACCTGCCAGCTCAGCTTGCGGTTCACGGCCGCCAGCAGCACTGCGCCAAAGGCACCCAGGCCCGAGGCCTCGGTGGGGGTGGCGATGCCGAAAAAGATCGAACCCAGCACCACCAGAATCAGGCCGAAGGTGGGCAGCGTGGACAGAAAGGCGATCCCGATCTGGCGCACGGTGAGCTTTTCGTCCCCGGCCGGGCGGGGCGGCACGATGTCGGGCCGCACAAAACCGACGGCTACGACAAACACCATGTACAGCACGCCCAGCAGCAGGCCGGGCACCAGCGCGCCCATGAACAGGTCGCCCACCGACACGGAGACTTGGTCGGCCATGAGCACCAGCATGATGGACGGCGGTATGAGAATGCCCAGCGTGCCCGAGGCTGCCACCAGCCCGCTGGCCAGCGCCTTCGAATAGTGGTGCTGCAGCATGATGGGCATGGACAGCATGGCCAGCAGCACGACCGATGCGCCCACGATGCCCGTGGACGCTGCCAGCAGGATACCGATGACGATCACGGTCAGGCCCAGGCCGCCGCGCAGGCCGCCAAAGACCTTGACGAAGTTGCGCATCATGGTGTCGGCCACGCCGGAGCGGTCGAGCATCAGGCCCATGTAGATGAACATGGGCAGCGATACCAGCACCCAGTTGGACATGATGGCGTCGAACCGGTCGATGATGCCGGAGAACTTCACCCAGTTCGTCAGCAAGAAGGTGTCCATGCCGAACTGGCTGGTGAGCGTGATGGCAATGGCCGTAAAGGCCAGCGAGATGCCCGCCAGCAGCCAGGCCACCGGGTAGCCCAGGAACAGCGACATGATGAAGGTCGCCATCAGCGCCAGAGAGAGTATTTCGTAGAAAGGCATGGTGCGTTTCCAGGGGGAGGGCGGTAAGGTCAGCGGGCGCGCAGGGCGGCCCAGACACGCGTCAGGCGCCCCAGCCCGGCCAGTGCCAGCAGCGCAAAGGCGGTGACCAGGAACGACTTGAGCGCCCAGCGCCAGGGCAGGCCCCCGGGTGCAGCCGATACCTCGCCCAGCTGCCATGAGGTGACCACGAAGGGTACGGCGAACCAGACCACGACCAGTGAGAAGCCGAGCAGGAAGCCACAGAGGCCAAACAGCTCGATCCACAACCGGGTGCGCTGTGACCAACGCTCGGCCAGCACGTCGATGCGCACGTTGCGTTCATGCACCTCGGTGAACGACAGGCCGAGCAGGAAGCCAATGGCATACAGGTGCCACTGGACTTCCTCCAGCATGATGGAGCCCAGGCCAAAGGCGTAGCGCAGTACGACCTGGACGACGATGACCAGCATCAGCACCGTCCAGAGCAGCGAAGCAAACTCGCCGACGACGCCGATCAGGCGGTCTACCGTGCGCGAGAAGGCAGTGACAGGCAGGGCAATGCCGGACGGGCCTGCCACGGGCCTGTCGGCAGGAAGGGTTTGCGAATTCATGGTTTCTCCGAAGGAGGCCAGCCGTGCCGGGCCGCGCGGGCAGCCCGGCCGTGCCGGAGTGGATTGGGGCGGGGACTCCCGGGAGATCAGTGCTTGAAATCGCGCGGCAGGTAGCCCAGATGGTGCCACTGCTCGTTCTTCTTCTGGAAGGCGTTCATGCTGTCAAGCACCTTCTTGAACATCGCATCCTTGGCCGCCTCTTCGGCCATCACTTCCTTGGACGCCTTGGCAAAGGCGTCGAGCATGGTCTTGTTGAACTGGCGCGCCTTCACGCCGTCCTTTTCAAACTTTGCCAGGGTTTCGCCCTGCAGGGCCTCGGCCTTGGCAATGGCCATGGTCACACCGGCGGTGCAGGTGGTCTCGATCTGCGCCTGCGTCTGGGGCTTGAGCTTGCCCCAGGCTGCCAGGTTCACATACAGGTACTGGTTGGTTGAAGGCTGGTGCCAGCCGGGCATGTAGTAGTTCTTGGCCACCTTGGAAAAGCCGAGCTGGTCGTCCACCGTGGGGAGCGAAAACTCGGTGCCGTCGAGCACACCCTTTTCCAGCGCCTGGAACAGTTCTCCGCCGGGCAGCATGGTGACCGAGGCGCCAAGCTTCTGGTAAATCTTGCCGCCCAGCGCGGCGGCGCGGAACTTCAGGCCCTTGAGGTCGTCGGGGGTGTTGATTTCCTTGCGGAACCACCCGGCTGCCTCGGGGCTGATGGAGCCGCAGAAAATCGGGTACACGTTGTGCGGCTTGAAGGCTTCCTTGAGCAGTGCATCGCCGCCTCCAAAGTAGATCCAGGCGGCAAACTGCGGCGTCTCCATGCCAAAGGGCACGGCACCGAACAAGGCAGAGACGGGCACCTTGCCCAGTTCGTACCCCATGAAGCTGTAGCCGGCCTCGACTTTACCGGTGGACACACTGTCGAAGATGGCCAGCGGCGGCACCAGCTTGCCGGGTTCGAACACCTGCAGATTGACGGTGCCGCCCGAAACCTTTTTCAGTTGCTCGGAAACCCAGGGCATGGTGTCGCCCAGCGCTACCAGGTTGGAGCCAAAGGCCATGGGAATGCCCCAGCGCACATTCTCCTGTGCCATGGTGGGGGAGGCCAGGCAGGCGAACGAGGCTGCAATAGCGAGGGTTTTGAGAGAGGAATGCATTGTCGAAGTCTCCATGGGTAGTGAACAGGCAAAGTTCGACCCGCGGGGCGTGTTTCCGCCCCTTGGCAGGTCAGGGAAAAAAGGGCGCAGCAGCGCCCGGCAGCTCACCGGCCGATGGGCCGGAGGCAGTGCAGCAGGTGGACCCGGGTGGGCCACCGGATAGGGAGTGGGGGTTGTCTCTTCATGGCTTTTTTGATGTTGGGCGGCAGGCCGCCGGGGCTTCGTGGGCCAATGTAAGCCGCCCCTGGCAGGCGTGGGTTGAGTGTTCTTGGGGGTGGGGTTGAAATAAATTCAGCCCGCACCCATGAACATCAGACTGGGGGGCTATTGCGCTGGCGCCATTCGGCTGGCGTGTGCCCGGTCCAGAGCCGGAAGGCCCGGATAAAACTCTTCTCGTTCAGGAAACCCGTGGCCTGCGCCACCTGCTTGATCGGGCGCTGCGTGCGCAGCAGCAGTTCCGTGGCCCGCTGGCGCCGTACCTCGTTCTTCAGCGCCTGCAGCGACGCGCCTTCCTCCTTCAATTGGCGGTGCAGCGTGCGTGCCGACAGATGGAGCAGCGCGGACAGGCTCTCGGCACTGTGCGTCTCCAGCGGTTGGGTGGCCAGGGCCTGGCGCACGCGTTGCACCAGCAGGCGGTCGCGCCGGTACTGCAGCACGGTCAGCGGCAGCGCGCGCTGCAGCATCAGGCGCAACGCCGTTTCGTCGCGCTGCAGGGGCAAGGCCAGGTAGCGCGCATCGAACGTGAACGCAGCGGGCCCCGTGTCAAAGCGCACCGGTCCCGGGAACAGCACCGCATAGGCGCCATGGTGCGCCGGGCGTGCCAGCGGAAACTGCGAGCCCTGCAGGGGGATGCGCGAATCGATCAGCCAGCAGGCCAGCCCATGGGCATTGCGCAGCACCGACACCAGGCAGAACTCGTGCAGCGGCCCCAGGTCGCGGTGGGTGGTGAGCGACAGTGTGGCCAGGCCGCCGGTGCTGTCCAGGCGCAGGGTGATGTCCTCCTGCAGCAGCCCGTGGTGCCGGCACCAGCGCTGGAGTGCGACGCCCAGGGTGGGGGCGCTGATGGAGGCGCGTGCCAGCAGCCCATAGCTGCCCCAGGGCAGGCGGCGGCTGAACCAGCCCAGGGCTTCGTCGTCCAGGGCCTGCATGGCCAGGCCCGAAAGGCGTTCGAACTGCCAGGCGGTCACGCGGGCCTCGGGGTTTTCCACTTCCTGTGGCGTGATTTGTGCCTGCTGGAGCAGCGCTTCCGGTGCGGCTCCGGCACGCTGGCAGGCCAGCACAATGGCCTGCACAAAAGCCATGGGCGTGGCAGCGGGGCCGGTAGGCAAGGGCGGAAACAACGGGGTTGCAGAGGGCGGTGAAGGGGGTGCGGTCACCTGGGGAGTGTGCCGCAAATGTGGCGTGATTTGCAACCACGCTGGCAACCCCGCTGCGGCCAGGGAGCGTATTCTTGGGGCAGACCTTCGTGGCAGAAGTGACGCTGCGGCGTCCGGCCCCACCCTCCCCGCATACCGGAAAGACTCTCCATGCCCGTTTTGCAGACCCAACTGAACGCCCGTTCGGCCGATTTTCTGGCCAATGCCGCCGCCATGCGCACGGTGGTGGACGACCTGAACGCGCAGATCGCCAAGACCTTCGAGGGGGGCGGCGAGGCGGCGCGCGCCAAGCACGTGGCGCGCGGCAAGCTGCTGCCGCGCGAGCGCGTGGCCAATCTGCTGGACCCCGGCACGCCCTTCCTGGAGCTGGCCCCGCTGGCCGCGCTCAACATGTACAACAACGACGCGCCGGGTGCGGGCCTGATCGCGGGCATCGGCCGTGTGAGCGGGGTGGACTGCATGATTGTGTGCAACGACGCCACGGTGAAGGGCGGCACCTACTACCCCATGACGGTGAAGAAGCACCTGCGCGCGCAGGAAGTGGCGGCGCAGAACCGCCTGCCCTGCATCTACCTGGTGGACTCGGGCGGCGCCAACCTGCCCAACCAGGACGACGTGTTCCCCGACCGCGACCACTTCGGCCGCATCTTCTTCAACCAGGCCAACATGAGCGCCCAGGGCATCGCGCAGATCGCGGTGGTGATGGGCAGCTGCACGGCCGGCGGCGCCTACGTGCCGGCGATGAGCGATGAGTCCATCATCGTCAAGAACCAGGGCACCATCTTCCTGGGCGGCCCGCCGCTGGTGAAGGCCGCCACGGGCGAGGTGGTCAGCAGCGAGGACCTGGGCGGCGGCGACGTGCACACGCGCCTGTCGGGCGTGGCAGACCACCTGGCGCAAAACGACCTGCATGCGCTGCAGCTGGCGCGCACGGCGGTGCGCAATTTGAATAAAAACAAGGCTCCAGGGCTTGCTGATCAAGCGCCGGTAGCTCCTAAATTTGCAGCAGAAGAGCTGTACGGCGTGATCCCCGTGGACACGCGCAAGCCCTTTGATGTGCGCGAGATCATTGCCCGCATCGTCGATGCGTCGGAGTTCGACGAGTTCAAGGCCCGCTTTGGCAGCACGCTGGTGTGCGGCTTTGCGCGCATCGAGGGCATGCAGGTCGGCATCATCGCCAACAACGGCATCCTGTTCAGCGAGAGCGCGCAAAAGGGCGCGCATTTCATCGAGCTGTGCTGCCAGCGCAAGATCCCGCTGGTGTTTTTGCAGAACATCACCGGTTTCATGGTCGGCCGCAAGTACGAAAACGAAGGCATTGCCCGCCACGGCGCCAAGCTGGTCACGGCCGTGGCCACGGCGAGTGTTCCGAAGTTCACCATCATCATCGGCGGCAGCTTTGGCGCGGGCAACTACGGCATGTGCGGCCGCGCGTACAGCCCCCGCTTCCTCTGGATGTGGCCCAACGCGCGCATCAGCGTGATGGGCGGTGAGCAGGCCGCCAGCGTGCTCGCCACCGTCAAGCGCGACGGCATCGAGGCCAAGGGCGGCCAGTGGAGCATGGAGGAGGAGGAAGCCTTCAAGGCTCCCATCCGCCGCCAGTACGAAGACCAGGGCCACCCCTACTACGCCACGGCCCGCCTGTGGGACGACGGCGTGATCGACCCCGCCGACACGCGCCGTGTGCTGGCGCTGGGGCTGTCGGCCACGCGCAATGCGCCGATCGAAGACACCAAGTTCGGCATCTTCCGCATGTGAGGTGGTCGATGGACGCCGTGGCCCACTTCACCCAACTCGCACGTTACAACGTGTGGGCCACCGCGCGCCTGCTGGACGCTGTGCGCGCCGTGGGTGAGGCGGACTACCGGCGCGACGTGGGCCTGTTTTTCAAGAGCATCCACGGCACGCTCAACCACCTGCTGGTGGGCGAGCACCTGCTGTGGTTTGTGCGGTTTGCCGAAGGGCGCTCGCCCACGGTGGCGCTGGACACGGAGGTGGAGCACGACCGCGCGCAGCTGGATGCCCGCCTGCGCGAGGGTGCGGCCCGCTGGGCGCCGCTGATTGCATCGTTCTCGTCGGATCGTTGGAGAGGCACGCTCGACTACACCACCATGCGCGGCACGGCCGCATCGCTGCCGTTTGCGGCCACGCTGGCCCATGTGTTCAACCACGGCACGCACCACCGGGGGCAGATCACCGCCGCGCTGACGGCGCTGGGCCAGCCTTGCCCGGTGCTGGACTTTGTTTATTACCTGCAAAACCCCTCTCAGCCATGAGCAGCCAGAACCTTTCCATCACCCAGTCCGGCGCCGTGGCGCGCATCACGCTCACCCAGCCCGAGGTGCGCAACGCCTTCAGCGACGAGGTCATTGCAGAGATCACCGCCGCTTTCATCGATGTGGGTGGGCGCGCCGACGTGCGCGCCGTGGTGCTGGCGGCCGAGGGGCCCGCGTTCTGCGCAGGCGCCAACCTCAACTGGATGCGCCGCATGGCCGACTACACGCGCGACGAGAACATCGCCGATGCAGGCAAGCTGGCCGAGATGCTGCGCGTGATTTATGAATGCCCCAAGCCCACCATTGCCCGCGTGCAGGGCGATGTGTATGCAGGCGGCATGGGCCTGGTGGCTGCGTGCGACATGGCCGTGGCGGTGGAGACGGCGGGCTTTTGCCTCAGCGAGGTGAAGCTGGGGCTCATCCCTGCCACCATCAGCCCCTATGTGATCCGTGCCATGGGTGCGCGCGCGGCGCATCGCTACTTCCTCACGGCCGAGCGCTTTGATGCGTTTGATGCGCTGCGCATCGGCTTTGTGCACAGCGTGGTGGCGGCCGACCAGCTCGATGCCAAGGTGGACGAGTTGCTCAAGGCCCTGACCAGCGCCAGCCCCAACGCCGTGCGCGCCTGCAAGAAGCTGGTGTTGGACGTGGCCGAGCGTGAAATCAATGCCGGGCTGATCGCCGCCACCGTGCAGGGCATTGCCGACATCCGTGCCAGCGACGAAGGCAAGGAAGGCGTGCAGTCGTTCCTCAACAAGCGCAAGCCCGCCTGGCTGGGCTGATCGATCGGCACCGACAACGCCATGGACACCCTCTGGTTCAACATCGTGCAGTGGCTCCACACGCTGGGGCTGCATGTGGATGGGGGTACCGCGCGTGCCGTGGGCGACGCGGCGGCCACGGCCACCGCGCAGCTCGACATGCCCAGCCTGCTGGCCTTGGCGGCCGCGCTGGGCTGGGCCAGCGGGTTTCGGCTGTACGCCGTGGTGTTCCTGGTCGGCATGATGGGGGTGCTGGGCTGGATGCCGTTGCCGCCCGGCCTGGCCATGCTGCAGCACCCGCTGGTGCTGATGGTCAGCGGCTTCATGCTGCTGGTGGAGTTCTTTGCGGACAAGGTGCCCTGGGTGGACAGTGCCTGGGACGCCGTGCACGCCTTTATCCGTGTGCCTGCGGGCGCCGCCCTGGCCTATGGTGTGTTCGGTGCCGACAACGCCACCATGGCCGTGCTGGCGGGGCTGCTGGGCGGGTCGCTCTCGGCCACGGCGCTGGCCACCAAGATGACCACGCGGGCGGCGGTGAATACATCGCCGGAGCCGTTTTCCAACTGGGGGCTGTCGTTCTTCGAAGACGGCCTGGTGGTGACCGTGGTGTGGCTGGCCACGCAGTACCCGGTGGCGTTTGGTGTGGCGCTGGTCGTGATGGTGGCGGTGTCGGTGCTGCTGCTGGTGGTGCTGTTCAAGTTTCTGCGCGCCGTGGTGCGGCGCCTGTCTTCTTTCTTTTCTGGTTCTGCCAAGGTGGCTTAAATGTTCAAAAAGATTCTGATTGCAAACCGAGGCGAGATCGCCTGCCGTGTCGCCGCCACGGCCAGGCGCCTGGGCGTGAAAACCGTCGCCGTGTATTCCGACGCCGACGCCAACGCCAAACATGTCGCCGTGTGTGACGAGGCCGTGCACATCGGCGGCAGCGCGCCCAAGGACAGCTACCTGCGCTGGGAGCGCATCATCGAGGCCGCCCAGGCCACGGGCGCGCAGGCCATCCACCCGGGCTATGGCTTCCTGAGCGAGAACGAAGACTTCGCCCAGGCCTGCGCGGCGGCGGGCCTGGTGTTCATTGGCCCGCCCGCCTCGGCCATCAAGGACATGGGGCTCAAGGCCGAGTCCAAGCAGCTCATGGAAAAGGCCGGCGTGCCCCTGGTGCCCGGCTACCACGGCGCAGACCAGGACCCCGCCCTGCTGCAGCGCGAGGCCGACCGCATCGGCTACCCCGTGCTCATCAAGGCCAGCGCGGGCGGCGGCGGCAAGGGCATGCGTGCGGTGGACAAGAGCGAGGACTTTGCCGCCGCGCTCGAATCGTGCAAGCGCGAAGCCATCAACAGCTTTGGCGACGATGCGGTGCTGGTGGAAAAGTACGTGCAGCGCCCCCGCCACATCGAGATCCAGGTGTTTGGCGATACGCATGGGGACGTGGTCTACCTGTTCGAGCGCGACTGTTCGGTGCAGCGCCGCCACCAGAAAGTGCTGGAAGAGGCCCCCGCCCCCGGCATGACGCCCGAACTGCGCGCACAGATGGGCGAGGCCGCCGTGGCCGCCGCCAAGGCCGTGAACTATGTGGGCGCGGGCACGGTGGAGTTCATCGTGGAGCAGCCGGGCGGCTACGAGCGGCCCGACCAGATGAAGTTCTACTTCATGGAGATGAACACCCGCCTGCAGGTGGAGCACCCCGTGACCGAGGCCATCACCGGGCTGGATCTGGTGGAGTGGCAGCTGCGCGTGGCCTCGGGCGAGCCCTTGCCTTTGAAGCAGGAAGACCTGCGCATCACCGGCCACGCCATCGAGGCGCGCATTTGCGCGGAAAACCCCGACAACAACTTCCTGCCCGCCACCGGCGCGCTCAACGTGTATGCGCTGCCCGAGTGCGTGACGTTTGAACGCGGCGCGGTGCGTGTGGACTCTGGCGTGCGCCAGGGCGATGCGATCAGCCCGTTCTACGATTCCATGGTGGCCAAGCTCATCGTGCATGGCGACACGCGCGAGCAGGCCCTGGCGCGGCTGGACGAGGCCCTGGCGCAGACCCACATCGTTGGCCTGGCCACCAACGTGCAATTCCTGCGCCGCGTCGCGCGCACCGAGTCGTTTGCCAAAGCCCAGTTGGATACTGCCCTGATTCCGCGCGAGGAGGGCGTGCTGTTCAAGCAGGAGAGCGTGGGCCTGCCCCTGGCCGCTGCCGCTGCCGTGGCGCAAACCCTGCTGCACGAGCGCGCCAGCGAAGGTGCAGACCCGTTCAGCCGCCGCGATGGCTGGCGTTCGCACGGTCTGGTGGAGCGCCGCTTCGAATTTGATTTTGGCGGTGTGCATGCCAAGGCCAGCCTGGCCTATCTGCACGGCGGCGCCTTGCGCCTGACGGTGGGCGAGGGCGCCGAGGCTGTGACCGGCCCGCTGGTATTTGCGCACGCCGGGCGCGGCATCGACCTGCAGTACGCAGGCCAGCGCACCCTGGCCGCTGTCTACGCCCAGGGCGAGACCGACCATGTCTTCACCCCGCAAGGCGCGACGCAGATCGTCGCCATCGACCTGCTCGCCCATGCCGGTGAGGACCAGGACGAAGGCGGGCGCCTGACCGCGCCCATGCCGGGCAAGGTGGTGTCGTTTGCCGTGCAGGCGGGCGACAAAGTGAGCAAGGGCCAGGCCCTGGCCGTGATGGAAGCCATGAAGATGGAGCACACCATTGCCGCACCGCTTGACGGCGTGGTGGCCGAGCTGCTCTACGCGCCGGGCGATCAGGTGGCTGAAGGCGCCGAGTTGCTCAAGTTGACCGCGGCGTAGGAGGAGGGCGGCTGGGGGACGTTTTGACCATGAACATCGCCTTGAACCGTGCCAGCCTGCCGCATCTGCCGCCAGGCGGCTATGCCATCAACGTGGCGCGCGGCGCGCATCTGGGGGACGATGATCTGCTGGCGCTGCTCGACAGCGGCCACCTCGCTGGCGCCACGCTCGATGTGTTCCGCACCGAGCCGCTGCCTGCTAACCACCCGTCCTGGGGTCACTCCCGCACCATGTTGACGCCGCACACCTTGGCACGCACACTGCGGGATGAGAGCATCGCGCAGATGGTGGGCAAGATTGGCGCGCTGGAGCGTGGCGAGGCCATTGCCGGTATCGTGGACCCCGTGCGCGGCTATTGAGCTACTGAAACTTTCATGTTGAGAATCCTGTGATGAATATCCCCACCCGCGTTCAACTCATCGATGTCGGCCCGCGCGACGGCCTGCAGAACGAGAAATTGCCCGTACCGGCCGAGGTCAAGATCGGGCTGGTGCACCGCCTGCAAGCGGCGGGCCTGCAAGAGATCGAGGTCACCAGCTACGTGTCGCCCAAATGGGTGCCGCAGATGGCCGACAACCACGCGGTGATGCAGGGCGTGCAGCGCCAGAGCGGTGTGCGTTACTCGGTGCTCACGCCCAACCTCCAGGGTTTTGAGGCGGCCGTGCTCGACAAGCCCGACGAAATCGTCGTCTTCGGCTCGGCCAGCGAAGCCTTCAGCCAGAAAAACATCAACTGCAGCATTGCCGAGAGCATTGAGCGTTTTGCGCCGGTGGTCGAGGCTGCGCTGGCTGCCGGCATTGCAGTGCGCGGCGCCATGAGCTGTACCGTGGGTTGCCCTTATGAGGGTGAGATTGCGCCCGAGCGTGTGGCCTACCTGGCCGGGCTGCTCAAGGGCATTGGCGTGCAGCGCGTGGACGTGGCCGACACCATTGGCGTGGGCACGCCGCGCAAGGTGCAGCGCGCCATCGAGGCCGCGCTGCAGCACTACGCCATCAACGAGGTGTCGGGCCACTTTCACGATACCTACGGCCAGGCGCTGTCCAACACGCTGGCCGCGCTGGAGCTGGGGGTGTGGAACTTCCAGTCCTCCGTGGCGGGCCTGGGCGGCTGTCCCTATGCCAAGGGCGCCACGGGCAATGTCGCCACGGAAGACGTCGTTTACATGCTGCACGGCATGGGCATAGAAACCGGCATTGACCTCGACAAGCTCATCGACGCCGGGGCCTACATCAGCGATTTTCTGGGGCGCAAGCCCAACTCGCGCGCGGCCACCGCGCTGCTGAACAAGCGGGGGAGTTGAGGGCGGGCGGCGGCATCGCTGCCGATGCCCCGCACGGCTTCCCCGGCGCCCGCCATCAGGCGGTGCGATGGAAGGCGTAGCCGCCGTGCGCCTGCTTGGCCTGGTACATGGCCCTGTCGGCGCTGCGTACCAGTTCGGTCAGGGTTCGGCCGTCCTGCGGACTGCGTGCGATACCGGTGCTCGAACCCACCGTCAAGGCCTTGCCCTGGAAATGGATCGGCGCCTGGATGGCGGCGCCCAGCCGTTCGGCCATGGCTGCCAATTGCGCATCGGGCAGGTGGCCCGCCAGCAGGAGGATGAATTCGTCTCCGCCCAGCCGCGCCACCAGGTCGTGGGGCCGGATCTGGGACTGCAGTCGCTGGGCCACCGTGCGCAGCACCACGTCGCCCGCGTCATGCCCGTGTGCATCGTTGATGGGCTTGAACCGGTCCAGGTCAAGCAGCATGACCGTGATGGCCGTGCCATCGGCCAGCACCCGTGCGGCGCCCTGGGCCAGGCCCGTGCGGTTGGCCAGCCCGGTCAGGGGGTCCGTCGCGGCGGCAGTGGCCAGGTGCTCGGCCTGCAGGCGCAGCCTGGTCTGGGTGCTGCGCATGCGGCCGATGCGGGTGCTCAGCGCCAGCGCAAAGACGACCATCTCGACCGCTACGCCGATCTGTAGACCGTTGGCCAGGAGGAAGGGGGCATCGACGATTTTCCAGTTGACCAGCACCACACCCAGCGCCGAGAGAAACAAGGCGGCCTGGCCGCCCAGGTACCAACGGGCAGGCACGTAGCCCCGCCGCATGATGACAAGGGCGCCCGCAGTGGCCAGCAGTGCGCCCCCGGTGGCCATGCCTTCGTTCAGGGCCTGTGCCAGACCCAGTTGGCCTGCGATGGCCAGCAGTATCGAAAGCGAGGCGAGGGCGCCCACTGCCAGGAATGCCCGGTTGAGCCAGGGGACCAGACGGGCCTCCAGAAAGCTGCGCGCAAACAGCATGGCAAACAGCATCCACAGGCCGGGCAGTACGACGTTGCTGCGCTCTTGCCACCAGGGCCAGTCGCCCCACAGGTAGTGGGCAGCGTGCCCGTTGAAACTGGCGAGCGTGAGCAGCGCAAAGGTGCATTGCCCCACGTAGTAGCCGTAGGCCGCATCACGAAAAATGGCTGCGAGAACCAGGTTGTAGATCAGCAGCGCGAGCAGGATGCCGTAGCACATGCCGTCGAACAGCCGCTTGTGCTGCCGCCATTGCAGGTATTCAGCGGTGTCCCACACCGACAGGCCCAGAATGGGCGCAGCGTCGCTGACCAGGCGCGCATACACCGTGTAGACGCCGGGGGCGGGCAGCTGCAGCCGCATCAGATAGCGTTCGCTCGCGAGCGGGCGCGTTGAAAAAACCTGCGACAACCCGGTGTGCACCGGCGGCGCCAGCGTGCGTCCCATGCTGTCGAACGGGCCAAAGAACTGTACGTCCTTGAGGGCGGTGGTCTGCGTGGCCAAGACCCAGTCGCCCGCGTGGGTGCGTTGTTCCATTTGCAGCTTGAACCAGTGCGCCTGCGCACCGCGGCTGCGCTGCAAAGCAGGGGGGGCCGGTTCAAAGCGGCGGTCCTGGTCGGCGCTGCGCACATCATCCAGGGTCAGTGCGCCGGTGTCGTCCTGCAGCCACAGTGTGTGGCCGGGCTCTGAGAGTGCCAGGCCCTGGGCGTGGTCGTCCAGAAAAATCGGGGCTGCCCATGCCCAGGAGGGTCCGGCGACAAGCAGGCACAAGAAGAGCAGACAGGTGCGGATGGCATTCATGGACCGCTCCATCATAGTGCTGACAGCGCTCGCCGCAGGGTCTCGTTTGCGTTAATTCCCCCAGGTCTGCGTGCCCATGACGGTGTCCCGCACACCGCGCTGTGCGCGCACGCGAGAATGGCTGCCGCCTGTCCCCGCCGAGGTGTTGCAGTGTCGGCTGCGTAGATCGCCCGGATCGCAAGAGAGGTAGGATTCAGGGCTGTTTCCCCAAGCCCCCTCTATTGCTTGAATGCCATGAAAGATTTACCAGAAACCGTGCAGCGCGTGGCTGCGCAATTGCAGGCCCAGGGCCACCCCCACCCGCCGCAGATGCTGGGCGATGCCTGCCGCACCGCGCAGCAGGCGGCCGATGCGCTGGGCATTGCGGTAGGCCAGGTGGCCAAGAGCATCATCTTCCGGCGCAAGGACGACGATGCCGCAGTGCTGGTCATCACCTCGGGCGACCGGCGGGTCGATGAAAAGAAGGTGGTGGCCCTGGTGGGCACCATCGGCCGGGCCGATGCGCAGTTCGTGAAGGAGCGCACAGGATTTTCCATTGGGGGTGTCTCGCCCGTTGCGCACGCCACGCCCCCCGTCACGCTGATCGACCGCGACCTGCTGCGCTTTGACGTGGTGTGGGCCGCAGCCGGGCACCCGCATGGCGTGTTTCCGCTGCACCCGGGCGATCTGCAGCGGCTGACCGGCGCACCCGTGGTGGATGTGGCGCAGGAACCGGCAGCACCATGATTGCTACTGAAGCAATAGCTGCTCGCGCACGCCTGTTGGGCGCTGCAGGCTATTTTGATCAAAATTCCGATGAAGTGATCCCGTCGCCCTGCATCTCGGTATGCCGCATGGCGCCTGATGGGGGGCACTGCGAAGGGTGCTTCCGCACGGTGGCGGAAATCCGTGCCTGGTCGACGGCGGACCGTGCGCAGCGCCTGGCGATCTGGGCGCGGCTGGCACAGCGCGCCGCCATGCCTTTCCCGCCGGAACCCGCGTCCCAGGAGCTGCAGCCATGAAACACATCGTTTTTCACCTGGACTTTGTCTCGCCCTATGCCTGGCTGGCCTTCGAGCGCCTGCCGGAGGTGCTCGAAGGCCTGAGCCACAGCGTGGAGTACCGGCCGGTGCTGCTGGGCGCCTTGCTGCAGCAGCATGGCAACCCCGGCCCTGCGGGCATTGCTCCCAAGCGCGACTGGACTTACCGCCACGCTGTCTGGCTGGGCCATTCGCTGGGCGTGCCGCTCACCATGCCTGCGCGCCACCCGTTCCATCCGCTGCCCCTGCTGCGCCAGGCGCTGGCCTGCAGCCGCGACGGCAGCATCAACCGCTTTGTCGCGGGCACGGTGTTCCGCCATGTCTGGCAGGGCGGGCACGATGCACTCGATGCGCAGCGCCTCGAAGCCCTGGCGGCCGAGCTGGAGCCCCAACGCAAGCCCGAGAATGCCGACGGCGCACGCCCCAAGGCGCTGCTGCGCAGCAATACCGACGCCGCCGCTGCACGCGGTGTGTTTGGCGTGCCCGCCTTCGAGGTCGATGGCAAGGTCTTCTGGGGCATGGACAGCCTGCCCATGCTGCGCGCCTGGCTGGAGGGCGATGCCTGGTTCGACACCGGCTGGGATGCTGCCGCAAGCGTGGCGCAAGGCCTGCCGGGTTGAATGGCGGGGCCGCAGCGTGCTCCGTGCCCTGCGTGCTCAACCGCCATGCCCAATGCCTTCAATTTTGCCGCTTCGCCCTTTGACTGCCTGAGCCCGGACGAGCAGCGCCTGGTGCGCGCCAGCGTGGACATTGCCTATTTCCCCGAGGGCGCCGTGGTGCTGGAGCAGGGGGCGGTGCCCACGCACCTGTTCATCCTCATCAAGGGTTTTGTCACGCAGTCCGAGGGCGGCGAGGTGCAGGCCACCTACGGCCCCGACGACAGCTTCGATGGCCGGGGCCTGGTGGCCGGGCGCGCCAGCAGCCGCTTCGTGGCTGCCGAGGAGGTGGTGGCCTACCAACTGGCCCACGAAACGGTGAACGAGCTGATTGCGCGCAATGCCAGCTTTGGTGCGCTGCTGTTTTCCGACATTGGGCACAAGCTCAGCGTGCTGGCCCAGCGGCCAGGCCAGCACGAGCGCCAGTCGCTCACCCTGGCCCGCGTGGACGAAGCCTATTTGCGCCCGGCACATACGGTGAGCGCAGACTGCGACATCGTCACGGTGGTAAAGCTGTTTCAGGCGCAGCGCACCACCAGCGTGCTCGTTACCGGGCTGGCGGGCGGGCTGGGCATTTTCACCAACACCACACTGCAGCGCGCCATTCTGGACGGGCGCCCGCTGGACCAGCTGGCCGTGGGCGAACTTGCCAGCAGTCCGGTGGTTACCGTGCGCGCATCCGATACGCTGGGCGACGCCATGGCGCTGCTGCTGCGTGCGCGCGTGCACCGCCTGGTGGTGCTGGGCGAGGACGACCAGGTGCGGGGCATCCTGGAGGCGCTGGACCTGTTCAGCTTCCTGTCCAACCATTCGCACCTGATCACGGTACAGATCGAGCAGGCGCAGGACCTGGAGGCGCTGGCCCAGGCCGCCGCGCAAACCACCCGGCTGATCGCGGCGCTGCACCGCAGCGGCACGCGCATCGGCCTGATGGCCAGGCTGGTGCAGCAGCTCAACGCCCGCCTGTTCGAGCGTGCCTGGGGCATGGTGGCCCCGGCCGACCTGGTCGCCCACAGCTGCCTTTTTGTGATGGGCAGCGAGGGGCGCGGCGAACAACTGCTCAAGACCGACCAGGACAACGGCCTGGTGCTGCGCGACGGCTACACCCCGCCGCCCCAGCTTGATGCCATCTGCCAGCGCTTCTCTGCCGTTCTGGAGCGCTTTGGCTACCCCGAATGCCCGGGCCGCATCATGCTCAGCAACCCGGCCTGGCGCGGTACGGCCAGCGCGTTCACGCAGCGCGCACGCCAGTGGCTGCTGCAGCCCGACGGTGACAGCCTGATGAATCTGGCGATCTTTCTGGACGCCCATGCCGTGGCGGGAGATGCGGCCCTGCTGGCGCAGGTGCGCGGCGGCCTGATGGCGCTGGCGACCGACAACGACGCCCTGGTGGCACGATTTGCCGCCGTGGTCGAGCAGTTTGGCGTGGCATCCAGCTGGTGGAGCCGGCTGCTGGGCCTGGGTGACGATGCGCGGCACATCAACCTGAAGAAAGCGGGCATTTTCCCCATCGTGCACGGCGTGCGCAGCCTGGCGCTGGCCCGCCACGTGGGCGCCACCGGCACTGCCGAGCGGATCAGCGCCCTGGTGGCCGACGGCACGCTGGACGCTGCCCTGGGCCAGGAGCTGGTGCAGAGCCTGCATTTCCTGATGGGGCTGCGTCTGCAGGCCGGGCTGATGGAAATCGACATGGGCCGCCCCGTCACCGGCAATGCCGATCCGCGGCACCTGAGCAGCCTGGAACGCGACCTTCTCAAGGACGCACTGGCGGTGGTCAAACGTTTCAAGGCGCTGCTGCACCAGCGCCTGCGGCTGGATTTGCTGTGACCGCGTGGGCGCAGTTGCGCCGCGCCTGGCTGCGCCGCCGCCTGGCCGACCCGGCCTATGCGTTCCTGTTCGATCCACCGCCCGCCGAGGAATGGGTCGCGCTGGACTGTGAAACCACCGGCCTGAACGTGCGCAGCGATGAAATCATCTCCATCGGCGCGGTGCGTATCGCCGGGAACCGTATCCTGACCAGCCAACGGCTGGAGCTGCTGGTGCGGCCCGACAAGGCCGTCTCACCCGCAAGTGTGCGCGTTCACCGCCTGCGCGAACGCGATGTGGCCCAGGGTCTGCCGCTGGCGCAGGCGCTGCACCAGTTGCTGCACTTCGTGGGTAGCCGCCCGCTGGTGGGCTACTACCTTGAATTCGACGTGGCCATGCTCAACCGTGCGCTCAAACCCCTGCTGGGCATGGAACTGCCGCAGCCCCGGATCGAGGTGTCGGCGCTGTACTACGACCACAAATTTCGCCAATTGCCACTGTACCGCCAGCACGACAACGCGGATATCGACCTGCGTTTTGCCACGCTGATGCACGACCTGGACCTGCCCCCGCGCGAGGCGCACGATGCGTTGAACGACGCTGTGATGGCGGCGTTGGCCTTCGTCAAGCTGCGTCGGCTGCAGGGCAAAAATTTCTAAGAAAATGGGCCTAATCGCCCTGCAATCAAGCGGAAGTAGCTATGAATATAGTAGCTATTGAGGGCCTGGGAGTTGCAACGAAAATAGAAAACCGGGCGTAAAGCCCGGTCGTGGTGAACGCAGCGACCAGGGCGCCACGCCCCGGGCTTGCGCCCAATTTCCGGTCAGTGCCCCGAGGCACCCGCAGCGCCGTAGCCGGTTTCCGAGCGCACCTGCTGCGCCGCGAAGGCGGCGCGCTCGCGGGCCGCGTTGGCACTCTTGTCGGTGATCGAGAACAGCCAGATGCCGACGAATCCAATCACCATGGAGAACAGCGCGGGCGAGGTGTAGGGGAACAGCGCCGACCCCTTGGGGTTGCCCAGCGTGGCTTCCCACACCGAGGGCGAGACCACGGTGAGCGCCACCGACGAGGCCAGGCCGAGGAAGCCGCCGATCACCGCGCCGCGCGTGGTGCAGTTTTTCCACAGCACCGACAGGAACAGCACCGGGAAGTTGGCCGAAGCCGCGATGGCAAAGGCCAGCGACACCATGAAGGCAATGTTCTGCTTCTCGAAGGCAATGCCCAGCAGCACGGCGATCACGCCCAGGGCCAGCGTGGTCATGCGCGAGACCTTCAGCTCGGAGACGCTGTCGGCCTTGCCTTTCTTGAATACCGTGGCATACAGGTCGTGGGAGACGGCCGATGCGCCCGACAGCGTGAGGCCTGCCACCACGGCCAGGATGGTGGCGAACGCCACGGCCGAGATGAAGCCATAGAAGATGTTGCCGCCCACCGACTTGGCCACCAGCACCGCCGCCATGTTGGCCGTGCCTGCGCCGCCGTGGATGATGCCCTTGGCCACGTCGGCCATCTCCGGGTTGGTCAGCACCAGGGTGATCGCGCCAAAACCGATGATGAAGATCAGCACGTAGAAGTAGCCGATCCAGGTCGTGGCCCACAGCACCGACTTGCGTGCCTGCTTGGCATCGGGCACGGTGAAGAAGCGCATCAGGATGTGGGGAAGCCCGGCGGTGCCGAACATCAGCGCCATGCCGAACGAGATGGCCGAGATCGGGTCCTTGATGAAGCCGCCAGGTCCCATGATGCCCAGGCCCGCGCGTGCGGCTTCCTCGGGGGTCTTGCCCGTGTTGGCGGCAATCTGGGTACGCACCTCAACGCCCTTGGCAAACAGCGCCTCGGGGCTGAAGCCGAACTGCGCCAGCACCATGAAGGCCATGAAGGTTACGCCTGCCAGCAGCAGGCAGGCCTTGATGATCTGCACCCAGGTGGTGGCCGTCATGCCGCCGAACAGCACGTAGACCATCATCAGCGCGCCGACAATGGCCACGGCCATCCAGTATTCCAGCCCGAACAGCAGCTTGATGAGCTGGCCCGCGCCGACCATCTGTGCGATCAGGTAGAAGGCCACGACCACCAGCGTGCCCGATGCCGCAAAGGCGCGGATCGGTCCCTGCTGGAAGCGGTAGCCCGCCACGTCGGCAAACGTGAACTTGCCCAGGTTGCGCAGGCGCTCGGCCATCAGGAAGGTGATGATGGGCCAGCCCACCAGGAAGCCGATGGAATAGATCAGTCCGTCATAGCCCGAGGCCATGACGGCGGCCGAAATACCCAGGAACGAGGCGGCCGACATGTAGTCGCCGGCAATGGCCAGGCCGTTCTGGAAACCGGTGATACCGCCGCCAGCGGTGTAGAAATCGGCCGCCGACTTGGTCTTGGCCGCGGCCCATTTGGTGATCCAGAGCGTGCCCAGCACAAAGAAGCCGAACATGGTGATGGCCGTCCAGTTCGTGGGCTGCTTCATCGCCTGGCCAAGGTCTGCACCGGCGGCATGCGCTGCGGCCGTGGCCGCCAGCAGGGACAGCAGCGCCAGTGCGCGGCCCCCGTGTTTGATGAGAGCCTTCATTTCGTCGCGTCTTTCAGGATGTCTTGGGTCAGGGTGTCGAATTCGCCGTTGGCGCGGCGCACGTAGATGCCGGTAATCAGGATGGTGAAAACGATCACACCCATGCCGATCGGGATGCCCAGCGAGGTCACGCCCTGGCCGATGGGCTGCGCCAGGAACGACTTGTCAAAGGCAATCAGCGCGATGTAGCCGTAGTACACGGCCAGCATCAGCACGGTCAGAAAAATGCCCAGCCGGTTGCGCTTGGCGCGTAGTTCACGGTACTTGGGGTGGCTTTGAATTTTGTTGACCACAGGGTCGTTCATGGTTGTCTTTCAGGGGAGAGAAATGCGGTGCAGGCAGCGCCTTGGAAGCACGGGCTTCGAAGGGTGCTGGATTCTGCGAACGGCCTCTGACCAATGGCTTACGAAAGCGCATGGGGCCGTGGTTCCGGGACGTTTTCAGGCTTTCTGGCAAGGGTGTGCAAGCCTCGCGCCAGGTCCTGCAAACCTCCCTTTTTTCCACATTGGGAAATGAAGGACAAGGGTTACTACCAGGTTCGTAAGCGGCGCGGAAGTTTGCCGTCAAGTTCTGCAAGAACGACGTAAGAGAGGCGTTAGCACCGGGGCTGATAGTGCGTGCATAAAAATATTTTTCACTTGCCAGTGATGACAAAGAATTTCAGGAGACAAATCCATGGCAGGCACGCATCGGGCCCCCGGGCCGATGACACGCGAGGAAGCGCGCGTGATCATTGCCTCGTCGCTGGGTACCGTCTTCGAGTGGTATGACTTCTATCTCTACGGTGCGCTGGCGACCATCCTGGCCCGCCAGTACTTCAGCGCGCTCGACAGCAGTTCGGCCTTTCTGTTTGCGCTGCTGGCGTTTGCGGCAGGGTTTCTCGTGCGGCCCTTCGGGGCCTTGCTGTTTGGCCGCCTGGGCGATCTGATCGGGCGCAAATACACTTTTCTGGTCACCATCCTCATCATGGGGCTGGCCACGTTCGCCGTGGGGCTGCTGCCGTCCTACGACAGTATTGGCGTGGCTGCGCCAGTGGTGCTGATCGGGCTGCGCCTGTTGCAGGGCCTGGCGCTCGGGGGTGAATACGGCGGGGCTGCAGTGTACGTCGCCGAGCACGCTCCGCAGGGCCGCCGGGGCACCTACACCGCCTGGATACAGACCACTGCCACGCTGGGGCTGCTGATGGCACTGCTGGTGGTCTTGGGAACGCGTACCGTACTGGGTGAAGCCGACTTTGCGGACTGGGGCTGGCGTATTCCGTTTCTGGTGTCCATCGTGCTGCTGGGCATTTCGGTGTGGATCAGGCTGGCGCTGGCGGAAACACCGGCCTTTCGGCGCATGAAGGCGCGCGGGCGCGGATCGCGTGCCCCGGTGACCGAGTCGTTTGGCCAATGGAAGAATCTCAAGGTCGCCCTGCTCGCGCTGGGGGGGCTGACGGCGGGCCAGGCCGTGGTTTGGTACACGGGCCAGTTCTATGTGCTGTTTTTCCTGACGCAGCAGCTCCAGGTGGATGCCACGGCGGCGCAGCTCATGCTGGCGGTGGCGCTGTTGCTGGGCACGCCATTCTTCATTGTGTTCGGTGCATTGTCCGACCGGGTGGGCCGCAAGCCGGTCATTCTGCTGGGCTGCGCATTGGCGGCCGCCACCTATTTCCCGGCCTTCAAGGCGCTGTCGGTGGCAGCGAATCCGGCGCTGGCGGCCGCGCAGGCACGCAGCCAGGTGGTGTTGCTGGCGGACCCGGCCGCCTGCTCGTTTCAGTTCAATCCCACCGGCGCGACGCGGTTCACGAGCCCGTGCGACACGGCCAAGCAGGTGTTGGCGGTGCATTCGGTTCCCTATGTGAACGAGGCGCAGCCGTTGGGTGAAGATGCCCGGGTGCGGATCGGCGGCATAGAGATTGCCTTGCGGGCCAGCGCGGGACAGGGCACTGCGGAGGCACGGCGGCGCAACGCCGTCTTCCGTGAAGCGGTGGGCGAGGCCCTGGCGGCACAGGGTTACCCGCGCCAGGCCGACCCGGCAGCCATCGACCGGCCTTGGGTGGTGGCCATTCTGTTTTATTTGATGCTGTTGGTGGCCATGGTCTATGGCCCCATCGCGGCGGCGCTGGCCGAGATGTTTCCGACCCGCATCCGCTACACCTCCATGAGCCTGCCTTACCACCTTGGCAATGGCTGGTTTGGCGGCCTGCTGCCGCCCATGGCGTTTGCCATCGTGGCGCAGACGGGGGACATCTACAGCGGCCTGTGGTACCCGGTGCTGATCGCCGGGGCCACGGCGGTGATCGGATCGCTTTACCTGCGCGAGACGTGTGGCGTGGACATGTACGCGGACGATTGACGGAGCCCGGCGCTTTGCGCCGGGTCAGCGCCGGAAATGCCCGTCCGGGCCGATGATGGACAGATCGGAGAAGTCCAGACCCGAATGGTCGTCGGCGCTGTAGCTGAGCGAGAGGCCGCCCAGGTCGAACTTGCGCAGCGACTCCAGGGCCTCGTGCACCCGGGCGCGTGTGGGGTTGGGTCCGGCGCGGCGCAGCGCCTCGACCAGCACCTTGGCGTTGGTAAAACCTTCCACCATCGCGGGCGTCAGGTCGATCTTGGCTTCACGCGCCAGCGCGGTCGCTTCGCGCACCAGCGGGTAGGTGACAGCCCGTTCCGACGGGAACACCTGCGTCACCACCACGCCGCGCGAGTGTTCGCCCAGCGCCTTGACGAAGCCCCCCGAGGCGTTGTTCGACAAGGTGATGATCTGTCCCGACACACCGGCGGCGCGCAGCGCCTTGATGCCGTCGACCACCGCCGACCCGGTGCCGATGAAGATGACGGCCTGCGGGGTCTGCTTGGCAACCTGGGGTGCCATGGCGCTGAAATCGGGCTTGGCGCGATCGAACTTCTCGACGAACAAGGCCTTTTGCTGGTTCTCCTGGAAACCGGCCAGCGCACCGGCCAGTGCGTCGGCGCCAAAAGTATCGTCCACGTGGATGACGCCGATGCGCTGCACGCCCAGCGTGGCCAGGTGGCCAATGGCTTTTTTCACTTCGCGCTGGTAGGGGGCGCGCACGTTGAATACGTTCTTCTGCACGGGCTGGTGGAGCACCATGGCGCCGGTGGAGGGGCCAATCAGCGGCACGCCCGATTCGTCCAGCAGCCCAATGATGCCCTGGGTGTGCGGGGTGCCGCGCGTCATGAACAGCGCCAGAACGCCCTTGTCCACGATCAGGGTGCGTGCGTTGGCCAGTGTGAGCTTGGGGTCGAACTTGTCGTCGAGCGTCAGGACCTCGATCTTCTGCCCCCCCACGCCGCCCTTGGCATTGACGTGGTCGATGTAGAGCGCTGCGCCTCCCATGGACTCCTTCACGGTGGCGGCGGCCGAACCGGTCACGCCGACCGTTTGCCCGACCAGCAGCTGGGCATGGCTGGCGGCGCACAGGCCCAGTGCCAAGGCTGTCAGTGCGGTGATCTTTTGGAACAAATCCAGGGCTTTCATGCGGTGCCTCTCTTTCATGGTGCAAACCCGTTCCAGTTTAGGCGCCCCGTGCCGTTCGCGAAAGAGTGCTGACGGAAACGCGCATCCACCCTGCCGACGAAAGGGATCAGCGGCGGAATTTGCCGCTGATGCCGATGATGGACAGGTCTGCAAAATCCAGCCCGGTGTGGTCGTCCGGGCCATAGGACACTTCGAGGCCGCCCAGGTCAAACTTCTTCAGGCCTTCCAGCGCGGCATGGATCTTGTCGCGGCTGGGCTTGGGGCCGGCGCGGCGCAGGCCTTCGACCAGCACCTTGGCGGCAGCAAAGCCTTCGAGCATGGCGGGGCTGATCTCGGCCTGGCCCTTGGCCTTGGCGAGCTCCTGCGCCTCCTTCACCATGCCATAGGTGATGGCGCGTTCGTTGGGAAAGACCTGCGTCACGATCACGCCGCGGGCGTGTTCGCCCAGGCTCTTGATGAAGCCGCCCGAGGCATTGTTCGACAGGGTCACGATCTGTGCGGAAGAACCTGCTGCACGCAGGGCAGCGCCCGCTTCCACCACCGCAGCACCCGAGGCGACCAGGAGCACGGCCTGGGCGTCCGCCTGGACCATCTTGGCCACGATGGGGGCAAAGTCGGGTTTGGCGCGGTTGAATTTTTCGAGCACGGCGGGTTTCAGCCTGCTGGCTTCCAGACCCTTCTGGGCCCCGGCCACGCCGTCGGCGCCAAAGCTGTCGTCCGAGTACACCAGGGCAATCCGCGTGATGCCCATTGAGGCCAGGTGGGTCATGGCCTTTTCGGCCTCGCGCTGGTAGGTGGCGCGCACGTTGAAGATGTATTTGGACACCGGCTCGTGCAGCACCATGGCGCCCGTCGAGGGGGCCACCAGCACCACACCGTATTTTTCCAGCAGGGGAATCATGGCCTGGGTGTGGGGAGTGCCCCGGGTCAGGAACATCGCCGACACATTGTTTTCTTCGATCAGCTTGCGTGCATTTTCGGCGGCCAGCTTGGGGTCGAACTTGTCGTCCAGGGAAATGAGTTCCAGTTTTTGTCCGTTCACGCCGCCCTTGGCATTGACGGCCTGGATGTACAGCTGCGCGCCGTCGGTGATCTCCTTGACACCGGCGGCGACCTGCCCGGTAAATCCAGCGGTCTGTCCTACCACGATCTGGGCCTGGCCCGCTGTGCTAAGACCCAGTGCCAGGGCAGCGACTGCCCACCGTGTTGACCATTTTTTCATGGGGATGTTGCTTGCGTGAACGAAAAGCGCGAGTCTAAACCGCGGTTGTGATGGCTGCCTTGCCGCCCGTGTTCCTGGTGGCGCGGGCTGGCGCAGTCTATGGGGTAATCCATACATTGCAGCAGGCCTGTGGCTTGCTCCCTAGGAGCCTGTCGCACTTGGAAATCGTCGGCTGCAAATCGGCCGCAGCGGCCCATTTTTTACCGTCTTTTTGCCCCATAGCCGGGCTATGGGGCTGCAAATCCGGCAAAAACTGTCCTCGCTGGGGCCAATTCTCGCTTTCGACGCTCCAAGTCCGACAGGCTCCTAGAATGTTTGGCCTCACCCCCGAAAGACCGCTCCATGACCCAGGGACAGATCCGCATCCGCGGCGCGCGACAGCACAACCTCAAGAACCTGGACCTGGACATCCGTACCGGCGAACTCACGGTGGTCACCGGCCCCAGCGGCTCGGGCAAGTCCAGCCTGGTGTTCGACACCCTGTACGCCGAGGGCCAGCGCCGCTATGTGGAAACCTTCAGCGCCTATGCGCGGCAGTTTCTCGACCGCATGGACAAGCCCGCCGTGGACAAGGTGGAGGGCGTGCCTCCGGCCATCGCCATCGATCAGACCAACCCGGTGCGCAGTTCGCGCTCGACCGTGGGCACCATGACGGAGCTGAACGACCACCTCAAGCTGTTGTTTGCGCGGGCTGCCCAGCTGTTCGACCGCCAGACCGCCCAGCCTGTGCGGCACGATTCGCCCGAGAGCATTTACGCTGAAATCCAGCAGCGCGCCCTGGCAGACGATCCGCGTCTGGTAGTGACCTTTCCGGTCGAGCTGCCGGGCGGTACGTCGGCCGAGCAGGTCGAACAATGGCTGTCCGCCAGCGGCTTCACCAAGGTGCAGGCCGAACGCGAGGTGGCCACGCCCACCGGCCCGCGCAAGGTGCTCGACGTGGTGGCCGACCGCTTCCGCCTTGGCAATGCCGAAAAGGCGCGGGTGATCGAGGCGATCGAGGTTGCATTGAAGCGCGGCACTGGCCGGTTGAATGTGTATCGGCTGGTGGATGAAGGCGAGCCCGAACTGTGGCGGTTCTCCACCGGCCTGCACTGCCCCGACAGCGACCTGCGCTACAGCGAGCCGCTGCCGTCCATGTTCTCGTTCAATTCGGCGGCGGGCGCCTGCGATACCTGCCGGGGGTTTGGCCGCGTGATCGGGGTGGACTACGGCCTGGTGATCCCCGACGAAAAGAAGACGCTGCGCTCGGGCGCCATCAAGGCCATCCAGACGCCCGCCTGGAAAGAGTGCCAGGACGACCTGATGCGCCATGCCGAAACTGCCGGTATCCCGCGCGATACCTCGTGGCACCGGCTGACCCTTGAACAGAAGCACTGGGTGATCGAGGGCTCGCCCCACTGGAACGGCAAGTGGAACCAGCAGTGGTACGGCATCCGGCGCTTCTTCGAATACCTGGAGACCAAGGCCTACAAGATGCACATCCGCGTGCTGCTGTCCAAGTACCGCAGCTACACGCCGTGCCCGGTGTGCGCGGGGGCGCGCCTCAAGACCGAGAGCCTGCTCTGGCGCATCGGCCGCAAGCAGGACGCCGATGCCGTGCTCGACCCCGCGAAACGCTTCATGCCCCAGGGCGTGCAGTGGACGCGCGCGCAGCTCGAGCAGCTGCCCGGCCTGTGCCTGCACGACCTGATGCTGCTGCCCATCGACCGCCTGCGCCTGTTTTTTGAGCGCATGGCCGCGGGTGCGGGTGTGTTGGATACTCCTGAAACAATAGCTGATAGCGCTCTATCTACGGGTGTTACAGGCCATTTTGATAGAGAAAACACCGCCGCCACGGGAGAACTCCAGGCGCTCAAGCTCCTGCACGAGGAGATCGGCACGCGCCTGAAATACCTCAGCGATGTGGGCATCGGCTACCTCACGCTGGACCGGCAAAGCCGCACGCTTTCGGGTGGCGAGGTGCAGCGCATCAACCTCACCACGGCGCTGGGCACTTCGCTGGTCAACACCCTGTTTGTGCTGGACGAGCCCAGCATCGGCCTGCACCCGCGCGACATGCACCGCATCACCCAGGCCATGCTGCGCCTGCGCGATGCGGGCAACACCCTGGTGGTGGTCGAGCACGACCCGGCCGTCATGCTGGCGGCCGACCGCGTGCTCGACTTTGGCCCTGGCCCCGGCGAGCGCGGCGGGCGCATCGTGTTCGACGGCACGCCCGACGAACTGCGCAGTGCCGATACGCTGACCGGCCAGTACCTTGGCGGACGCAAACACGTCGGCCAGCCCTTTGCGCGCCAGGTGACCGACGCCACGCCGCGCCTGATCCTCGAAGGCGCGCGCGAGCACAACCTGCAGAGCGTGTCGGTCGAATTCCCGCTGCAGCGCCTGGTTACCGTGACGGGTGTCAGCGGCTCGGGCAAGTCCAGCCTGGTCCAGGACGTGCTGGCCCCGGCGCTGATGCGCCACTTTGGCAAGGCCGCCGACACCCCTGGCGCGCACGACCGCCTGCTGGGCGCCGACCACCTGAGCGATGCGGTGTTTGTGGACCAGTCGCCCATTGGCAAGACGGCGCGCTCCAACCCCGCCAGCTACGTGGGCGCGTGGGATGCCGTACGGGAACTGTTCGCCTTGGCGCCGCTGGCCCGCCAGCGCGGCTACACCCAGACCAAGTTCAGTTTCAACAACGGCGACGGGCGCTGCCCCACCTGCGGGGGATCGGGCTTCGAGCATGTGGAGATGCAGTTCCTCAGCGATGTCTACCTGCGCTGCCCGGATTGCGACGGCAGGCGCTACCGCCCCGAGATTCTTGAAATCACCATCGAGCGCGGCGCGCGCCGCCTGAATGTGGCCGATGTGCTGGACCTGACCGTGAGCGAGGCCGTGGCGCTGTTTGCAGGCGACCGCGATGTGCTGCGCGCGCTGCAGCCCATCGTGGATGTGGGGCTGGAATACGTCAAGCTCGGCCAGCCCGTGCCCACCTTGTCGGGCGGCGAGGCCCAGCGCCTCAAGCTGGCGGGTTTTCTGGCCGAGGCGGCGCGCTCGCAGTCCAGATCGCGCCAGACGCTGGCGCGCAAGGGCACGCTGTTTCTGTTCGACGAGCCCACCACGGGGCTGCACTTTGACGACATCGCCAAGCTGATGCGCGCCTTCGGGCGGCTGCTGGACGCCGGGCATTCGCTCATCGTCATCGAGCACAACCTGGACGTGATCGGCGCCAGCGACTGGCTGATCGACCTGGGCCCCGAGGGCGGCGAGGCCGGGGGCTGTGTGGTGGCCGAGGGCCCGCCCGCCGAAGTGCGTGAGCACGCCCACTCGCACACGGGCGCCGCCCTGCGCGACTACGCCGCAGCCATTGGCGCTGCCGGGACAGGTCGCCATGCCGTGCGCGAGAGCACATTATTGCTATTGAATAAGGAGCTGGAGACGCTTGGTAGTAAAGCGCAAAAGGCCAAAAACAGCATAGAAATCATCAATGCCCGCGAGCACAATCTGCGCTCCTTGAGCGTGGAGATACCGCGCGGCCAGTTCAACGTCATCACCGGCGTCAGCGGGTCGGGCAAGTCCACGCTGGCCTTCGATATTCTGTTCAACGAGGGCCAGCGCCGCTACCTCGAATCCCTCAACGCCTATGCGCGCTCCATCGTGCAACCCGCAGGGCGGCCCGAGGTGGATGCCGTCTACGGCATTCCCCCCACGGTGGCGATCGAGCAGCGCCTGAGCCGGGGCGGACGCAAAAGCACCGTGGGCACCACCACCGAGGTCTGGCACTACCTGCGGCTGCTCTACGTCAAGCTGGGGGTGCAGCATTGCACGCGCGATGGCGCGGCGGTGCAGCCGCAAACGCCCGACGGCATTGCCGCGCAGTTGCTGAGGAACTTCCGGGGCCAGCACATCGGCCTGCTGGCGCCCCTGGTCGTGGCGCGCAAGGGCGTCTATACCGAACTGGCCGACTGGGCGCGCCCGCGCGGCCACACCCACCTGCGTGTGGATGGCGAGTTTCTGCCCACCAGCGGTTTCCCGCGCCTGGACCGTTTCAAGGAGCACTCCATCGAGCTGCCCGTGATGAGCCTGGACGTCTCGCCCGCCAACGAGCCGCTGCTGCGCACGGCGCTGGCGCAGGCCCTCACGCACGGCAAGGGCGTGGTGCAGGTGCTCTCGCACCTGGACGGCCTGCGCGAAGCCATGGCGGCGGGCAGCTCCACCGCAGGTATCGGGCGTGTGCAGACGTTCTCGGCCAAACGCGCCTGCCCGGTCTGCGCTACCTCCTATGCCGAGCTGGACCCGCGCCTGTTCTCCTACAACAGCAAGCACGGCTGGTGCCCCGACTGCGTGGGTACCGGCGTCAAGCTGACCAAAGAGCAGCGCAGGGTGTTCGACGACTCGGTGCTGGCCGACGACCAGAAAGGCCGTGAGCAAACCTTTGCCGAACCCGAGGTGGACGATGTGCAGGATGCCGCCTGCCCCACCTGCGAAGGCACGCGCCTGAACGCCACGGCACGCGCCGTGCGCTTTGGCGCCGATGCGGCCACGGGCCACCCGGGCTGGGCCATCACGGATATTGCACGCCTGTCGGTCAGCGACATCCGTGCCTGGGTGCAGCAGCTGGCGCTGAGCGGGCGCGAGGCAGAGATCGCACGCGACCTCATCCCCGAGATCAAGGGCCGCCTCGCATTTCTGGAAGAAGTGGGCCTGGGCTACCTCACCCTCGACCGGGGCGCGCCCACGCTCAGCGGTGGCGAGGCCCAGCGCATCCGCCTGGCCGCGCAGCTGGGCAGCAACCTGCAGGGCGTGTGCTACGTGCTCGACGAGCCCACCATTGGCCTGCATGCGCGCGACAACCAGATCTTGCTGCGCGCCCTGCACCAGCTCAGCAGCAAAGGCAACACCCTGGTGGTGGTGGAGCACGACGAAGACACCATCCGCGCGGCCGACCATGTGATCGACATCGGCCCCGGCGCCGGCAAGCGCGGCGGCACGCTGGTGGCGCATGGCACGGCGCAGGATGTGACCGCTGCCGAGCATTCGCAAACGGGCCGCTACCTGCTGCACGCCATGCGCCATCCGCTCCAATTGCGCCGCGCGGTCTTGTCTCCCCTCTCCCGCGAGGGGAGAGGGGGTGAAGGCATGGCGCAGCACTGGCTCACCGTGCAGGGCGCGCAGCTGCACAACCTGCAGAACGTCACCGCACGCGTGCCGCTGCAGCGGCTCGTCGCCGTCACGGGCGTCAGCGGCTCGGGCAAGTCCACGCTGGCGCGCGATGTGCTGCTGGCCAATGTGCAGGCCTGGGTGCAGCAGCGCAGTACCAAGGCCGGGCGCGATGCCATGGATGCCGGGAAGGCGCCGCCGCTGGTGGGCTGTACCGGTTTGCAGGGCTTCGAAACCATCGACCGCGTGCTCGAAGTGGACCAGACGCCGATTGGCAAAACGCCGCGCAGCTGTCCCGCCACCTACATCGGCTTCTGGGACACGGTGCGCAAGCTGTTTGCTGAAACCCTGGAGGCCAAGGCGCGCGGCTATGCCGCAGGGCGTTTCTCCTTCAACACCGGCGCGGGCCGCTGCGCCACCTGCGAGGGCCAGGGCATCCGCACCATCGCCATGAGCTTCTTGCCCGATGTGAAAGTGCCCTGCGAAGCCTGCCACGGCGCGCGCTTCAACCCCGAGACGCTGGCCGTGACCTGGCGCGGCAAGAGTATCGGTGACGTGCTGCGGATGGAGGTGGACGAGGCTGTGGCGTTTTTTGCCAGCATGCCCGCCATAGCGCACCCGCTGCAGCTGCTCAAGGACGTGGGCCTGGGCTACCTCACGCTGGGCCAGCCCAGCCCCACGCTCAGCGGCGGCGAGGCGCAGCGCATCAAGCTCGTGACCGAACTCACCAAGGTGCGCGACGAAGTCGGGCGGCGTGGCCAGAAGGCGCCGCACACCTTCTATGTGCTCGATGAGCCCACCGTGGGCCTGCACATGGCCGATGTGGACAAGCTGATCCGCGTGCTGCACCGGCTGGTCGATGGCGGGCACAGCGTGGTGGTGATCGAACACGATCTCGATGTCATCGCCGAGGCCGACTGGGTCATCGACCTGGGCCCCGAAGGCGGGCGAGAAGGAGGGCGCATCGTGGCCGCTGATACGCCGGAGGGCGTGGTGCAGCGGGGCACGCATACCGGCGTGGCGCTGGCGCCGGTGCTGGCGCGCTGAGCGGGCTGCTCCATCGCGCTTTTTCATGGAAGGCCGGGCAGCGGCTGCTTTTTGGCGGAGTGATGCGCTTTGGGGATGTCAAAAATAATAGCTGCTATTGCTTGAACAGTAAGCGTTATAGGCTTATTTTCTTGAAATTGCTCCCCCCCGGAAAGCGAGGGCTTTTCAGTCCGCCCGCCAGTGCCGCGTCAGGCCGGAAAACCGCGACTGGAGCAGGTTGCCCCTGAAATGCGCGAGGCCATCGGTCTCACTGGCGCAGGGCGGCAAGCCTTCGGGCGGGCGCGCCAGGGGTGTGGACTCGGATTCGGCAGGCTTCATCGTGCCCTCCAATGGGAGCGATTGACCTCCCAATCGAACGTTGCAGTTCACTGGGGCCTGTTGACACTTCACCCCTAGAGCACCGCGAACAGCTTGTCGCGCAACTCGGGCAGGCGTTTCTTGCCGGTGCTGTTGGTCTCCAGGGCGTGTGCCCAGGCGGGATACACCTTGCGCAGGGCCTCGCTCGACTGGCAGGCGTAGATGGATTCCAGCAGCGAGATGCGGTTGTGGTGCCCGAAGATGTTGTTGACCGTGTTGGTCATGAAGTTGCGCGCCATCTCCAGTTCCTTGGCGTCGCGGGTTTCCGCGGCGGGCAGGCGGACGAGATCGTCTTCGAACGGGTCGTGCGATGGGCTTGCGGCCGCCGCAGCTGGAGCGGGGGGCGGCGCTGCCATGCCTACGGCGGCAATGCATTCGCGTGTCAGCAATTCGGTGAGGTGCACCTCGATGTCGTTGCCGGGCACAAAGGCTGCCAGATCCTTGCCGCTGCGGTGCCCGTCCACCAATACCAGCACGCGCCTCGCCAGCGGCGTCAGACCCAGCGCACGGGACTGGATCTCTTGTTGGCCCTGGGCTGTCTTGGCGTAAATGCGGGAGAGCAGGGAGGGAGGTAGATCGGGCATGGGAAATCGCAGACGCTTTCAATCATGAGGCAAACCAAGATGTCACATAGTGTTTCGGCATCACGGGCTTGCGCCATTAGGGATTTCACCGAGGGCTGTCGTAACAGTCACCACAGCCCGAATCGGTGTTTTCCCTTGAGTGCCCCGCTCATTCGATGGTTTGGGGAATTTCATCAGTTCGCTGTAAGGAAGCGTGAACACAGTCGCTTACGCAATCCGATGGCACCGCCTGCGGAATGCGCAGGGGCAGTGCTTTTTGCGCTGTGGTTCTGTTCTCACACAAGAGGGGATTTCATGAAGGAAGACAAAAGCAGTCACGCCTACTGGAAAGCCACGCTCGGCCTGCTGACCAAGATTCTCATCATCTGGTTTGTAGTGTCGTTTGGCGCGGGAATTCTGTTCGCCGATCTGCTCAACAACATCAAGCTGGGCGGCTATCCGCTTGGGTTCTGGTTTGCACAACAGGGCTCTATCTACATCTTCATTGCGCTGATCTTTTATTACGCCAAGAAGATGGGTGACATTGACCGCCAGTTCGACGTACACGAAGACTGAGGACTGAATCATGGATCTGCAAACAACTATTTACCTGTTCGTCGGTGCGAGCTTTGCGCTCTACATCGGCATCGCGGTCTGGGCCCGTGCCGGATCGACCAGCGAGTTCTACGCGGCCGGCGGCAGCGTGCACCCCATTACCAACGGCATGGCCACGGCGGCCGACTGGATGAGTGCGGCGTCGTTCATCTCCATGGCGGGTCTGATCTCCAACATGGGTTATGGCGGCGGCCTGTTCCTCATGGGCTGGACTGGCGGCTACGTGCTGCTGGCCATGCTGCTGGCACCCTACCTGCGCAAGTTCGGCAAGTTCACGGTGCCGCAGTTCATTGGTGACCGCTTCTACTCCAAGAGCGCCAGCACTGTGGCCGTGCTTTGCCTGCTCGTGGCATCGCTGACCTACATCATCGGTCAGATGACCGGTGTGGGCGTGGCGTTCTCGCGCTTCCTGGGCGTCTCCAGCGACACCGGCATCTACGTCGGCATGGCCATTGTGTTCGCCTACGCTGTGTTCGGCGGCATGAAGGGCATCACCTACACGCAGGTGGCGCAGTACATCGTGCTGATCCTGGCCTATACCGTGCCTGCCGTGTTCATCTCGCTGCAGCTCACCGGCAACCCGATCCCCCAGCTGGGCCTGGGTTCCAATTTGGTGGGCCACGATGTGTCGCTGCTGGCTACGCTCGACAAGGTCGTCACCGATCTGGGCTTCGGCAAGTACACCACGCAACTGCCGGGTAGTTCGCTGAACATGTTCATGTACACCATGTCGCTGATGATCGGTACCGCCGGTCTGCCGCATGTCATCATGCGATTCTTTACCGTGCCTTCGGTGAAGGATGCACGCAGCTCGGCCGGCTGGGCCCTGATCTTCATTGCCATCCTGTACACCACGGCGCCTGCAGTGGCTGCCATGGCCAAGACCAATCTGATCCGCACGATCACGCCCGGCGTGGTGATGCAGGATGCAGATCCGTTTGGCGCCGAGTCCAGCATCAAGTACGAAGAGCGTCCCGACTGGATGAAGCGCTGGGAAAAGACCGGCCTGCTGAAGTTCGAAGACAAGAACGGTGACGGCCGCATCCAGTACTACAACGACAAGACCAAGAATGCTGCTGTGACCGAAAAGGCCGCTGCTGCAGGCTGGAAGGGCAACGAGCTGAGCGTCAATGCCGACATCATCGTGCTGGCCAACCCGGAAATCGCGTTGCTGCCCAACTGGGTGATCGCGCTGGTGGCTGCGGGTGGCCTGGCTGCTGCCTTGTCGACGGCTGCCGGTTTGCTGATGGCCATTTCCTCGGCCGTGTCGCATGACCTGGTCAAGGGCGTGTTCAACCCCAACATCAGCGAGAAGAACGAGCTGCTGGCGGGCAAGGTTTCCATGGCCGTGGCCATCGTGGTGGCAGGCTACCTGGGCCTGAACCCGCCGGGCTTTGCGGCCGGTACCGTCGCCCTGGCCTTCGGTATTGCCGCCAGTTCGCTGTTCCCCGCCATCATGATGGGTATTTTCAGCAAGAAGATGAACAAGGAAGGCGCCATGGCCGGCATGCTGGCAGGCCTGTTCTTCACCCTGTTCTATGTGTTTGCACACAAGGGCCTGTTCTTCATCAAGGGCACAGAGTATCTGGGCCTGATCGGCGGTGCGAACAGCTTCTTCGGTATCACGCCGGAAGCTATCGGTGCCGTTGGTGCCGTGGTGAACTTTGCGGTAGCCTTCCTGGTCGACAAGGTCACCAAAGAGCCGCCAGAGCATATCCAGGCCATGGTGGAAGCCGTGCGTATCCCGCGCGGCTCCAAGCTGGTGGATGGCGCACACTAAGGCTTTGGCCACGGTGTAGAACCGACTGCCGCCGCGCCAGCGCAGCGGCAGTCACAATAGGGGCCCTGTCGGCTGTGCTGGCAGGGCCTTTTTAATTGAATCTTCCGGAGATGCCCGCGTGCTGGCGGACCACCGGATCTGGGAGCCCTGCATGGTTTTTGATGTCAGCGTCGCCTTGACGTGGATTCTGTATCTGGCGCTGTTTCCCATGGCGTTTTTCTGGTTTCGCCGGGCCTGGCGCATCGTGGTGCGGCGGGATTTTTCCGAGGTGGCGCTCAAGCGCGGTGAATCCCCTCCCCATCCCGAAAAATACGCTCCCTATGCGGTGGCAATCAATCTCGTGGCGGGCGCCGTCGCGGCGGTGGTGATCGTGACCGTCGCGCTGGGCCTGTTCGACTACAACACCTGGACGGCCATGGCTGGCAGCACCATCTGGTGCAAATTTTTCCTCGATTTCGCCCTGTCGCGCCAGGCGCACAACACCTTCGCCAAGGGCAAGGCCAAGGCGCAGTCCAAAGGCTGAATCCCGACCTGCGGCCCTGCACGTAAGACCTTGGTAAGTGCGGGGCGCACAATGGCAGCAGGGAGGCGCTTAGACCTTCTTGCCAGGAGACCATCGTGCTCAAAGGACTCGGCTCCCAACGCCTGGTGGCCCTGTTTGCCGTCGGCTGGTTGCTGTTCAATTTCCCGTTGCTGGGCCTGTGGGACCACGATGTGGTGCTGTGGGGAATTCCGCTGTTCCCGCTGGCCTTGCTGTGGCTCTGGGGCGGCATCATCGCGGCGCTGGCCTGGTTGATGGAGCGTCCGCAGGACCGCTTCGATGAGCGCCCGGATGAGCGCGCGGTCTTTGCTCCGCCGCCCGAGGACCAGGGCGGCCCTTCCTCCAAACCCTAGCCATGCTGTCGCCTTTTCTGGTCATTGCGGCGTCCTTTGCCTACCTGCTGCTGCTGTTTGCCGTGGCGTACTGGGCTGACCGCCGTGCGCAGCAAGGCCGCTCTGTCATTGCCAACCCCTGGGTTTATGCGCTTTCGCTGGCGGTGTACTGCACGGCCTGGACCTACTTTGGGAGTGTGGGGCGGGCGGCCTCGGGGGGCGTTTGGTTTCTACCCATCTATCTGGGGCCCACGCTGGTCATGGTGCTGGGCTGGATCGTGCTGCGCAAGATGATCCGGATCGCCAAGACCTACCGCATCACGTCGATTGCCGATTTCGTTGCGAGCCGCTACGGCAAAAGCCCGCTGCTGGCAGGCCTGGTGACCTTGATCGCGGTCGTGGGTATCGTGCCCTACATTGCCTTGCAGCTCAAGGCGGTCTCGGCCGGGTACAGCCTGTTGACGGCCACCGAAGGGGCCGCCGCCGCATTGCCCGTGCACTGGAGCCAGGACAGTGCCTTCTATGTGGCACTGGTGCTGGCAGGTTTTGCCATGGTGTTTGGTGCGCGGCATCTGGATACCACGGAGCGGCACGAGGGCATGGTGGCGGCCATCGCCTTCGAGTCGGTGGTCAAGCTGGTGGCATTCCTGTCGGTCGGCTTCTTTGTGGTGTACAGCCTGTTTGATGGTCTGGGTGATCTGTTTTCCCGTGCGCAGGCCGAGCCGGAGCTGCGGCAATTGCTGCGTCTGGAGCAGGGAGGGCAGTTTGCCTGGGCGCAGTGGTTCGGGCTGACCGTGCTGTCCATGTTTTCGGTGGTGTTCCTGCCCCGCCAGTTCCAGGTCATGGTGGTGGAGAACGTGCGCGAGACCCATCTGCGCCGCGCTGCCTGGGTGTTCCCCCTGTACCTGTTGCTCATCAATCTGTTTGTGCTGCCCATTGCACTGGGCGGTCTGCTGTACTTTGGTTCGGGCCAGGCCAATGCCGAAAATTTTGTGTTGTCGCTGCCCCTGGCCGCCGGGCAGAACGCTCTGGCGCTGTTTGCCTTTGTGGGGGGCTTGTCTGCGGCCACGGGCATGGTCATCGTGGAAACCGTAGCGGTGTCCATCATGGTCAGCAACGAACTGGTGCTGCCCCTGCTGCTGCGCTGGCGCCACCTGCGCAGCAGTGAAGGGCAAGATCTCTCGCGCGTGCTGCTGGGTATCCGGCGTGCCGCCATCCTGGGGGTGCTGGTGCTGGGCTACGTGTACTTTCACCTGGCGGGGGAGGCCTATGCGCTGGTGAGCATCGGGCTCATCAGCTTTGCAGCGGTGGCGCAGTTTGCGCCGGTGGTACTCGGCGGCATGTACTGGAAGGGCGGCACCCGGCAAGGCGCGCTGGCGGGCTTGTTGGCGGGGTTCTTGATGTGGGCCTATACCCTTATGCTGCCGTCGATTGCCAAGTCGGGCTGGCTGGCGACGGATTTCATCGCCCGGGGGCCCTGGGGGCTGGCCTGGCTGCGGCCGGAGCAACTGCTGGGTTTGCAGGGGTTTGATGGCCTCACGCATTCTTTGTTCTGGAGCATGCTGGTCAATGCCGTGGTCTATGTGGGGGTTTCGCTGTGGCGTGTGCCCTCGGGCCGCGAGGCCAGCCAGGCGCTGCTGTTTGTCGATGTGTTCCAGCGCACGGCGGCCTCCAGCCCGGTGTTCTGGCGCGGGCGGGCCAATACGCAGGATTTGCTGCGGCTGTGTGAGCGTTTTCTGGGGGGCACCAAGGCGCGTGCGCTGTTTGACGGCTATGCGCAGCGCGTGGGCGTTCGCCAGGTGCAGGCCCTGCGGCCCGATGCCCGTCTGGTGCAGTTTGTCGAAACCCAATTGGCGGGCGCTGTAGGCAGCGCTTCGGCCCGTGCGCTGGTGGCTTCGGTGGCCGAGGAGGAAACACTCTCGCCCGACGACGTGCTGCGCATTCTGGACGAGGCGTCCCAGATACGCGCCTACTCGCGCGCGCTGGAGGGCAAGTCGCGGTCGCTGGAGCAGGCCACGGCGGAACTGCGCGCCGCCAACAAACAGCTGCAAAGCCTGGACCGGCTCAAGGACGACTTCATGTCGTCTGTCACACATGAACTGCGCACGCCGTTGACCTCCATCCGTGCGCTGGCTGAGCTCATGCAGGACGATACCGAGATGTCCGCCGTTCAGCGCCAGCAGTTCATCGGCATCATCGTGGCCGAGACCGAGCGCCTGACCCGGCTGGTCAACCAGGTGCTGGACATGGCCAAGATCGAGTCGGGGCATGCGGAATGGCATGTGGCGCCGGTGGACATGCGTTCGCTGGTGGAACGTGCCGTGGCCACCACGGCCGAAGTGTTCCGCGAGCGCGCTGCCCAGGTGCATGTGCAGCTGCCGGATGCGGTGCCCTTGCTGCATGCCGACCCCGACCGTATTCTCCAGGTGCTGCTCAATCTGCTGTCCAACGCGGCCAAGTTTGTGCCGTCCGCCGCAGGCCAGGTCCAGGTGCGGCTCACGCACGACGGCCAGGGCATGACGGTATGCGTGCAGGACAATGGCCCCGGGGTGGAGCCCGGCCATGAGACCATGATTTTCGACCGCTTTCACCAGACCGACAGGGGTGCACAGGTGGCGCATGGGACGGGCCTGGGCCTGCCGATCAGCCGCCATATCGCAGAACATTTTGGCGGGCGCCTGTGGCTGGAGCCCACCGGCCAGCAGGGGGCGTGCTTCTGCTTCTGGCTGCCCATTGATGCCCCCACTTCCGGAGACACAATCCCATGACGCACAAGATACTGATTGCCGACGACGAGCCCAATATCGTGATCTCGCTGGAATACCTGCTGCAGCGCGGGGGCTACGCCGTGGTCGTGGCGCGCGATGGCCAGGAAGCGCTCGATGCCATTGCACGCGAACATCCCGCGCTGGTGCTGCTCGATGTGATGATGCCGCACAAGACGGGCTTCGAGGTCTGCCAGGCAGTCCGGGCCGATGAGACGCTGCAGGCGACCAAGATCCTGATGCTGACCGCCAAGGGGCGCGAAACTGACGTGGCCAAGGGGCTGGCCCTGGGGGCCGATGCCTACATGACCAAGCCCTTCTCCACCCGCGAACTGGTGCAGAAAGTGGCAGAGCTGCTGGGGGAGACTCCGGCATGAAAAAGACCGATCCCCGGCTGGTACTGGCCATTGCCGCTTCGGGCCTGGTCATGGCCTTGTGGCTGGTACTGATGTCCGTGATTGTCTGGTCCACGCTGACGCAGGACGAGCGCACTGCCGTGGGCGATGTACTGGCTTCGCGCACGGCCCTGGTGGCGGTGGGCTGGCTGATTGGACTGATGCTGGTGGCGGGCGTTCTGCGTGTCCTGCACCGCCGTTACGTGGGTGCGCCTTACCGGTTGTTGGAAGAAACCCGCGTGGTGTTGTCCGCCACCACGCCGCAGAAGCTCAAGCCTCGGGGCACGGCCGAAATGCAGGCCCTGGCCAATGCGGTGAACGAGCTGGCGGCCCAGCGCGACCAGCTGCGGGGCGACATGTCCGAACAGGTGGCGCAGGCCAGTGTGCGCGTGCAGCAGGAGAAGGACCGTCTGGCCGCCCTGATGGCCGAGCTGAACCAGAGCGTGGTGGTCTGCAACCGCGACGGGCGCATCCTGCTCTACAACCAGCGCGCACGCCAGCAGTTCCGCGCCCTCTCGCCAGAGCCTGGACTGGCCGATGGCGCCGAGTTGGTCGGTATTGGCCGCTCCATCTATGCCGTGTTTGACCGGCAACTGCTGGCCCATGCGCTCGAGCGTATCCACCAGAGCCTGGTGCGGGGCGTGGCCAGCCCGTCGGCGCAATTCGTCACCACCACCCAGGGAGGGCAGTTGCTGCGCGTGCAGGTGGCTCCCGTGCGCGCCGTGGGGGACGATGGCGTGGCGGCCCAGGCCACGCAGGCGGTGGTCAGCGGCTTTGTGCTGCTGCTCAACAACGTGACTGCCAGCGTCGAGGAGGAGGCGGCGCGCGACCAGCTTCTGCATGGGTTGACCGAGGGCAGCCGGGCTTCGCTGGCCAACATCCAGGCCGCCGTGGACATGCTGGGCTACTCCGATCTGGAACCTGCCATGCGTGAGCGCTTTCTGGCTGTGGTGCGCGAGGAGGTGGGCGCCATGGGGCAGCGCATCACCGATCTGGCGCAGCGTGCCACGCAGCGCCTCAAGACCCGCTGGCCCATGGAGGACATGCTGGGCGCTGACCTGGCGACCGCTGCCCAGCGCCAGATCGCAGCCCATTGCACCTGTCCCGTGACGTTGGACGCGGTGGATGCCAGTGTGTGGCTCAAGGTGGACAGCTACACCCTGCTGCAGGCGCTGACCTACCTGGCCCATCGGCTGGTGGAAGAGTTCGAGGTGCGCTTCCTGCAGCTGCGCCTGCAAGCCGTGGGGGCACATGCCCAGCTGGACCTGGTCTGGAGCGGCCAGGCCATGAGCAATGAAACTGTCATGAGCTGGGAAATGGACACCATGCGCTTCGGCAGTGAGCGCAGCCCGCTGACCGTACGGGATGTGATCGAGCGCCATGGGGGCGAGATGTGGTTCGAGCGTGAGCGCGCCCGGCACCAGGCCTTCTTCCGTTTCATGCTGCCCCTGGCCAGCGTGCAGGGCGTGGTGGATGCGGCGCTGGGCGAGAGCGACTTCAGCCGGCCCGAGTACTACGACTTCGATCTGTTCCAGATGTCCGAAGAGGGCAGCGCCCTGGACGACCGGCTTCTGTCCGAGCTGACCTACACCGTTTTCGATACGGAAACCACGGGCCTCAATCCCGCAGGGGGCGACGCCATCATCCAGCTCGGGGCAGCGCGCATCGTCAACGGCAAGCTGCTGCGGCAGGAGTGCTTCGAGCAACTGGTGAACCCGGGGCGCCCCATCCCTGCGGCGTCCGTTCCCATCCACGGTATCTCCGAAGACATGGTGGTGGACAAACCGCGCATTGGCGAGGTGCTGCCCGTGTTCCATGCCTTTGCGCAGGACACCGTGCTGGTGGCGCACAACGCGGCATTCGACATGCGCTTCCTGCAGTTGCAGGAAGAGGCCACGGGCATCGCTTTTCACCAGCCGGTGCTGGATACGCTGCTGCTGTCCGCCGTCGTGCATCCGCACCAGGACTCGCACCGCCTCGAGGCCATTGCCGAACGGTTCAACGTGACCGTGCTCGGGCGCCACACGGCGCTGGGCGATGCACTGGTGACGGCAGAGATCTGGTTGCGCCTCATCCCGCTGCTGAAGGAGCAGGGCATCCACACCTTGCGCCAGGCGCGCGAGGCGGCGCAGAAGACATATTACGCGCGGTTGAAATATTGAATGTTTTTTGGCTCTAGCGCTTATGGGGCAAGCGCTAACAGCTATTATTTTTGTAGTTGTTGATGTATTTTCTTGAGGGATGAGGCCGGGTCTCGCCCCGGCCTCATCCCTCAGCAAAGCGCAAGATACGCTGCAAACTCAATAGCTGTTAGCGCTTGCCCCATAAGCGCTAGAGCCCAAAAATACTCAATACCTCCCCGTCTGATACCGCTGCCCCAGCACCCCCTGCAGCGTCTGCACTACCGAGAAGGCTTCCTTGAGGTGGCTGCGTTCGAAGTTTGACAACTCCTCCAGTGCCAGGAAATTGTCGGGAGCCTGCCCCCGGGCCATTTGCCGGGCCTGGTGGTCGATACGCAGCTTGGAGAGGAACTCCAGCGCATCGCGCAGGTCGCGGGCGCTTTGCGGGCTCACTTCGCCAGCCTCGGCCACCTGCTCCAGCCTGTCGTGTGTGTTCACCGACGCTGCTCCGCCCGCCAGTGCATATACGCGCGCCAGGTCCACGATGGGCACGATGCCGCTGTGCTTGAGGTCGATGGTGCCGGCATTCTCGCCCCCGCGGATGCGCGAGATGGTGCCGAACAGTCCCAGCGGCGGGCGGTGCTTGAGTGCGTTGCCGACCATGTGCGCCAGAAACAGGCTGTTGCCCCGGGTACGCTGCAGCACCTCCTGGCGCAGGGAGTCGAGCAGCTCTGTCTTTCCATGGATGGCGCGCAGATCGAAGAAGACGCAGGTCAGCATCAGTGCCATGGGTTCGGGCTTGTCCACCCATTGCTGGAAGTACTGTGCCCAGCGCGCACGGGGCTGGCGCCATTTGTCGGTCATGGCCATCATTTCGCCGGGACAGTGGATGTAGCCGCAATCGGCCAGCCCGTCGCAGACAAAGCGGGAAAACGCGCGAAAGTAGTCGCCGTGTGCGGCCTCGTCGTAGCGGTCGTCCAGCACCAGGCAGTTGTCCTGGTCGGACTTGGCTGTCTGCTCGCTGCGCGCCTGCGATCCGGCCGCCACCCACACATAGTCCACCGGCGGCGGGCCCAGTTGGGCTTCGGCCAGATGGATCAACCGTGTGGTGATGGCGTCGGTGATCGTGGTGATGATGTGGCCCGTGCTGTAGGCACTGGCATCGGCTGAGGCCAGGTGCTGCTGCAGGGGGCGTATCTTGGTGCTGGTGCGCGCCAATCCTTCGACCGTGGTCTGCTTGTAGACGTCGCCCGCCAGGTAGACCGGCGATGTGCTGTGCTGCTCGGCCAGATCGGTGGCCGTGATCATGCCGACAATGCGCGTGCCGTCCATCACCGGCATGTGGTGGATGTTGTGCCGTGCCATGAGCAACAGGGCCTCGAAGGCCGGGCTTTGTGCCTGCAGGGTCAGGGGAGCCAGTGTGGCGATGTCGGAGACCGGGCGGTCGATGTCCAGACCCTGCGCCACCACGCGGTTGCGCAGGTCACGGTCGGTCACCAGGCCGAACAGGTGTCCTTGCTGCACCAGCAGCACGGACGAGACGCGCAAGTCGCACATTTGCTGTGCCGCGGCGCGGATGGGGGTCTCGGGAGCCAGGGTGATGGGCTCGCGCTTGATGAGTGCGCGTACCGAGGTGCCCAGCAGGTTCAGGTGCACCCCCGAGTCGGGCGCAGGGGCGGGACTGGGTTGCACCGCAGCCGGAAGAGAGGGGAAAAAATACGCCAGTGCGCCATGCTCGCGGCATAGAGAGGTGACGGTTTGCGCGTCCAGCCAGGCAATGCGGCAATCGGATGCAGCGGTGGCCTGCCAGGTGGTCAGGTGCTGTGTGGGTGTGGCGCCAAAGCCGAACATGTCACCGGCCTGCAGGTGGACCGCCATGTCCAGGTCGGGGTCGTGCAGATCCACCGTGCCGCCCAGAATCAGCCCGGTGCGGCTGTGCAGGCGGCCCTGCGGCAGCAGCGGGCTGCCTACATCGGCTTGCGTCTGCTCCCACTGGGGCGCCAGCGCGGCCAGGGTGGCCGGGTCGAGCTGGCTCCAGACGCGATGCCGGGTCAGTGCCTGCAGGACGGTGGCCGGGGTCTTCTGTTCTGGGTTCATGGCAATGCAGCACCAGTGGTGATGAAGATCCCCATTGTTGCAGCAGTGGGCAGGTTCAGGGCAGGGGGTTGATACCGTTTCCTGTGTTTGCCCGTCTCGCCCTACCCAGGCACCACCCGGACGGCTGGCAGCACATGGGGGTCGATGGCCTCTTGCAGCAGGCCCCCAGTGTGGATAGGCTCGGCTGGGCGTTGCAACAGCTCGCGCACGAAATTGGGTTGCGCCAGCAGCCCGTGGTGTGTCGCGCCGTTGTAGAGCTGCAGATTCTGCAGTCCGCGCTCGGCGATGCGGGCATCCACTTCGCTGGCGCTCAGCGCGGCCGGATCGGTGTCGCACGAGGCCATGGCCATGCACCAGAGCGTGCCATACAGCGGCACGTACTGCAGGTAGGGCCGAACGAGGGGGAAGGCTGCACGCAGTGACGCCGCGATGCGCGCCATGGAGGCCGGCAGGTGGATGGGCGAGCCCAGGTGCAGCGACAGCACGCCGCCGGGGTTCAGGGCACGGCGGCAGTCGGCATAGAACTCGGCGGTGTAGAGGTCGAGCGCGGGGCCGATGGGGTCGGTCAGGTCGAGAACGATCTGATCGAAGCGTTCGCTGCACGACGCGATCAGCGCACGTGCATCGCCCAGGCGAATTTCCAGGCGCGGGTCGTCCAGGGCGCCGTGGTGGATGTTGCCCAGCCATTCGCGTGCCATGTGCACCACATCGGCGTCCAGTTCAGCCAGCAGCACGCGCTCCATGCTGGGGTACTTGAGCAGTTCTTCGGCCGCGCCGCCGTCGCCGCCCCCCACTACCAGGGCGCTGCGCGGCCCGGGGTGGGCGATGGCTGGCAGGTGCACCATGGGCTCGTGGTAGAAGAATTCGTCGCGTTCGGAGGTCATGAAGCAGCCATCGATGCGCATCACGCGGCCAAACAGCGGGTTATCGAACACTTCGATGTGCTGCCAGGGCGACTGTTTCTGCGCGAGAAGGGCGCTTTCGCGCAGGTAAAAACCGAAATCGGGCGTCAGGCGCTCGGCCACATAGCGCGGTGCTTGCGGGGGCATCATTCAGGCGCGCTCGACGCGGTGCAGGTGGGGGTCGGCCGGGTTGAAGGCTGCCTGGATATCGTCAAACAGCTTCTGCGCCTTGGGGCGGTTGTCGGTGGAGTAGTTGCACACGTAGACATCCAGCGTCACATAGCCCGATTCGGGCCAGGTATGGATCGACAGGTGCGATTCGGCCAGCACCACCACGCCGGTCACACCACCGCCTTCACCAAAGCTGTGGAACAGGCTGCCCACCGAGGTCAGGTCGGCTGCGGCCACGCGCGCCTTGCAGAACTGTTCGAGGAACTGCGCGTCGTGCATCAGGCGGCTGTCACACAGGCAGCCATAGAGATCGCCGATCAGGTGCAGGCCGGTGGCATTGCGTGCCTTGGGCGACAGGACGACAGGGGTGAGCGTGGGTGCCACGGAGCGTGGGTTCTTCATGGGTGCGGTTTCTCCCTTTTTTGCGAGGTTGGCAAAAATCGGCAGACCACGGAATGCAAGCCAAGTCTGCCGCCCGGTACGTTGCAGGCGGTGGGTACACGGGGGAATGGGAGAAGCGTCGCCGGCCATCTTGCCGCGCCCTCGTTCCGTTGTACGTGTGTGACGCCAATGCAACGCTGACAGCAATCCGCCCGGCCGGGCGAGCGGTTTTTCTGAACCGGCCATTGTAGTATTTTTGATGCGATGCACAATAGGCCCGGCGCCAGCAACCTAGGGCAATCCCTCATATGATCTTTTGCCTCAGGCAGCCGCACATCCGTCCATGTCTTTCACATCCCCGTCCGCCGATCCGCTGATCGAGCTGCGCAACGTCCATTTTGGCTACGGTGCGCAGCCGGTGCTGCGTGGCTTGTCGTTGTCCGTGCCGCGCGGCAAGGTCACGGCCATCATGGGCGCCTCGGGCGGCGGCAAGACCACCGTGCTGCGCCTGATTGGCGGCCAGCAGCGCGCCCAGCAGGGCGAGGTGCTGTTTGACGGTCAGGATGTGGGGCGTATGGAAATGGCGCAGCTTTATGCCGCACGGCGTCGCATGGGCATGCTGTTCCAGTTTGGCGCGCTGTTTACCGACATGAGCGTGTTCGAGAACGTGGCTTTTCCGCTGCGCGAGCACACCGACCTGCCCGAGGCATTGGTGCGCGATGTCGTGCTCATGAAGCTGCACGCCGTGGGCCTGCGGGGTGCGCGCGACCTCATGCCCGCCCAGATTTCCGGGGGCATGGCGCGTCGGGTTGCGCTGGCGCGGGCCATCGCGCTGGACCCGGAACTCGTGATGTACGACGAACCCTTTGCCGGGCTGGACCCGATCTCGCTGGGCACGGCGGCGCAGCTGATTCGCCAGCTCAACGACGCCATGGGCCTGACCACCATTCTGGTGTCGCATGACCTGGAGGCCACCTTCGAGCTGGCTGACCATGTGATCATCCTGGGGCCGGGCACCATTGCCGCGCAGGGCACGCCCGACGAGGTACGCCACAGCCCCGACCCGCTGGTGCACCAGTTTGTCAACGCGTTGCCGGTGGGTCCCGTACCTTTTCACTACCCGGGCCCCGATGTGGCGCAGGATTTCGGTCCGCTGGACGGAGGGGCTGCATGAGCTGGTACCACCCTGCCGACCTGGGCTTCGCCGTGCGGCGCAAGCTCGCCGACATCGGCCTGGGGGCGCGTCTGTTCGCGCGCCTGCTGGGATTGTTTCCGGCGGTATGGCAGCGTCCGGGCCTGGTGCGCGACCAGGTGCATTTTCTGGGCAATTACTCGCTGGCCATCATTACCGTGTCGGGCCTTTTTGTGGGGTTCGTGCTGGCCCTGCAGGGCTACTACACGCTGCAGGATTTTGGTTCGACCGAGGCGCTGGGGCAACTGGTGGCGCTGAGCCTGCTGCGTGAACTCGGGCCGGTGATCACGGCGCTGCTGTTTGCCGGGCGCGCCGGTACCTCGCTGACCGCCGAGATCGGCCTGATGCGTGCCGGCGAGCAGCTCAGCGCCATGGAGATGATGGCGGTTGACCCTGAGCGCCGCATTCTTGCTCCGCGTTTCTGGGCCGGGGTGGTGGCCATGCCGGTGCTGGCGGCGGTGTTCAGTGCGGTGGGCGTGATTGGCGGCTGGGTGGTGGCGGTCGGCATGATCGGCATCGACGGCGGCTCTTTCTGGAGCCAGATGCAGGGCGGTGTGGATGTTTTCAGCGATGTGGGCAACGGTGTCGTGAAAAGCATCGTTTTTGGTTTCACGGTCACCTTTGTGGCGCTGCTGCAGGGCTACACGGCCCGGCCCACGCCCGAAGGTGTGTCGCGGGCCACGACGCGCACCGTGGTGATGGCGTCTCTGGCCGTGTTGGGTCTGGACTTCATCCTCACGACCCTGATGTTCAGTATCTGAAGAGAAAGAAGGAATAACGATGCAGCAGTCCAAGAACGATGTCTGGGTCGGCCTTTTCGTCATGCTCGGTGTGGTTGCGCTGGTGTTTCTGGCGCTGCAATCAGCCAATCTGCTGACCCTGAATTTCCAGTCGGGCTACCGCGTGACGGCGCGATTCGACAACATTGGCGGCCTCAAGCCCCAGGCGGCGGTGCGCAGCGCAGGCGTGGTGGTGGGGCGTGTGGAATCGATCACGTTTGATGACAAGATTTACCAGGCGCGGGTCACGCTGCAATTGCAGGACCGGTATGCTTTCCCGAAAGACAGTTCGCTCAAGATTCTCACCAGTGGCTTGCTGGGAGAGCAGTACATCGGCATCGAGGCCGGTGCGGACGAGCACAATCTGGCACCGGGGGATGTCGTGGCCGCCACGCAGTCCGCCATCGTGCTGGAAAACCTCATCAGCCAGTTCCTCTTCAACAAAGCCGCCGAAGGCGTGCCCCCAGCAGACAGCAGCAAATGACTACCGCCACGACCGAGGGCGTTCTCCGCCCTGAAGAACCAACTGCCACGTTGCCGGGCGCTGCCCGGACTGCGGCGCTTTTGTTGGGTGCGCTGGTGCTGGCGGGCTGCGCCAGTGGCCCGCAGGCCCATCCCGATGATCCGCTGGAGCCCTACAACCGCAGCATGACGCGGTTCAACGATGCAGTGGATTCGGCCTTGCTCAAACCCGTGGCCACGGCCTACCAGCAGGCCACGCCTGCGCCGGTGCGCACCGGGGTCAGCAATTTCTTCTCCAACCTGGGTGACGCCTGGTCGTTTGTCAACAACACCTTGCAACTGCGTGCCGAGGGGGCCTTGTCGAGCTTCTTCCGCGTAGGTATCAACACCATCATGGGTCTGGGCGGCGTGCTCGATGTGGCCAGCGAGATGGGGCTGGAGCGGCACAAGCAGGATTTCGGGTTGACGCTGGGACGCTGGGGCATGCCGCCGGGTCCCTATCTGGTGCTGCCCATTCTGGGACCGTCCACGGTGCGCGACACGCTGGCTTTGCCGGTGGACATGCGGGGCAACCCCGTGCGCCATGTCGATCCCATACCCGCCCGCAACAGTCTGTATGCGCTGCGTGCGGTGGATACCCGTGCGAACCTGCTGCGTGCGGGCGAAGTGCTCGACGGCGCGGCGCTGGACAAATACAGCTTTACGCGCGACGTGTTCCTGCAGGTGCGCAGCCAGCGGGCTGCCGATGCCGCCGGGCGTGGGCCTGCGCCGGGCAGCGATGACGGTCGCCTGCCCCCGGAACCGCAAGAGTGAGCCTGGGTGCAGGCGCAATGAAGTGAGGAAGAAATGATGAACCGACGTTTTCTGGGTCGCCTGGTGGCCAGCTTGGCGGCTGTATGGGCTTTGGCGGGAGCAGGGGCCGTGCATGCGGCCGATGAGGCGCCCGATGCGATGGTGCAGCGCCTGTCCACCGAAGTGCTCGATGCCCTGCGTGCCGACAAATCCATCAAGGCCGGCGATCTCGACAAGGTCATCGCGCTGGTGGACAAGACCATCATGCCGAACGTGAATTTCCGCCGCATGACGGCAGCAGCCGTGGGTCCGGGCTGGCGCAAGGCCAGCCCCGAGCAGCAAAAGCGGCTGCAGGATGAATTCAAGACTCTGCTGGTGCGCACCTATGCCGGTGCCTTGGCGCAGGTGAGTGACCAGACGGTCCACGTCAAGCCGCTGCGGGCCAGCCCGGAGGACAAGGACGTGCTGGTGCGCACGGAGGTGCGGGGCCGGGGAGATCCGATACAGCTGGACTACTGGCTGGAGAAAACCCCGGGCCAGGGGACCGGCTGGAAGATCTACAACCTCAACGTTCTGGGCGCCTGGCTGGTGGAAACCTACCGCAGCCAGTTTGCCCGGGAAATCAACGCCAAAGGCATTGACGGCCTGATCGATGCCCTGGCCGCCCGCAACCTGAGCAATGCCAAGGGCTGACGGCATGGACGTGGTGCTGGCCTTGCCGGCAGAACTGACGCACCGCCAGGCCAGCAGCGTGCTCGGCCTGTTGCTGCAGGGGCTGCGCGCGGGCCAGGCATCGCACTGGGTGATCGACGCTGGGGCGCTGCGTGTGTTCGACAGTTCGGCGCTGGCTGTGCTGCTGGAATGTCGCCGCGACGCTGTGGCACACCAGAAAACCCTGTCCATTCAGGATTTGCCCCCGGCACTGGCGGGCATGGCTGCGCTGTACGGCGTGGACTCCTTGCTCACCGCGCACGCCTCTGGGGTGTGATGGCCCCATGGCCTGTAGCGGTGCAGGGCTGCGGCCGCAAGCCGGGGCGGGCCGAGGCCGTAAAATCGCTTTCTCCCATGCCCGCAGTCTCCTTCCAGTCCGTTTCCAAGACCTATTCCACGCCCCGGGGCCCTTTCCACGCACTCAGCGGGGTGGGCCTGGACATCGAGGAGGGCGAATTCTTCGGCCTGCTGGGCCCCAATGGCGCAGGCAAGACCACGCTCATCAGCATTCTGGCGGGCCTGGCGCGCGCCAGCAGCGGCCGTGTGCTGGTGCAGGGCAGCGATGTGCAGCAGGACTATGCGCAGGCGCGCCGCAAGCTGGGGGTGGTGCCGCAGGAACTGGTGTTCGATCCGTTCTTCAATGTGCGCGAGGCGCTGCGCTTCCAGTCGGGCTACTTTGGCGTCAAGGGCAATGACGACTGGATCGACGAATTGCTGCACAGCCTGGGCCTGACCGACAAGGCCCAGGCCAATATGCGCCAGCTCTCGGGCGGCATGAAGCGCCGCGTGCTGGTCGCCCAGGCGCTGGTGCACAAGCCGCCCATCATTGTGCTGGACGAGCCCACGGCCGGGGTCGATGTGGAGTTGCGCCAGACGCTCTGGCATTTCATCGCCAAGCTCAACAAGCAGGGGCACACCGTCTTGCTGACGACGCATTACCTGGAAGAAGCCGAGGCCTTGTGCGGGCGCATTGCCATGCTCAAGAACGGGCGTGTGGTGGCGCTCGACCGCACCAGCGAGCTGCTCAAGGCGGCCTCGGGCAATGTGCTGGTCTTCAAGACCGACAGCGCCTTGCCCGGTGCGCTGGCCGCCCAGGCCCGGGTGACGGGGCGGGTGGTGCAGTTGGCAGCCAACGATGCGCAGGACATCGAGCGCCATCTGGCCACGCTGCGCGAGGCCGGTGTCGAGGTGCAGGACATCGAGATCCGCCGTGCCGACCTGGAGGACGTGTTCCTCAACGTCATGGCCGCCGCCGCGGCGTCCGAGGAAACCGCTGGCGCATCCCCGCAGCCATGGGGGTACGCATGACCGGCTGGCAGATGCTTTTCTACAAGGAAGTGCTGCGCTTCTGGAAGGTCAGCTTCCAGACGGTAGGCGCCCCCGTGCTCACCGCCGTGCTCTACCTGCTGATCTTCGGCCATGTGCTGGAGGACCATGTGAAGGTGTACGACCGTATTGGCTACACCACCTTCCTGGTGCCTGGCCTGGTGATGATGAGCGTGTTGCAGAATGCCTTTGCCAACAGCTCGTCCAGCCTGGTGCAGAGCAAGATCATGGGCAGCCTGGTGTTCCAGCTGCTCACGCCCATGTCGCACCGCGCGTGGTTTGTAGCCTATGTGGGTTCGTCCATGGTGCGGGGGCTGGTGGTGGGATTGGGCGTTTTTCTGGTCACACTGTTTTTTGCACTGCCCGAGCTGGCGGCGCCGCTGTGGATCATCGTGTTTGCCCTGCTGGGGGCGGCGCTGCTGGCCACGCTGGGCATCATTGCGGGGCTGTGGGCCGACAAGTTCGACCAGATGGCGGCCTTCCAGAACTTCATCATCGTGCCCATGACGTTTCTCTCGGGCGTGTTCTATTCCATCGGTTCGCTGCCGCCGTTCTGGCAGGCGGTGAGCCACCTGAATCCGTTCTTCTACATGATCGACGGGTTCCGGTACGGGTTTTTCGGCCAGAGCGATGCTTCTCCCTGGCTGAGTCTGGGCATCGTGGGCACGGCCTGGCTGTGTGTGAGTGCCCTGGCCCTGCGTTTGCTGCGCACCGGGTACAAGATTCGTTCATGACCCGCGCGCGCCGTTGGCGGCCGGGTGCCGCTGTTCTCTGTCCGCAGGCCTGTAGGGTGCGGGCGGCTTTTCCTGGAAACCTGACATGACTGCTGACGAAATCCGCAACCTCATCAGCACGGGCCTGGCCTGTGAATACATCACGCTCGAAGGCGATGGACGCCACTGGTACGCCACCATTGTTTCGCCTGAATTCGAAGGCAAACGCGCCATTGCGCGCCACCAGCGTGTTTATGCGACGTTGGGCGGCAAGATGCTGACCGACGAAGTGCATGCCCTGTCCATGAAAACCTTCACTCCCGCCGAATGGGCAGCCCAGGCAGAGCATTGATGGGTTGTTTACTATTAGAAATATAGCTAATGGCGCTTGATTCATCAGCGCTGAACCCTGTTTTTATTCTTATTTTGAATTGCTGACCATGGACAAGCTCCTCATCCGCGGTGGCCGCCCCTTGCAGGGCGAGGTGCCGGTCTCGGGCGCCAAGAATGCGGCCCTGCCCGAGCTGTGCGCCGCGCTGCTGACGGCCGGGCCGGTGGTGCTGCGCAACGTGCCCCGGCTGCAGGATGTGAGCACCATGCTCAAGCTCATCCGCAACATGGGCGTGGTGGCCGAGCGCGGCGACGACGGCAGCGTGCGCATTGATGCCAGCGGCCTGAACACGCCCGAAGCGCCGTACGAGCTGGTCAAGACCATGCGCGCCTCGGTGCTGGCCCTCGGCCCGCTGCTGGCGCGCTTTGGCGAGGCCACGGTATCGCTGCCGGGCGGCTGCGCCATTGGATCGCGCCCGGTGGACCAGCATATCAAGGGGCTCACGGCCATGGGTGCCGAGATCGTGGTCGAGCACGGCTACATGATTGCCCGCCTGCCCGAGGGCCGCACGCGCCTGCAGGGCGCGCGCATCACCACCGACATGGTGACGGTCACAGGCACCGAGAATTTCCTCATGGCTGCCGCGTTGGCCGAGGGCGAGACGGTACTGGAAAACGCCGCGCAGGAGCCCGAAATCTCCGATCTGGCCGAAATGCTGATCGCCATGGGCGCGCAGATCGAAGGCCATGGCACCAGCCGCATCCGCATCCAGGGAGTGGAGCAGCTGCACGGCTGCACGCATGCCGTGGTGGCCGACCGCATCGAGGCCGGCACCTTCCTGTGCGCCGTGGCGGCCACCGGGGGCGATGCCTTTCTGCGCCATGCGCGCTTCGACCACCTCGATGCCGTCATCGAGAAACTGCGCGAGGCGGGCGCCCAGGTGCAGGCCGTGGACGGAGGCATTCGCGTGCGCAGCGCAGGGGCCGGGCAGCTCAAGGCGCAGGGCTTCCGCACGACCGAATACCCGGGCTTTCCCACCGACATGCAGGCCCAGTTCATGGCGCTCAACTGCGTGGCGCAGGGCACGGCCACGGTGACCGAGACCATTTTTGAAAACCGTTTCATGCACGTGAACGAACTGGTGCGGCTGGGTGCACACATCCAGGTCGATGGCCGGGTGGCCGTGTCCGAAGGCGTGCCGCGCCTCTCGGGCGCCACCGTCATGGCCACCGACCTGCGCGCCTCGGCCAGCCTGGTCATTGCCGGCCTGGTGGCCGAGGGCGAGACCGTGGTGGACCGCATCTACCACCTTGACCGCGGCTACGACTGCATGGAAGCCAAACTGCGCGGCCTGGGCGCAGACATCGAAAGGATCTGATGATTACGCTTGCTCTCTCCAAAGGCCGCATCTTTGACGAAATCATGCCCCTGCTGGCGTCTGCCGGTATCGCGGTGCTGGAAGACCCCGAGAAATCGCGCAAGCTGATTCTGGCAACCAACCAGCCCGACGTGCGGGTAGTGCTGGTGCGCGCCTCGGATGTGCCCACCTACGTGCAGTACGGCGGCGCCGACATGGGCGTGTGCGGCAAGGACACGCTGATCGAGCACAACGCCGAATGGGGCGGCGCCGCCCGTTCGGGCCTGTTCCTGCCGCTGGATCTGCGCATTGCCCGCTGCCGCGTGAGCGTGGCCGTGCGCTCCGATTTTGACTACGAGCACGCCGTGCGCCAGGGCGCCCGCCTGCGGGTGGCCAGCAAGTACACCGCCATCGCCCGCGATTTCTTTGCCACCAAGGGCGTGCACGTGGACATGATCAAGCTCTACGGCAGCATGGAACTGGCGCCCCTCACGGGGCTGGCCGATGCCATTGTCGACCTGGTGTCCACCGGCAATACCCTCAAGGCGAACCACCTGGTCGAGGTCGAGCGCATCATGGACATCAGCTCGCACCTGGTGGTCAACCAGGCGGCGCTCAAGCTCAAGCAGGCCCCGCTGCGCCGCATCATCGACGCGTTTGCTGCTGCCATTCCCCCGGCTGAATGAGGTTGAACTATGAATTTTGTAGCTGCTCCCGCCCGTCTATCAAGCGCTAGCGCCACTTTCGAGGCTGATTTTGCGGCGCGGCTGCATTGGTCGGCCGACCAGGACGCCGCCATCGAGCAGCGCGTGGCCGACATCCTGGCCGATGTGCGCCAGCGGGGCGACGCCGCCGTGCTCGAATACACCGCCCGCTTTGATGCGCTGCAAGCCCCCACGCTGCAGGCGCTGGAGCTGACGCAGGCCGAACTCAAGGCCGCCTTCGACGCCATTCCCGCCGTCCAGCGCGAAGCCCTGCAGGCCGCCGCCGCTCGCGTGCGCAGCTACCACGAAGCCCAGAAGAAGGCCTGCGGCGAGAGCTGGAGCTACCGCGATGCGGACGGCAGCCTGCTGGGCCAGAAGGTCACGCCGCTCGACCGCGTGGGCATCTACGTGCCCGGCGGCAAGGCCGCCTACCCCAGCAGCGTGCTCATGAACGCCATCCCCGCGCATGTGGCGGGCGTGGGTGAAATCATCATGGTCGTGCCCACGCCGCGCGGCGAGAAGAACATGCTGGTGCTCGCCGCCGCTTACGTGGCGGGCGTCACGCGCGCCTTCACCATCGGCGGCGCGCAGGCCGTGGGCGCGCTGGCCTACGGCACGCAGACGGTGCCCAAGGTGGACAAGATCACCGGCCCCGGCAATGCCTACGTGGCCAGCGCCAAGAAGCATGTGTTCGGCACCGTGGGCATCGACATGATCGCGGGTCCCAGCGAGATTCTGGTGCTGGCCGATGGCAGCACGCCTGCCGACTGGGTGGCCATGGACCTCTTCAGCCAGGCCGAACACGACGAGCTGGCGCAGAGCATCCTGCTGTGCCCGGATGCGGCCTACATCGACGCGGTGCAGCGCGAGATCGACCGCCTGCTGCCCACCATGCCCCGCGCCGCGATCATTGCCAAGAGCCTGACGGGACGTGGCGCGCTGATCCATACGCGCAGCATGGAAGAGGCGTGCGACATTTCCAACCGCATCGCGCCCGAGCACCTCGAAATCTCCAGCCGCGAACCGCACCGCTGGGAGCCGCTGCTCAGGCACGCGGGCGCCATCTTCCTGGGGGCCTACACCAGCGAATCCCTGGGCGACTACTGCGCCGGCCCCAACCACGTGCTGCCCACCAGCGGCACGGCGCGGTTTTCGTCGCCGCTGGGCGTGTACGACTTCCAGAAGCGCAGCAGCCTTATCGAGGTGAGCGCGGCGGGAGCGCAAGTGCTGGGCCCGATTGCCGCCACGCTGGCCTATGGCGAGGGCCTGCAGGCGCACGCCCAGGCGGCCGAGCTGCGCCTCACGCCGCGCTGAGGCGGGCGGGCTGTGCGGGGAGTGCGCCTGCCTCCTGCACCCAGCGCAGGCGCAGGGGTGTGGAGCCGTCGGCACCGGCATACAGCACGGCAGGGCCTTGCAGGGTGAGGCCTTGGCCTGCCTGCAGGAAAAGGTCTTCGCTGTGTCCCTGTTGCGTCAGCCAGAGGCGGCCTGACAGCACCTCGAGCAAGGCGCGCTGCCCGGCGCGGCAGTGCAGCAACATCACCGGTTGGCCGGGCGCCAGGGTCAGCTGGAGTATGTGGGTGGGTGGAGAGAGATGGAGCAGGTTCATGCCATCCACTGTGCGTGCGCAGCCGCTCCGGCAACAGCCGCAGCATGTGGCTTTCTGGTGCAGTACAGATACCCGGCGCAGGCCATCTGTGCTGCCTGAATTGAGAGGGATCTGTATCGATGGTCTGAGTGTGAACCGGTACAGAATGCCGTATGGCCCTTGATGATTCACCACCGCTGTACCTGCAGATCGCCACGCAGATGGCCGGGTTGATCCGCAATGGCTCCCTGGGGCGTGGCTCGCGCATGCCCTCGGTGCGCGCGCTCGCCCGCCAGCGCGGCGTGGCGCAAAGCACGGTGGTGCAGGCCTACCATTGGCTGGAAGATGCGCGCCTGGTCACGGCGCGGCCCCGCTCGGGCTATTTCGTCGCAGCCCGGCCTGCGGCGCTGCCCGAACCCAGTGTTTCGCGGGGCCTGCGCCGCCCGCGCGAGGTGTCGGTGGACTGGCTGGGCCAGCGCATTCTGGGCACGCCGCATTCTGCCGACGTGGTGTCGTTCAGCAGTGGCACGCCCGGGCCGGACCTGCTGGACGTAGACCGTGTGCGCCGCGCCGTCACCCGATCAGCCCAGCGCCATCGGCAGTTGCTGTGCACCTATCCTTCATCGAACGGGCATGAAGATGCCCGCCGGGCCATCGCGCGGTATGCGGTGGGGCTGGGCTGCAGCCTGGACCCCGAGCGCATCCTCATCACCGGCGGCTGCATGGACAGCATCAGCCTGTGCCTTCGTGCGGTGACGCAGCCGGGGGATGTGGTCGCGCTGGAGTCACCCACGCATTTCTCTTTTCTGGAGGTGCTGCAAGGGCTGCATCTCAAGGCACTGGAAATTCCCACGCACCCCCGGCATGGCATCTCGCTCGATGCCTTGCAACTGGCGCTGGAAACGCAGCCCGTGAAGGCCTTGCTGGTCGTGCCCACGCTGAGCAACCCGCTGGGCGCCTGCATGCCGCAAGGCGAGCGCCGCCGCCTGGCGCAGCTGGCCGCTCAGCACGGACTGGCGGTGATCGAGGACGCCATCTACAGCGACCTGGCCGAGCAGGACGAGCACCGGCGCTCCGTCAAATCCTACGATGCCACGGGCCATGTGATGCTGTGCGATTCGTTCTCCAAGACGCTGGCCCCCGGCCTGCGCCTGGGCTGGGTCGAGGCGGGGCGCTGGACCGATCCCCTGCGCCGCATCAAGGACATGCAGGCCGGCGGACAGTCGCCGGTGCTGGAACTGGCGCTGGCCGACCTCATCGGGCAGGCAGGCCATGCCGCCGCCATGCGCCAGCTGCGTGCAGCCATTGCGGCGCGCATGGACGATGTGCGCCGGGTGATTGCCGCATCCTTCCCGCCCGGCACCCGGGTCAGCGACCCACCCGGTGGCTTGCTGTTCTGGCTGGAGTTGCCGCGCGGGGTGGACACCGTGCAACTGCACCAGGCGTTTCTGGCCGAACGCATTCTGGTGCCGCCCGGGACGATTTTTGGTACCGGGGGACGCTTTCGCAATTGCCTGCGCATTGGCGTGGGGGGTGACTGGACCGCAGACCATGTGCGTGCTTTGTGCCGGGTGGGGGCGCTGGCCTGTGCCATGGCGGCGGTGCCACGCAAGGCAGCCTAGATTTACACGAAACTCGTGTTACACGAAGTTCGTGTAAACTATGTTCCATGAAAAACGTCACCATCACCATGGAGGATGCCACTGCCGAGTGGGTGCGCATCGAGGCCGCCAAGCGCGGCAGCAGCGTTTCGCGTCTGCTGGGGGAGTGGCTGGCCGAGAAAATGCGCCAGGAAGACGCCTATGCCCAGGCCATGCGCGAGGCGCTGGGTTTCGAGACCTGGGGCGCTTCCAGCGGCCCCTATGTGCCGCGCGACCAGCTTTTTCTGCGCTGAGCCATGGCCACCGCCCCGATCTTTGTCGATACCGAAGTGCTGCTGGCCAGCGTGGACGAACGCGACCCCGCGCGCCAGGCGCGCGCCCGTGAATGGCTGCGCTTTTGCTGGGAGACGCGCAGCGGGCGCATCAGCTCGCAGGTGCTCAACGAACTGTACAACCAGGCCATCCAGCGGTTTTCGGGTCCGCATGTCCTGCCGCAGGTGCGTGCCCAGGTGCGCCGCCTGCGCGTCTGGCTGCCGCCGCACCTGGATGCCTACACCGTTGACGGCGCCTGGGATCTGCAGGACCGCCACGGCCTGGGCTACTGGGATGCGCTGATCCTCTCGTCCGCCCACCAGCAGGGCTGCCGCTACCTGCTGACCGAGGCCCTGCCGCATGACCAGCCCCTGGACGCCGTGCGCCCCATCAACCCTTTCCTTGTAGCCCCCGCCGCATTGGACGCCACCGAATGACCACTACCGACCAAGCCCTGAACCGCATCCGTCCCGACGTGCGCGCCATGCATGCCTACACCGTGCAATCGGCCGAAGGGCTGCTGAAGATGGACGCCATGGAAAATCCCTTCAGCCTGCCGCCGACGCTGCAGGCTGCACTGGGCCAGCGCCTGGGGGGCCTCGCGCTCAACCGCTATCCCGGCACCCGCAACGGCGAACTGCGTGCTGCGCTGGCGCGCTACGCCGGTCTGCCCGGCGGCCATGCGCTGATCCTGGGCAATGGTTCGGACGAGCTCATCAGCCTGGTGTCCCTGGCCTGCGCCATTCCGCCCGAGGCGCAAGGCGGCCAGCGTGCCGTGGTGCTGGCGCCGGTGCCGGGCTTTGTGATGTACGCCATGAGCGCCCAGCTGCAGGGGCTCGATTTTGTGGGGGTGCCGCTCACGCCCGACTTTGCGCTGGACGAAGCCGCCATGCTGGCCGCCATTCGTGCGCACCGCCCGGCCATCACCCATATCGCCTACCCCAACAATCCCACAGCGACCCTGTGGGACGAAGCGGTGGTGCAGCGCATTGTGGATGCGGTGGGCGCCCAGGGAGGCATCGTGGTCATGGACGAGGCCTACCAGCCCTTCGCCAGCCGCACCTGGCTGGACCGCATGCGCGCCGAGCCCGCGCGCAACGGCCATGTGCTGCTCATGCGCACGCTCAGCAAGTTCGGCCTGGCCGGCGTGCGCCTGGGCTACCTCATCGGGCCGACGGCACTGGTGGGCGAGATCGACAAGGTGCGCCCGCCCTACAACGTGAGCGTGCTGAACTGCGAGGCCGCGCTGTTCGCGCTGGAGCACGCCGAGGTATTTGCCGAACAGGCACGGGAACTGCGTACGCAGCGCGAGGTGCTGCTGGCGGCTCTGCGCAGCATGCCCGGCATCCAGAAGTGCTGGGACAGCGAGGCCAACATGGTGCTGGTGCGCGTGCCCGACGCCGCCCGCACCTTTGCCGGCATGCGCGAGCGCAAGGTCCTGATCAAGAACGTTTCTACAATGCACCCATTGCTGGCGAATTGCCTGCGCCTGACGGTGGGTTCTGCCGACGACAATATGCGCATGTTGCAAGCACTCCAGGCCTCGCTATGACCTCTTCCGCACTCGTACCTTCCGCCTCCACTGACCGCACGGCTGAAGTCAGCCGCAATACCGCCGAGACGCGCATCACCGTGCGCCTGAACCTTGACGGCACGGGACAGGCCAGCCTGCACACCGGCATCGGTTTTTTTGACCACATGCTGGAGCAGATCGCACGCCACGGCCTGATCGACCTGGAGGTGCATGCCGAGGGCGATCTGCACATCGACGGCCACCACACGGTGGAAGACGTGGGCATCACCATCGGCCAGGCCTTTGCACGCGCCGTGGGCGACAAGAAAGGCATCCGCCGCTACGGCCACGCCTATGTGCCGCTGGACGAGGCGCTCTCGCGCGTGGTCATCGACCTTTCGGGCCGTCCGGGCCTGGTGCTGAACATTCCGTTCACCAGCGGCATGATCGGTGCGTTCGACACCCAGCTCACGCATGAGTTTTTCCAGGGGTTCGTGAACCACGCGGGAGCGACGCTGCACGTGGACAACCTGCGTGGCGTGAACGCCCACCACCAGTGCGAAACGGCATTCAAGGCCTTTGCGCGCGCGCTGCGCGCCGCCGTCGAGCGCGACCCGCGCAGCGCCGGTACCATTCCGTCGACCAAAGGGTCGCTCTAATATTTTTGGTAAAAACGGGCTCAACCGCTTATCTGGTATGCGCCAGCAGCTATGAATTCAGTAGTAAAAACCGTGGCGGTCGTGGACTATGGCATGGGCAACCTGCGCTCGGTATCGCAGGCCGTGCAGGCCGCCGCCGAGGGCAGCGGCTGGCAGGTGCTCGTCACCTCGCGCCCCGAGGACGTGCGCGCCGCCCAGCGCATCGTGCTGCCAGGGCAGGGCGCCATGCCCGACTGCATGCGCGAGCTGCACGAATCGGGGCTGCGCGATTCGGTGCTCGAAGCCGCCGCCACCAAGCCCTTGTTTGGCGTGTGTGTGGGCATGCAGATGCTGCTGGACCACAGCGCCGAGGGCGACACGCCGGGCCTGGGCCTGATCCATGGCGAGGTGCTCAAGTTCAACCTGGCGGGGCGGACCCAGCCGGACGGCAGCCGCTACAAGGTGCCGCAGATGGGCTGGAACCAGGTGCGCCAGCTTGCCCATGGCGGTGCGGTGCACCCGGTCTGGGCCGGAGTGCCCGACGGCAGCTACTTCTATTTCGTGCACAGTTTTTATGCCCGGCCGCTCGATGCGCGCCACTGTGCAGGCGAGGCCGATTACGGAAGTCCTTTTGCCGCCGCCATCGCACGCGATAATCTTTTTGCGACGCAATTCCACCCGGAAAAAAGCGCTGAACATGGCTTGCAGCTGTACCGCAATTTCCTGCACTGGAATCCGTGATCGCTTGCAATCGCTGCGCTCTGCCTTTACAAGTTCGTTTTCCCGTCCTTTTCTTTCGCCTGGGCTGAACCTGTCGAAGCCCCTTTTTTCTCGAATCCACCATGCTTCTCATTCCCGCCATTGACCTCAAAGACGGCCACTGCGTTCGCCTCAAGCAAGGCGATATGGATCAATCCACCACGTTTGGCGAGGATCCTGCCGCCATGGCGCGCAAATGGGTGGATGCGGGCGCGCGCCGTCTGCATCTGGTGGACCTCAATGGTGCGTTCGCGGGCAAACCCAAGAACTACGCGGCCATCAAGTCCATCCTGCGCGAGGTGGGTGACGACATTCCGGTGCAGCTCGGTGGCGGCATCCGTGACCTGGACACCATCGAGAAATACATCGATGGCGGCCTGCGCTACGTCATCATCGGCACGGCGGCCGTCAAGAACCCTGGCTTCCTCAAGGACGCCTGCACGGCCTTTGGCGGCCATATCATCGTCGGCCTCGATGCCAAGGACGGCAAGGTGGCGACCGATGGCTGGAGCAAGCTCACCGGCCATGAAGTGGTAGACATGGCCAGGAAGTTCGAGGACTGGGGCGTCGAGTCCATCATCTACACGGATATCGGGCGCGACGGCATGCTTTCGGGTATCAACGTCGAGGCGACCGTCAAGCTGGCCCAGGCGCTCACCATCCCCGTGATCGCCTCCGGCGGACTGGGCAGCATGCAGGACATCGAGAATCTCTGCGCCGTGGAGGACGAAGGCGTGGAGGGCGTGATCTGTGGGCGCGCCATCTACTCGGGCGACCTCGACTTTGCCGCTGCCCAGGCGCGCGCCGATGCGCTGAACGGCTGAACGTCAGCCGGTTTTCAGCAGCGGGGCAGCGTCGCCCCGGTGTTCACGGCGCCCACGGTCTGCACCAGGGCCTCCCAGTAGGTCGGCAGGGCCGCCCAGGGGTTGCCCACACCCGTGGCGTAGTTGAACTCGCGTTCGGTGGCATACACCCACCCGGCGTTGTTGCGGGCCGATGCCGCGGCCTGCACCGCCCCCTGCATGGCGCTGCAAGTGGCGGTGTTGTGGGTGAGCATGGCTTGCGTTCTGTTGGCGTGGGTGTACAGCCAGGCGTTTTGCGTGCGCGGATCGTATTTCTGGTAGTCGGCCGCCGTGCCTTCGAAGCTGACCAGGGTGTCGGCGACCCCGGTGTACTCGGCGGCGGGCACCAGGCCCGGGTTGCCCACCACGCGCAGGCTGGGATCAATGCCTTTGATGTAGCGGTAGATCTCCCGGTAGAAGTCGAGTTTTGAAGTTTCGCCGGCCATTTCATCGAGAAAAATGCCGCTGATACGTTCCCGTCCATAGAACTGAAGGTACTTGTCGATGTTCGCCTTGATATCGGCGAGCGAGCGGCTGCCCTTGCCGTAGCGGGTGTAGACATAGCCCAGCACCGTGCCCCCGGCCTCCACAAACTGCGTGGTTGCGCGGGTGAAGTTGGCATCTGCGCTGCTGAAGATCCCGTTGCTGGGGTTCATGATGGCCGTGATGGCGACCGAGGGATGGGCGGCCGCACTGGCGGTCAGCGTGTTCCAGTCCGAGGTGGCAGAGGGGTAGAAGTACGCCGGAACCAGGATTCCCATCGGTCCAGGCTGGGGCCGGAGATAGAGGGTCTGCGTTGCCGAGCCGGTCTGGCCGCCTTCCGTGACGGATGCGCTGACTGCCAGAGGGCCGGTGGCGTTGCTGGTCAATGTGCTGGCAGCCGCCCCGGCGCGGCTGGTGGGTGAAGCGGGGACAAACACTGCCGAAGGCGCCGAGAAGTTCACCACTGTGCCATCGGCCACGGCAGCGCCATTGAGGGTGGCGCTGGCGCGCACGGCCACAGGCGTGCCGGCCGTGAAGACGTTGTCGGTGGCCGTTGGCGCCGTGATCTGCACGGTGACGACAGTGGCTGGAGTTTCGCCCGGATCTCCACCGCCACAGGAGGCCAGGAGTGCGGTCAGGGGCAGGGCGCACAGGCGCAAGAAGTGGTGAAACGGTTGCATGGTGTTCAGGAAGCAGTTGGGGGATTGTGCTGTACCTTCGGCTATTGCAGCATGAAGGTGCGGTATTCCAGCTGGTTGAGGCTGCGGGTCAGCAGCGCCAGGCCGGTAGACAGCGTGATAAGGGTTGCCAGGGCAAAACCGTAGCCATAGAGCGCTGCACCAAAGGCCAGGGTCAGGCCGGTCAGCACGACGTTGAGCACCACGAACTCGATGCACAGCAGCAGCACGGTACGGCGCTGGTCCAGGTAGAAGAAGACATTCAGGATGGCCATCAGGCCCACCTGCAGGCCTGCGCCGATGACCTGGACATGGAGCAGCGGCAAATACAGCCGCGAGATGCCCAGACCATCGAGTATCGCGGGCCCGGCCACGAAGGTGATGAGCACCGCCAGCGTCTGGATCTTGGCGATCTCGCCCAGGCCCTGCTGGATCGAATAGACCATTTCGTCGCGCATGGACTCGATGTATTCGAGCGATCCGCCGCTGCGTACGGCGTCGTAGAACTTGTCGTAGAACTCCACAAAATCGGTCTCGATGCGCACCAGGAAAACCGCCATGCCCGGAATGATCGACAGATAGGAGAGGAAGACCGGCATGTCATAGATGAGCGAGGCCCGCAGGCCGCCGATGATGGCCTGCGAGGTCGGCGGGAAATACCAGAACATGAACTTGTCCGCCCAGATGCCCAGGTTGTAGAGCAGGCCAATCGCGATGAGCGAGGGGTAGAGCATGCTGCGGCGTGCAAAGTCAAAGGCCACGAGGCGGCCTGTGGGGTTGAATTCACGCACCACCAGCAGCCACATGCCTGCCAGCAGGACATAGTTGCCCAGCACAAAGCCTCCCAGCAGTCCTTCCAGACCATAGGGACGCAGCAGCAGGGCGCTGACCACGATCAGCAGGTAGGACAGCCCGAACAGCGCCACGATGACCTTGTAGCGCTTCATGCCCGACAGCAGAATCGTCAGTACCCAGACCCCGCACATCAGGGTGAAACCGGCCAGCATCAGCAGGCGGTACAGCAGGCCCTGGCCGGGCAGCACCACGAAGAGCGCCAGGCTGCCCAGGGCGCCTGCCACGACCAGTACCACCAGCAACAGGCCGTGCAGGTTGGGCAAGACCAGGTCCTGCTGCTTTTCAAACAGGCGGTCTGAAATGAATCGGGTGAACGCCAGCTGCACCAGTCCGGTCAGGATCAGGCTGCTGGCCACCAGGTAGGTCACCGAAGTCTGGAACTGTGTCACCAGAAATGACGGCACCACGACGCTGGCGCTGAAGATACCGATCAGCAGAATGCCCACGATGGAGAACACCCAGGGCCCGGAGCCGATGACGCTGGCATAGGCATAGGCCTGCACCAGATTCAGCAGCGTGTTCTTGCGCAGCATGTGGCGCAGCTCGAAGCCGATGCCCGCCATCAGTGCGCTCCCTGGGCCTGATGAAAGGCCTTGTCGTAGACCGCGCGGTAGCGGTCGAACATCATGGTGTCGGTGTAGTAGCGCTCGACCCGCGCGATGGCAGCCTGGCTGGCGGCCTGCCATGCCGCAGGGTCGCGCAGCAGCGACAGGGCGGCGTCGGCCAGTTGCTGCGGGTCGGCAATGGGGACGATCTTGCCCGAGGCGCCCAGGGCCTGGTCTGCGGCGTCGAGGCCCTCCACCAGCTGGCGGCAGGAACCCACATCGGTGGACACCGCAGGAACCCCGGCCGCGTAGCCCTCCAGCAGCACCAGCGGCAGCGCCTCACTGATGGATGAGAGCACCACCAGTCCAATGCGCGGCATCAGGTCTTCGACCTTCTGGAATCCCAGAAAGCGGATGTTCTGCTCCAGCCCCAGGCTGCGCACCAGGCTCTGGCATTCCTCCGCGTAGGAAGGGTCTTCCTCGGCGGGTCCGGCAATCCAGCCTTCGGCGCCGGGCAGCTCGTTGACCACGCGGCGCATGGCGCGCACGAAGGTCTTGATGTCCTTGATGGGCACCACGCGCCCGATCAGGCACAGTACCGGCGGCGGCGTGGCCGGGCGCTGCGTGCGCAGCGGCGCAAAACGCGCCAGCGCGATGCCGTTGGGAATATTGAAGGTGCGCTCCGGTGCAGCGCCATCGGCCACCTGGCGCAGGCGGTTGGCCTCGTACAGGGCAATGATGGGGTCGGCCGAGGCGTAGCAGTAGCGGCCCAGCCACTCAAAAAAGTGGATCCACATCTGGCGGAAGTACGACAGTTCCGTCGGGTCGCGCTGAAAGATGTTGCGGTTGTCGCGGATCCACTCGCTTTTGAACAGGTCGATCTTGCGCTCCTTGGTGTAGATGCCGTGCTCGGACAACACCAGCGGCGTGCCCCGCGTCTGCTCCAGCAGGCCGCCAAGAAAACCCGCGTAGCCCGTGGAGGCGCAGTGCACCACGCGCACGGGGATCAGCTCGCTGGCCACGCGGGCCAGCAGCCACAAGGGCTGGAACATGATGCGCACGGTCCAGAAGAAATCGACGAAAGACGGGTCGCTGCAGTGGTCGCGGTACACCTTGCAGATGATTTCCCAGGCGCGCTGGCTGTAGAGAAAGTCTTCGACCTGCAGCTTGCCGCCGGGGCGCATCTCCAGTGCCACCTGGCGGAACACCTGCATGGTCTGGGGGTTGTCGGGTCCCAGGTGCAAGGTGTCGATCAGCTGGTCGATCAGATCGAAGGCCTGGCGGTCGCCATCGCGCATGGCGGGCTGGTAGTGGGCGTTCAGGTGGGCGTACAGGTAGTGCTCTTCAAAGTGCACCACGTTGTCCGGGAGCTGGTATTTGAATTCCTTGTAGTCCTCACGGCGGCTGCCCAGAAAGACAATGGCAAAGCGGATATCCGGGTACGCGCGGATGATCTGGTTGATCCAGCTGGAGACCCCCCCGCTGACGTAGGGGAACGTGCCCTCCAGCACCAGCGCCACATCGGCGCTTTCGGCCTTGCGCGTGTTCATCGCCGGCTCCAGTAATCCACCACCGGGCGCAGGCGGGGCAATGCACTCCACTGGCCCAGTTCCTGCATCAGCGCATGGGCCTGGGCAAAATCCTTGCGGTCAAAGCACAGCTCGGCCTGGTAGGGCAGCACGCGGGTGGCCGGCAGCCCCAGCTCACGCGCCTGCGCATAGGCCTGCGCCGCTTCATCGGGCCGTTTTTGTTCGTGCAGCAGGCGGCCGCGCCGCAAGCACAGCTGCGCGTTGTCTGCTTGTTCGGCCAGCACCCAATCGCAGTAGCGCAGGGATTCCTGGATGGCATGCTTGCGCAGATCGCCCTGAACGAGATCCTGGTAGATCAGTTCCCAGTACAGGTCAGAAAGGCGTTGTGCGGATTCCAAGGTGCGCAGGCCTGCGTTCCCTCCTTCTGCCTGGGCGGCGCGCAGCGTGCCCATTTCGGCATCGATGCTGCTGTTGACACGTTTCTCCAGTGTGTCGAGCATGCCGTAGGCGAGCAGGCGCAGGTCTTCGCTGGGGTCGCTCAGCACGGTGCGCAGCAAGGGTGAGGCCGTGCGCCCGGACACATATTGCAGCGCCACCATGGCGCGCAGGCGGGACTGGATGGGCGCATGGATATTGCCCAGGAAAGAGCGCAGGCCCGCATGGCGGAAATGACCCTGGCGACGTTGGTGCTGATCGAATTCCGGCATTTGCAGCGATTCGAATTCGGTGTGGGCCGCAGGTTTGCGGTACAGCCGCAGCACCAGCGCGGCCGCCAGCACACCGAGAAAACCCGCCACGGGCACGGCATAGCTGCAGACCATCATCAGCAAGACAATGGCCAGACGCGGCCGTGCCTGCCGGGTGGACAACAGCGGAAACAGGAACAGCGACAGCATCACACAGGCCAGGGCATGCACCAGCAGGTAGCTGGCCAGCGCGCTGTCGGTGTTCCCGCCCATCAGCAGCGGGCCGCTCCAGGCGCCCAGCTCCAGCAGCAATGCGGCAATGCCGAGCTTGAGGTTAACCATGGGCCAGACCGTGGATGCGTTGCAGCACCGCCAGGGGGGTGCCGGTGTCCAGCGGCAGCACATGCGGGAACACCCCGGCCGCCGCCAGCGGCTGTGCGCCTTTCTGTTGCGACCAGGCTTCCAGGCGTTGAATGTAGCCTTCGGCGGTGCTGGCATCGCCCAGCGGCATCAGGACGGCCAGAATCTGGCGTTCCGGGGCAGTAATCAGCCAGCTTTCATCGAGCTCCCGCTTGAGGCGCTGGATTTGCTGGGGAAGGTCGCGCGCAATGGCGCGCGGGAGAAATTCCAGCGCCACGATGATGCTCGGAACCCGTGTGCTGGCGCGGATGTGCGACAGGCGCTGGGCCTCAAAGGCAAACGGGGCCGGGCAGTCGGGCAGTACCTGCAGGATGGGCCGTGCCAGGGCCTGCATGGAAAGGCCGTCGGTGTAGTAGCCCAGCAGCAGGTTGATGGTTTGCAGGTTCTCTGTCTGCAGCGAGAAAAAGGGCATTTCCTCAATGAGCAGCAGGCCGTACAACTCGCCGCCCAGGTCCAGCAGCGGTGCCGCCACCAGATAGCGGCTGTGCTGCTGCGTCGCCAGCACTTCGTTGATATGGCACAGCTTGCGGGTTTCGATTGCCTGTTGCACCAGGGGGTCGTTCTCCAGGACCTGCCGGGGCGCTCCCAGGCTGGCCAGCGCCTGCGTGCCCAGCTGTTCATCCGCCACGGGACACAGCACCGCAGTTTCCAGCTGGCAGTATTGGGCCAGCAGCCGCAACAGTGTCTCGGGGCCTTGTGCATCGCTGCCCACTTCCTGCAGCGTGGACAGGGCATCGCGCATGGACATGGGACGGCCGATCAGTTCCTGCTCCAGGCGGTCGTGCGACAGGCGCAGCAGGTAATACTGGCGCACCAGGTGTTCCAGGCGCTGGTCCAGGTAGAGCTGCAGTGTTTCTGCGCGCCGGGTACGGGCCTGCCACAGGCTGGAGAATTCCCCCACCAGCATCACCAGGATCAGCCCGCCCAGGAAGAAAAGTTGGGGAAACGCGTCGTAGTGCCCCAGGTTGATAGCCAGCCAGCCCATGAGCAGGACGCTCGCGCCGCCCAGCCCGGCCAGCGGGCCATAGCGCAGGGCCAGAATGACCGGGGCCAGCCATGACCAGGGAAACGCGGAGGCACTCCAGAGAGGATCGAGCGGATTCCACGCAAAACCGAGCGCCAGTGCAATCAGGGGGAGCAGCAGCGTCTCGCCCAGCATGACCCAGGGCCGGATGTCCGTGGCAGCCAGCTTCCCCAGCAGGGCGGCGGGCCAATGCGCGGGTCGGTGCGTCAGAGGTGCGGACGATTCAGAGCCCGCCAGCTGGCGGCGCGGTCCGGTTTTTTCGGATGGACTGGTCATGGGCAGCGAAAACAGGCGTCAGCGGGCGCCCGACAGGCCCGACTGCAACAGGTCGCGGATCAGCTTCTGTGCCACGGCCGAGAGCGCTTCGCGGCTCCAGCCGCTCTTGCCGCCCGTGCCGCTCCACAGAATGTCGCCGGAGCCGATGTCGATGATCTGCAGTGTCACGCCAGCGGCGGGTTCGCCGTCCACGCCCACCTTGTAGCGCCATTCGTCGACCGCGCCGGTCAGCGCGTAGCGCGCCTGGCGTTCGCGGGCCCAGTCCAGGGCTTCCTGCTGGCGCTTGCTGTCCCCGGCATCAAACAGGGCTTCCTGTTGCGGGCCGGTTTCATAGCGCAGCACCTTGCCCACGCCCTGGGCGTGCAGCAAGGCCTGTGCAATGGCTTCGGCCCGGTTGCCGGCCAGCGGGGTTTCGGTGTGGTTGGCAAAAGGCAGCACGACCCAGGTGGCCTGGCGTTCCAGCGCGGGGGCGGTGCCGCGGTCCAGGGTGGAGCATGCGCTGAGCAGCAACAGGGCGCCGCCGATGAGCAGGGTGTGCAGGCGTCGCAGGGCAGTGGGGTAGTGGTGCATGGTGTTCCTCATGGAGCCGGATCGGGGATTAAAAATGAAGACGGTAGGTCAGTTGCAGGTCGCGGGTGGTGCCTTGGGTCTGAATACCGGATTTGGATTGCCCCCAGCTCAGACTCAGGTGGTCAGCACCCCACAGGCTGCCCGCCATGCCCAGGCGCACGCCATAGCCTGGGCCCAGCCGACTGTGCCAGGTGCGGCTGATGCTGGCAAAGGGGCGCAGTGCGCGCGTGTAGTCCTGTGCGTAGCGTGTGTTGGTGGAAAGCTCGATTCCGTAAAAACTGAAATCGTCGGGCAGAAAGTAGTCGCGGCCCAGTTCGTTGGTATCGGCGGGGAGGAACTGCTGGAGGCCGAGATCGATGGGCTGCAGGCCCGACAGGTCCTTGCGCCGGTAGGCATGGGTGGACCAGAACGCGCTCCATTCGAGCGAGGGCGCGTCCTGGCGGTAGGTGTGGGTGTATTGCAGGGCGCTGTGCCGGCCGCTGCCCACCTCGATGCCGGTCTGGAGCTGGTAGCGCTCGCCCCAGTGCGTGAGTGAGAACTGGTCCTGGCGCGTAGCCTGGTAGCGCAGGCTGGCGCTGGCACGGCTTTTCATGCCGGCCACGCGCAGCGCCAGGCTTTCTTCACTGGGCAAGTGCATGCCGATGTCCGCCTGCAGGCTGAGACGGTTGTCCAGCCGCTGCTCGTGCGAGAGCTGCAGCGGGGTGGTCTGCAGGAACCCCTGGCGGCTGGCGGCATGCAGCGCCGTCTCGCCATCGAGGTGCCGCCAGTGCAGGCGGGCTTCCAGCAATTTCTCGCTGGGGGGCGTGCGAATGACGACAGGGGTGGTGGCCTGGCGGCGCAGGCTGGCAAAGTTCAGGTCGAGCGCTATCCTGGGGCTCAGCGCCAGGTGCAGCACGGCATCGGCGCGCTGCTCGTCCATGCCGCCCAGTTGCGCCGCCGTCACCCGGGTGCCGGCATGGTCGCTGAAGGCCAGCAGGTTCTCGGTCAGTTGCAGGTGCAGCGGGGCGTCGTCATGCTGGCCGTTCTGGGCCTCGAATGCGGCAGTCTGGGCCAGGCGCACATCGTGGGCTGCAGCAGCTGCATTGATGCGGTCGTAGCGCGGCAGGCGTTCATCAAAGCTTTCCAGCAGCTGCCCGCTGGCGGCCCGGTCGTTCTCGGCCAGGGCCACGGTGATCTCGGCCCACAGCGGCCGGTTGGCGCGCAGGCTGCGGCTGCGTGCGTACTGGTGCCACAGGAAGCCGCGCTCCGCCGTGTATTCGCCTGCGTCCTGCAGCCAGCCAATGGCCGTTTCTGCTGCGGCGTTGGAGAAGTTGCCCCGGGCGTCCCGGTCCAGGCGCAGCAGTTCACGCAGCACATCAATGGCGGCGTCGCCAGGGCGCTGCGTGAGCATCAGGCGCGTGCGGGCAATGCGCCGCGTCTGGTCCAGCCCCGCATCGGTCAGCCAGATCTTGCGGGCCTGGGCGCGCGTCAGGCGCGTGCTCCCCTGGCCCTCGCGGGCCGACTGCCATTCGCGCGAGAGCAGATGGCGCCGCAGACGCCAGGCGCGGTCTGCCTGCTGGTTCTGGTCCAGGGCATCGGCATAGTTCATGAGCCACAGGAAGTCGTCCTGGTGGGCCTTGAAGCGCGGTGTCAGGTAGCGGTCGAGGGCCGTCTGCGGCAGTGACAGCGCCTGGTAGGAAGATGCCAGCGCATCGTGTACCTCTTCGGAGCGGCTCCATTGCTGTTCGTGCGTTGCCAGCAGCGTGCGCAGTGATACCGTGTCGTTGCCGTCAATGAACAGCCACAGCAGTGCCTGCTGCATGTCGGTCGATTGGGGGCTTGCGCGCAGGCCTGCTTCATACAGGCGGCGCGCCTCGGCCATGCGGCCCTGGTTCTGGTGCCAGGTGCCTGTCAGGCGCAGGAACTCCGGGCTTTTCCACAGGGTGGCCAGTGTTTCCTGGCGGGCTTTCGTGTTCGCCTCCAGCGGCTTGATCAGGCGGGCGAAAGCATCCCACTGGCCTCGTCCGGAATACAGCGTGAGCGCCTGCAGCAGGTGGCGGGGCTGGTGGTAGCGTTCCCAGGCGTGGGCCGATACCTGTGCCGCCTCCAGGGGGTAGTCGAGCAGCAGCATGCGGATCAGGCCGTCGAAGTCACCCATGTCGGTGCCCTGGGTCTCCAGCAGTTTGCGATAGGCGGCGATGGCCAGCGGGGCGCGCTGTCGGCTCTCGGCAAGTTGCCCGGTCAGGCGCCAGAAATCGGTGGCGGTGTCTGGCGTCGTGGGAGGGTCTTGTTGCGCGGCTTCCAGCCAGGCCAGGCCTTCGTCCGGGCGCTCGTGGGTGAGTGCCAGCACGGCAGCGCGCATGGCGCGCTCGGGAGTGGCCTGGTGGGGTTGCTCCAACAGGCGGCGCCAGCTTTGCAGGGCAAGGTCGGGCTGCCCGGCGCGCTCGGCCAGCTGGGCCAGGATTTCCAGGGCGGCCGGGGTGCGGGCATGCTGCTGCAGGTAGTCCAGTGCGGGCTGGGGCTCGCCCAGCCGCTCGTAGGTCTGCACCAGGGCCTGGATGAGCGGCAGGTCGTCGGGCTTGCTGCGCAGCTGGTGGCGCAGTGCCTGCACCAGCGCTGTGTCGTCGAACTGGCCTGGGGCCAGGCGCAGCACGGCCTGCCAGGCGGACTCCTTCTGGGTCTGGCGGGCCACGGCCAGCCAGTTTTCCAGTGCGACATCCAGGCGCAGCGTCCACTCCGACACCTGTGCCAGCCGTTCGCGCCAGACCATATCGCCGGGGTTTTGCTGCACGGCGGCCTGGGCGACCGCCCAGGCGTCTTCCAGGTTGCGGTTTTCCAGGAACACCTCGTAGCCCAGGGTATAAATCTTGTCGTCAAACGGCAGGCCTGGAGAGAGGGGTGCGCTGCGCTGCGCTGCTTGTGCCACGTGCACCAGGGTGGGGGCCGCGTTGGGGCGGTCGCCTACCATGGAGGCGGTCGGGCCCAGCCACTGTGCGCCGTCGTCGTAGGCCGTCGTGGGCTGGGGCTGGTGGGGCTGCATCCAGCGCCAGGATGCAGGCCGCAATGCGGCGAAGGATTCTGGATCTGTGGCCTTGGGACTGAAGGCCAGCGCGGTATGGCTTTGCCACTGGCGCAGCAGGGCCAGACGCAGGAGCCGGCGGATATAGCGGTCGGCCACATCGGGTCTGCCTGCGGATCGGGCCAGTTCGGTCAGGAAAAAGAGAATCTCCGGGTCATCGATCAGTGCACCCACTTCACGTTCCGCCAGTTCCAGTGCGGCCAGGGGCTGGTTGCCCGACTGCAGTGCGCGCACGGCGGCAAGGAACAGCCGTTTGGCTTGCTGTGGGTCTGTGGTGGCCTTGCGCGCCAGCAGGTAGAACTCGGCGCAACTGGCGTAGTCCGATACGGCCAGTGCCTGGCGTGCTGCCCGCTCGTAGAACTGCGCGGCTTCGCGCGGGGTTGTCTGCTCGGCCGCGAGCGAACTGTTGAGCGCGATGCCCAGGGCAGGCTCGTTGAACTGGGCGGCCAGGGTGACCAGGCGCCGCTGGCGCTCCACAGGCCACTTCTCCCGTGCCAGCACGTGGAGCTGTTCGCGCAGCGTTTGCCGCAGGGCGTCGCGCCGGGCGCTGTCCTTCTCGGGCGTGCGCTGGTACTCGGTGTACGTCAGCTCCCAGAGCACCCACAGTGCGTCACGGTGGATTTCAGGCTGGCTGGAATCCAGGGCGGGCTGCAGTGTTGCGCGTGCGTCGGCGGCGTTGCCATTGGCCATCTGGCGCTGTGCCAGCAGCAGGCGCAGGCGGGGATTATCGGGGTCGCTGCGCAGCAGGTTGTTCAGGTAGCTCAGCGACAGCGCCGATTCGGTGGTATCCGACAGGCGCCGCTCCAGATCCTGGCGTGGATACAGCAGCCACAGCGCGACGCAGACCATCGCCGCCATCAACGCGATCAGCCAGCCGGGCGCCAGGACCGGGCGCTCAGCGTGCAGGGCAGTGGAGCTGGACTTGAGCACGGGCATCCTGGAGCCTGAAATACTGTACGCCCGCTGGGGCGGAGGGACCTGCGGGGGCAGGCGAGAGGGTGCGCTGGTTGGCGCGCACCTGACACTGGCTGGCAGCTGCCAGCGCAAACTCCAGCGGCACGTGGCCCTGGAGTTCAAAATCAAGACGTTGTCCCTGGTCTGAACGGGCCCAGCGGCCCAGGCGCCCATTGGCTTCAAACAGGGAGGGCCATGGCGCAGCCGCAGATGGGGGGGGGCTTTGCAGCTGCAGTGTTGCACGGGCGCCGGAGAGGGACACGTACAGCCCTTCTGCCCCGGGGCGGAAACCGGCCACACCGGTACTGGCCTGCAGGTCGGGTGTGCCCAGTGCGGGCGGCAGGCGCAGCGTGCGCAGGTGGCCGTCGCCACGCACGCGCCAGCCCAGCCCTTCGCGGGCGATGGCAACGCGGTCAAAGTCTTGCACCTTCGCAATGAACTCCGACGTAAACACCGGGTGCAGCGGACGCGCCAGCGCCCAGCCGTACACCTTGTGCAGCGCCTTCAAGCCAGCTTGTTTGCTGGCTGAGTACACGTGGTAGTAAATACCTACAGGCTTGATGCGCCGGGGCTTGTCGGTCATCTCGAAGGTTTCGATGGCGCGCTCAAAGCCGTAGAACGGACCGCGCCAGAGGTTGGTGTAGATGTTCTCGTTGGTGATAGGTGCGTACACCTGCAGATAACCGTTTTTGCGGATGCCCAAGGCGCCCACGGCCGTAAGCGAAGGATTGGCGCGCGTGATGGAGGTGTCGCCGCCATTGATGTTGAGCAGCCCGGCGCGCTCCGTGATCTCCAGTGCCTCGGCGTTGGGCTCGGTATCGCCCGTCCATTGCAAAATTTTGACCGGCTTGCCCGCAGGTGCCAGGCGCTCGCGGATGTAGGCGGTGGAGCCCACGATCTCACGCGTCAAGTCCATGGTGTAGCCGGGAATATTGAGGTTGTAGGCAGCTTCTTCGTCGTTCTTAAAGATGCCGTGCAGCGTGCTCTGGTCCCACAGAAATGGGTGCGAGTAGGTGTGGTTGCCGATTTCAATGTGTGGCAGCTTGAACATTTGCCGCGCAATGCCTTCTAGGCGGGGGCTCAGGTCGGGGTGCAGGCCGTGCGGCGCGATCTCGGCTTCGATGACCGACATCGTTTGGGGGAAACGGTATTTTTCAAAAACGTCTCTCAGCAGCACCTGCGCCGCCGGTGGGCTGCCGGGCAGTTCGGCCAGCGAGGCGAAACCATCGCCATCCACATGGGCCAGCAGCAGGCGGCGGCCGTTTTCCGTGGTGGTGTCGGGCACCGGCATCGGAGGCAGGCGCAGGGCCTGGGTCAGGAAGGCAAACGGGTCGATGACCCAGCGTGCATAGTCGGTGCCGGGCACTTCGGCCAGTGCATAGGGGTCGAGAATGAAGCCCCCCCAGGGCGTGAGCGCGCCGCCCACGAATTCCTGCTTGCGCTCGTCCCGAAATTCCACCAGGGCCTGTGCCTGGGGCTTCATGGCTGCCGTCAGCTGCACGGGCTCGTAGCTGCGCGTGACCAAGGGGATGGCGGTTTCGAAGCCCAGCATCGGGTGCTGTGCCGTCCTGCGCAAGGCGCCGTGGGGCTCCAATGGGCCGGTTTGCAGCCCGAGTTTGCGCGCCCATTGCCGGTCGGGCGACTGGCCGATGTCGCCCACAATCGCCAGCGGCATGCCTTCCGCCATGCGGTCCTGCAGCCACTGGCCCACGGGTTTGCGCCGGTTTTCGGGCAGGAAGCCGGAAAACCAGGTGGCGATGCCCGCATAGCGGTCACGCAGCACGCCTTCGGGCAAGGGATCGAGCGCGTCTGCGTAGTCCACGATGAACCCCATGTGGTTGAGCGGCATCTGCAGGAAGCGGTGGGCGTTGGAGTAGTTCAGGGAGGGGGATTCCGCACTGTTGTACACAACCAGGATGCGCCGTGGCACCACTTCGATGCTGCCGATGCCCAAGGTTTCCAGCGCGCTGTCGGTGACCCATGGTATGAAGCCATCGGCCTGGATGCGCGCGGCGGTGGCGCGGGTGAGGGCGCGGTCCTGGGGCGGCACATAGTCGATGACGAGCACCGGCAGCCCATCGCGCTCCCGGATGGTGCGCAACTGGTCCAGCAGCCAGCTGCGGTTCGCTTCGCTCACCTCTTCATAGCGCTGCGCGCCGGCGTTCCAGCCTTGGTACAGGGATTCAGCCGCCACCATCTGGATCTTGTCGCGCACCTGCGGCACGATGTCGAAACCCCGGTTGAGCACCAGTTGGATGCCGGGAAAGCGCTGGTGCAGGGTTTCGATCACGCGCACCAGCCCCTGCTGCTGCGCCTTTTCGTCGAAGTTGCTGGCCAGGCGGTAGGAGTCGAGCGTGTCCAGAAAAAAGCCCCGGTAGCCGCGCTCCCACAGGGGGGCAATCACGCGGCGGGCAAAAAAGTCGGGCCACTCGGGGGGCGTCTGGTCGATGACGTCCGATTTCCAGTGGCCGTTGCGTGCCAGCTTCCAGTGCGAGGGAATGTCGGCGTAATACGGGCGCGATGCCTGCACCTCGGCCACGGAAACGTAGGCGTACATCTCCGTGCCGGGCAGTGATGGGACGCTCCGATCGTTCCCGTGGTCGGGCTCGACCACGACCATGTCAAATGCACGGAAGTCGGTCAGGGGCGTTGTGTGGCCGTAGTACAGGGCCACAGCGGGTATCGCCCGGGCCGCCTGTGCCGCCTGCGGCAGCAGGCACGCGGCAAGGCACAGCGCACACCAGAGTACCATCGGTGAAGCAGAGGCGATCCATCGCGCAAACATGGCGGTAATGAGGTTGAAGGATTGAGAAAAACCAGTGTGGTCACAGGGGCGTACAGAACACCGCAAAGGCCCATGCTGACGATATTGACAGTGCCACGAAGGGCAACCGTATCAAAATGTCGCTACTGATTGTAGGAA